>JBBRFQ010000075.1:0-16009 GCA_038224035.1 Gemmatimonadales bacterium
ACCATGGCGCAGGATGGCTCCGCCGGTAGTTTGTGGAACGCCTCCTCAACATTCACGTTTTTTCTGCGGTCATTCGAATGGTCCGACCCCGCGTGCCATCGCAACCAACGCTGCGACCGTTTGATGTCGCGGTCGCCCTGCGTCTTTTGCTGGAAGCGGAAGAACGCTACGAGCCACTAGCCGACGCGTTGGCGACGAGCACAAGCGCGGTGCATCGCGGTGTCGCTCGGCTCCAGTCGGCCGGACTCTTGCGTGCAAGCAGTCGCACAGTGGCACGTCCCGCGCTGCGAGAGTTCCTGTTGCACGGGGTGCGCTACGCGTTTCCGCCGATGCGCGGACCCGAGGTGACCGGTCTGGCCACGGCCTGGTCGCATTCGCCGATTGCGGCCCTGCTGACCGCAGAATCAGCGCCGGACACGATGCGTCCGCTGGTGTGGCCGGACGAGAGCGGGACCGTGCGCGGAGACATGCTGGTGCCGCTGTTCCCGGCCGCCGCGCGCGTGTCGCAGCGTGACCCCCGGTTGCACGAGCTGCTGGCCGCTGTCGACGCGTTGCGGCTTGGCTCGCCCGCCGTGCGGCGTGTGGTGAGCGATCATCTGGCCGAGCGAATCCTGTGGGGCACGGACTCGACGACGTGAGTGCCTAACGTACCTGCAGCGCGCGCTCCTGTGCCTTGACGTCGCGGAGCACGCGACTGCAGACGAGATCGCACAACGCCAGCACGTCGTCATCGGCGAGCGAGTAGTACACAAACAATCCGTCTTTGCGCCGAGCGATGAAGCCCGCCGCATGCAGTTGCTGGAGCTGTTTGGACGCGTTCGGCAGGGACAGCCCGGTGCGCGCCACGAGATCACCCACCGATTGTTCGCCTTCCTGTAACGACTGCAGCAGCGCCAGTCGCGTGGGCTCGGCGAGCGCTTTAAATCGTTCCGAGACTTCGTGGAGCATGCCTGGTGACAGCACCTTGGTCGCACGGCGTCGTGTCTTGCTCATACGGCGACTCCGGCTGCGCGCTCGATCGGCAAGCCCGCATCACGCCAGGCCGCGTAGCCACCGACCAGGTTGAAGACATCATGGCGACCGGCGCGCATCAGCACGCTCGCGGCAATCGCTGATCGCGCACCGCTCTGGCACTGCACCACCACCGGCTGCTGCTCGTCAAGCTGCGTGAGCGATCGCGCGAGCAGGCCGACGGGAATGTTGATGCTCGAGGGCAGGTGACCCGCGTCGAACTCCGTGGCACCGCGCACGTCCACGAGTTGCAGCGATTCGTGTGTACGTCGTGTCGCGAACGTCGTCGCGTCAAGCTGCGGCACGGAGGCGAATGAGCGGCCGGCGGTCTCGAAACCCGCGAGTGCCGTTGCATCAAACCAACCGGCAATACGATCAAGGCCGATCATCGCGAGGTCGCGAACCGCCTCCCGAATTACCTTGGGCGCGAGATCGCCCACGGCGGTCTGATCGGTGAGCAACCAGACATCCGCGTCGTACGGCAGGAGCCAACCGGCCCACGTGATGAAGCTGCGGCTGTAGGGGATGGACAGCGCCGAGGGAACGTGTCCGGCGGCGAACGCGGAGGCGGCGCGCAGATCAACGATCCAGGCGTGCGCTTCGACGACGGAGTGCAAGTCTGCCGTCGTGTGCAGCGGCGGCGCGTGGATGCCGCCACGCACGCGCGGCCCCTCGCGGTTGATGCGCTTCATGTGCGCGAAGTACGCCGGTGGTTCGGGTTGTCCGTCCAGCACCATCTGCACGAACTCCTGTTCGTTCGTCGTCCCAACGCCCCAGTTCGCGCGTTTTTCATAGCCCACCGTCGAAGACGGCACCGCGCCGAGGGCTTTGCCGCACGCTGAGCCCGCACCGTGGCCCGGCCACACTTGCAGGTGATCCGGCAAGCCGCGGAACAGCTCCAGCGAGTGAAACAAGGTGCGCGCGCCGGCCTCCATCGTATGCATTACCCCGGCCGCTTTTTCCAGCAAATCCGGACGGCCCACGTCGCCCACAAAGACAAAGTCTCCAGTGAGCACTCCCATCGCGCCCGCTGCGGCGGGATTGTCAGTGACCACGAATGACAGATGCTCGGGGGTGTGTCCCGGTGTGTGCAGTACGTCGAGCGTGATGTTGCCGACCTTGATCACATCGCCATGTCGCACGAGGGTGGCGCCGTCAGCCGCAGCAAACGCATACTGCCAGTCTTCGCCGCCTTCGGCGGACAGGTACAACTGCGCGCCGGTTCGCGCGGCGAGCTCGCGCGCTCCCGATACGAAGTCCGCATGGATATGTGTCTCGGTGACGTGCGAGATCCGCAACCCTTCGGTGGCCGCGACATCGAGGTACGGTTGCACGTCGCGCAGCGGGTCCACGACAATGGCATCGCCGGTGGCCTGGCAGCCGATCATGTAACTGGCCTGCGCGAGTGGCTGATCGTAGAACTGTCTGAAAAACATTTCACACCTCTCCGGGAGGATTGACGACAGCGGAATCCAGGCGGTCAGGCGCCCTTCGCGTCGGCGCGCCCTCAATCACCGCGCGATTCTGATACAGAATGAATCCCGAGACCACCAGCAGCAGCAGGGCGAAACCACGCCGTAGTGTTGCTTGCGGTACGCGCTGCGCGGCGCCAGTGCCGATCGCGGTGCCGAGCAGTGCGATGAGCGTGAATGGCAGCAGCAGTTTGATGGGCATCGATACCTGACCGAGATACCCCACTGTGCCCGCGGTCGCATTCATGGCGATCACGAGTAACGACGTGCCCACGGCCACACGCATCGGCAGGTTGGCCAGACGCACCAGCGCCGGCACGATGAGAAACCCGCCGCCCACGCCCACGAGTCCCGTCAACACGCCCACGCCAAGCCCCAGCGGCGCAATGCGCATGGTTGGCAGGCGCGGCGCGGCCGGACCGACGACGGGGCCCATGCTGGCGCCGCGCAACATCGAGAAGGAGGCCGCAATCATGACGGCCGCGAAGAGCAGCATCTGTGACTGACCCGAGAGAAACTGCGCCCCGCGTGCACCGGCAAACCCCCCGATCATCGTGAACACGCCGAGCGTGAACGCGGTCCGCAACTCGACATTGCCGGCCCGCCAGTGCCCCAGTGCTCCGAACGCGCTGATGATGGCGACCACGGGCAGCGAGGCGGCGATCGCCACTTTGGGATCGAGACCGGCGACATAAGTGAAGACCGGGACCGTCAGAATCGAACCGCCGCCGCCGAGCATGCCGAGTGCGATGCCGATGACCACCGCGAAGGCCAGCGTCAACACGGCGTTCGATTTGTTGAGTGTTCAACCATATAGAAGAATAGTGCGGGGGCGTATCCAGAGCAAGGGAAACGTCCGGTGCCGCCGCAGTTTACGAGACGACGAGCCGCCAGACCCCGATGGCCAGCGCGGCCCCCAGCAGCGGACCCACGACGGGCACGGCCGCGTAGCTCCAGTCGCTGTGACCCTTGCCGGCAATCGGCAACAGCGCGTGCGCGAGTCGCGGTCCGAGGTCACGGGCCGGATTGATCGCGTAGCCCGTGGTGCCCCCGAGCGAGAGGCCGATGCCCCAGACGAGCGCGGCAACCAGGATCGCGCCGAGGTTGGTCGCCGGCGTTGCTCCGGCGACGCCCGCGCTGCCGATGGACTTCGCGACAAGCACCAGCACGAACGTCCCGATCACCTCGCTAAGCAGATTGGCGAACGGCTGACGGATCGCCGGTGCGGTGAAGTAGCAGGCGCGTTTGGCGTCAGCGTCAGCGGTCTCGCGCCAGTGCGGCAGGTAATGCAGCCAGACCGCCGCGGCGCCGATCATCGCACCACACAGCTGTGCACCCATGTGCCAGACACCATCGATGGTCGTGCGGTCGCCGCTCAGCATGTTTGCCAGGGTGACGGCGGGGTTGAGTTCACCCGGCGCTCCTACCGCAGTGGCCGCCGTGATACCGACAAACACGGCCAGCGCCCATCCCGTGGTGATCGCCAGCCAGCCCGCGCCGAAGGCTTTGGATTTTTCCAACAACGCGCCGGCCACGACACCATTGCCGAGCAGGATGAGCAGAAACGTACCGAGAAACTCGCCAATGACGCTGTTCGGCATACGCGCGACGTGTGATGGAGGGAGAGAACGGGACCGGACGCGACGAATATGCGCGTACGCGCACGGTCGCGCTCTCGGGCGCAGGCGGGCCAGCCCTGTGACAAAGTTGCCAGTCATGCTATTTCGGGCGCGGTTCTCCCGGCCTAAGATCCGGTATGTCCGCGTCCTCTTCGGGTTCACCCAAGTCCTCGCTTGCCGCGGCACGCGCGGTGACCGTCCCGTGGGGATTGTCGCCGCGTCCGGCGTCGCCCGTCGGAGGGCGTCCCGCGACGCGCGAGCCGCCCGCGCACTCCCCCGGAGTTGCCACCGGCGGGAATGCGGCCACGCCGCGATTGCGCACGGTCTCGGCGGTGTCTCCGGTCCGCTCGACGAGATCGCGCAGCGCGAACGAAGAGCGACTCATCGCCCTCCTGGTGGCGACGGCGGCTGGGGTGACCATCGCGCTGGTCGCGTTTGGCGCGCGCATGTCCCTGTCGCTGACTGCCTCGGAAGCGCAGATCGGGACGATGCTTGGCCGGGCATCGCTGCAGCAGATGGAGTTCCACACCCAGCACTCCCGCTTTGCCCTGTGGGGCGAGCTGGCCGAGACCGGCGCAACGCTGCCGGCCAGCGTGACGGTCGTGCGGTCGAATGCCACTGCGTCGCACTGGTACCTGCAGCTGCGCGACCAAGCCACGGGAATGACGTGCGATCGCGTTGGCCAGCTCATCGATCCGCCATCGGCTCCCGCGCCGCCCTCCTGTACGCGCGCGCCGTAGACTGGTCGACGCGCGCCGGGCTGTTGCCAACGGCAGTGCGCTGCGCTTGAATGCGGAGTGACTCAACCATTCGTCGTTTTGTCTTGCGCACCGTTGGCCTTCGCGGCCAAGCGTGTCGTCGCTGCCTGTTCCCTGCTGTCGCTGGTTGCGCTCGGGCTGTCGGCGCAGGCCGATACCGGGCGCATCATGCCTACGATTCAACCGGTGCGCGTGCAGATCGCGCGCGATGCGGATCGTTCGGTGCTGGATCTCCCCTTCGCGATCAGTCGCGTCTTCCCGGACAGCCTGCGTCCGCAGCTACGTCGCACCGGTGTGAGCGACTTGTTGTTCTCCATTCCCGGCGTGCAGGTGCAACCGCGTAACAATCCCACGCAGGATGCACGAATCGCCGTGCGCGGTTTTGGCGCCCGCAGCGCATTCGGGGTTCGTGGCGTGAAGGTGTTGCGCGATGGCATTCCCATCACACTCCCCGATGGGCAGACGCCCATGGATTGGCTTGATCTCGAGACGATCGGGAGCGTCGAAGCCATTCGCGGGACGGCGGCGGCGCTGTACGGCAACGCGGCGGGCGGCGTGCTCGACTTCAGGACGCGTGATGCGGCCACGGTGCCGTGGTCGACGCACGCGCGCGTGTGGGACGGTGGTGGTGCGCGTCGGGCGCAGTTTCTCGCGTCGGGTACACACGCGCCCGAACTGGGCAACACGAGCACATGGTTGGCCAGTGTGACGCATACGCGCACAGACGGCCCGCGCACGTACGCGAGACAGGAAGCGACGAGTGGATTTGTGCGCGCCGAAGGCACGGTGAGCAAGACGCGGCTCCGGCTGCTGGTAAGCGGATTTGACATGCCGCTCGCGCAGAATCCCGGTGCGCTGACGGCCGCCGAGTTGGCGCGTGATGTGCGGCTGCCGGATTCGCTCAACATCACACGCGGCGCGAGCAAGACGGTGCGTCACGCGCAGGTGGGTGTGGTCGCTGAGCAGGGCACGACGGACGATGGGCTCGCGATGGCTGCGTGGTTCGGGGCGCGTGATCTCGATAACCCGTTGCCGTTCGCGGTGGTCGCGGTGGAGCGACAGAACATGGGACTGTGGGTGCGCGGCACATCGTCCATGCAGTGGCAGGGTTTGACGGGCCGCGCCTCGGCCGGCGTTGACATCCAGTCGGTTGGCGACGACCGCAAGAACTTTCAGAACTGCGTGGGGCAGGTCACGTCGGTGCGATGTCCGGCCGGAGCCGCCGAACGCGGCACGCTGCGTCTGGATCAACGCGAGGTCGTGCAGTCCGAAGGCGCGTTTGTGCGCTACGAACTCGGCCTGCCGCGTTTGCTCGAAGTCAGTGCTGCGCTTCGCTTTGATCAGATCCGTTTTCGTCTCACGGATCGGTTCGTGACCGGCACTGATCGCGATGACAGCGGCGAAGAAGGTCAAACCGCACTGAATCCGATGCTTGGCGTCACGTGGCGTGTGCGTCCGTCGGTCTCGCTGTATACCACGTTCAGCTCTGCGTTTGAGACACCCACGGTGACTGAGCTCACGACGCAGGTGGACGGGACGGCCGGACTCAACGGCGCGCTTTCGCCACAGCGCACGCGCACCTTCGAGGCGGGAGCACGCGGGCTCGTGGGCACGCGCACATGGCTGGAGCTGGCCGTGTTCGAAGCGCGTACACGGGACGAACTCATTCCGTTCGACGTGCCCGATGCGCCGGGCCGTCGCGCGTTCCGGAATGCCGGACGTACGGCGCGTCGTGGCCTGGAAGCAAGTGCGCGCACGCTCGTTGGTCGCGGTGATGTCGGTATGTCGTACACGGCGTCGCGGTTCCGTTTCACCGATTACGAAGTGAGCGGCGTGCGTTTTGACGGCAATGTGGTGCCCGGCATTCCGGCGCACCAACTGCAGGGATGGTCGACCCTGCGCGCCGGACGCTGGTTTGCGACGGCCGATGTGGCGCTGGCCTCGTCGGTCACGGTGAATGATGCGGGCACCGAGCGGGCCGATGGGTGGACGAGTGTTGGCCTGCGGTTTGGTGGCGACGCTGTTGCATTGGCTGGCGGGTGGTCGGCGGCGCCGGTGATTGGCGTGGACAATCTGCTCGACCGGCGCTTTGCCAGCGCGGTGCTGGTGAACGCCACGCGCGGGCGCTTCTACGAACCGGCGCCTCCGCGCACCATTTTTGCCGGAATGCGCATCACCGCGCGCTAGCGCCGCGCGCGCCACGCCTCGGGACGCGCGAGCGCGGCACTACTGGTACTGGATGTACAGCGGAGCTGGCGTGAGGGCGACAAGATCGCTGGCGTTCATGAGCGAACTGCCTTTGCGCGTGTCGTTCTTGTAGAAAATCTTGAAGCCGGTAAACTGCACGGGCTCGTTGTAGATGTAGGCCTTGTAGCTGTCACGTTTGAGCTTGGGTGCGCCCCAGCCGTCCATGTGCATCACCACCTGCACGCGTGGGTCAAGCTTGATGCGATCCGTGTTGGTGACCATGCGCTGTGTAAAGCGGTGAATCACGAGCACTTTCGGTGGCAGATTGTGTTTGGTGACCAGCTCCGCGAGATAGTTGATCACCCAGTTGATCTCGGCGGCGTCGTAGGTGCCGACACGCTTGCCGGGCAGTGCGCCGTTTTTCATGGCGAACTCGGGATCGATGCCAAGATGCACATCGGGGCGCATGAGAAATTTCTCGAATCGCGGTGCCTCAGCCTGAATGGTGCTCAGTCCGATCTGCAGGTCGAGAAAGAGAATCCCGTTGCGCCGTTTGGCCCAGCCATGGACGCGCTCCACCAGCGTGTCGGCCATTTTCGTGCGATACTTGCCATCGCTGCCGGCGCTCGCCTGGGCCACCATGGCGACAAGGTGCAACGCCGGTTGCACCGGAGTAGCTGGATCCGCTCGCTTCCAGGCAGCTACTTCGGTATCGAGACGCGCAAGCATTTGCTCGACCGGCAGCTCGCCGAGAATTCCCATGCGCTTGGAGAGCGGATTCCCGTAGTACGCGACAATGCGTTTGGCGGGCAGAATGGAGCCGGGCAGCGGCGCGGGCATCGCCACGGGCCAGACGGGACCGGCCTTGGTTGGAGCGACCGCGGGGGTCCGCGAGGCCGAGTCCTGCGCGGCAACACGTCCCTGATGTGGGAGCACCGGCGCGAAGGCGAGCCCGAGCAGCGCCGAGAGCGACGCCGCGATGGCGACGCGCGGAGTGTGCGACTGTTGAACGAGAGAGGCGGGCATCACGGCAGGGAAAATGAGCGGAGAATGGCTGTGCAGCGAAAACTATCGCGGCCACAGGCTCCGGGAATCTCCCTCAGGTACCCCAGACTCGCGCCGCCGGTCAATCGGTAGTACAATCGCCGACATGCGCACACGATATCGTCTCGCGGTCACCACGCTCGGCCTCGCGGTTCTGCTCGGCGCGCTGCCCGCGCCTCAGGACTCCTTCGACTCGCTGGCGCGCGCCGCGTTGTCGCCGATTGATGGGGCACTCGCACTGCCGGGCATGCGCGACACGGTGGAAGTGATCCGTGATCGGTGGGGAGTACCGCATATTTACGCGCGCAATACCGACGACCTTTTTTTCGCACAGGGTTTCATTCAGGCGCAGGATCGGCTGTGGCAGATGGAGATGTATCGCCGCACGTGGGAGGGATCGCTCGCCGAGATCATGGGATCCGCGTACGTGCGTCACGATGCACTCGCCCGATTGTTGCGCTATCGCGGTCCGTGGGATGAGCGCGAGTGGCGAAACTATCATCCGGAGGGGCGTCGCCTCTTCGACGCGTTCGCGGCCGGCGTGAACGCGTACATCGCGCAGGCCGGGGACAAGCTGCCGGTGGAGTTTGTGCTCACGGGGCTCCGGCCACAGCCGTGGACGGCCGAGATTGCGCTGCTGCGTACGCAGACCGCGATGCCCGTGGCCGACGCACGCAGTGAGCTGACACTCGCCCGCCATGTGGCACGCGTTGGCCTGGAGCGCGCGAACCGCGAAGCACGCCCGTCGCCGTATCGGGATCTGGTACTCCCCGATTCGTTCGACGCGGTGGCCATCGACTCGGCGGTACTCGCGTCGTTGAGCGCGCTGCGCACCGGCGAAGTACGGCCTCCGCTGTTGCCGCGCTATCGCGCGCTCGCCGATGCGACGCCGTCGGAAAATCTCGGCGTGCAGGAAGACTCACCGGGCAGCAACAACTGGGTCTTGAGCGGCACGATGACGGCGTCAGGCAAGGTGATCGTGGCGAACGATCCGCACCGTAACGTGGCCAATCCGTCCATTCGTTATCTGGTGCATCTCACCGCGCCGGGTTGGGATGTGGTGGGCGCGACGGAAGCGCCGTTGCCGGGCGTCGCGATCGGACACAATGGCCGCATCGCCTGGGGGCTCACGATTGTGGGCACCGATCAATCGGACGTGTACGTGGAGCGGGTGAATCCGGCCAACGCCGGTGAAGTACGGTTTCGTGATGCGTGGGAGCCCATGCGCGAGGTGCTGGACACCATTCGCGTGCGCGACGCATCTCCGGTGGTCGTGCGACATCGATTCACGCGTCACGGTCCGGTGTTCTACCACGACAGCGCGCGTGGCCTCGCGTACGCCCTGCGCAGTACGGCGCACGAGCCGGGCAGCGCCGGTTATCTCGGCGCGCTTCGATATCACGCGCTCAACGATTGTGCAGCGTTTCTCGATGCACAGCGATACTACAAAGCGCCCACGGAGAACATGATCTGCGGCGATACGGCGGGGAACATTGCGTGGCAGGCGTCGGCGTTGTCACCGAACCGGCCCAACTGGCACGGGCGATTGCCGGTGCCGGGAAGCGGAGCATATGAGTGGGACGGCTTCCGTGACGACCTGCCGCGTGAACTCAATCCCGCGCGTGGATGGATTGCGACGGCCAATCACGACATTCATCCCGATGGATACGATCCACCGCTCTTCTTCAAAAACGGACCGGCACGCGAACGATTCGATCGTCTGGCAAGTGTGTTTTCGGCGCGCACCGGATTCACGATGCGCGACATGGAAGCGCTGCAACACGACGCGTATTCCGCAACGGCGGCGCGCGATCTCCCGCTGTTTCGCGACTGGCGCGCGGACGATCCCGACGTGGAGTTCGCGCGTGCGCTGCTCGCCGAATGGGACGCGCAGCATCGCCGC
This sequence comes from Gemmatimonadales bacterium, assembly GCA_038224035.1. Lineage (GTDB taxonomy): Bacteria > Gemmatimonadota > Gemmatimonadetes > Gemmatimonadales > Gemmatimonadaceae > JAABRT01. The sequence continues at coordinate 9,995 of JBBRFQ010000075.1, forward strand.
GAGAGTCAAGCCGCGGTGGTGTACCGCTTCGTCTCGCGCGCTCTGACGGCCGACGCTCGCGCCGCGACCACGCCGGACCCTCGGCGACGGGCGCTGCTCACGGCCGCGATCCGCTCCGGGCTCGCGGCGGTTCGCGAGGCGCAGGGGAACGATCCTGCGCAGTGGCGCTGGGGTCGCCTCAATCGCAGTGAGCTGCCGCACTCCCTCGTGCGTGCGTACGATATTCCGGCCGTGGAGCGGCACGGCGGCGCTGGCTTCGTCGCCGCCGTGGGGGCGACCTTTCGTGAGATTATCGATCTGGGCGATCTCGACGCCTCGGTGGCCACGAATGTGCCCGGACAATCAGGACAACCGGGTAGCCCGTTCTACGCAAATCTTGCGGAGTCGTACGGACGCGGTGAGTACTTTCCGCTGCTATATAGCCGAGCTGCAGTGGAGCGGGCCGCAGCGCATCGCCTGGTGCTGCGACCGCGCTGAGGCCCACTCGTGGGCGTCACGGGAACGCTTCGCAGTCCCTCGACATCCGGAGCAGGACTGGCGTCGGCGGCAGATCCGTCGTGCCGCTCCTGACTGTCTCCGATTGCACGAGGTCGTGCTGCAGTGTCCCGATGAACCAACCTTTCACGTGTATGACGGCGTAGTTCGTTGGCTATTGCAGCTGGATGATGTACGGCATGCGCGCGTAGATCCCGCGTGGATCATCCAGCTGCAACAGGGACCCAAGCTGGCGCACCATCGAGCGCAGCGCATCGGCGGTGGGCCCCTGACGCGACGCGGAGCGGCTCCACGCCTCCGCCGCGGCCAGCGGTCCGGCATTCGCCGCTCCCAAGCCCAGCGCACCGCGCAGCGACCCCACGACGGGGGGCGGAGAATCGTCGAAGAGTTTCTGCAGCATGTCGGCGGCGCCCTGCACCTTGGGCAACTCCATCAAACCGTAATCGTCGCCCAGATCGGCCAGTCCGGCGGCATGGGCGATGGCGTCGTCGAGGTCACCGATCTCGTCCACCAAACCGAGGGTGAACGCGTCCTCGCCAGACCAGACGCGTCCCTCCGCGATGGCGCGCACGGAGTCCATGGGCAGGTTGCGCGAACTCGCGACACGCGCGAGAAAGGCATCGTAGACCTGATCGATCCCACGCTGAATGATGGTGAGCTCGGCGTTGGTGCGCGGCCGTGCAATGGAGAACATGTCGGCGTACCGCGCCGTGGTCACCGTGTCCATGGTGATGCCGTTTTTCTCGGCGATGCCTTCGAGATTGGGCAGGATCGCGAACACGCCGATCGAGCCCGTGAGCGTGGTCGGTTGCGCGAAGACGTGACGCGAAGCCGTTGCAATCCAGTAGCCACCCGAGGCCGCCAGGGTGCCCATGGAGACCACGACCGGCTTCTCTGTGTTCAGCAGCACGAGTTCGCGCTGAATTTCCTCCGACGCGACCACGCTGCCGCCCGGGCTGTTCACCCGCAACACGATCGCACGCACCGATGGGTCGCGGCGCAGCGATCGCAACTCCCGCGCGAACGCCGTGCCGCCTACCTGATCCGTGCCGCCCTCGCCATTCACGATTTCGCCTTGCGCGTACACGACGGCGATCTTGCGGCGGGCCGTGAAATCGTCGTGACGGGCGACGGCAATCTGTGCGTAGTCGCGCAGCAGAATCTGCGGCATGGCATCCGGCGGGATCGCGAAGGGCGAAGCTGACGACGCACTGTCGTCACGCGTCTTGGCGGAGGCGCTGTCACCTTCGGCGGCCCGCTGGGTCGCCGTCGCGTCCGACGCGGAGTCGGCCGCCATCGGCCGTGCGGCGCTGCGTGCGCGGGCCGCGGAATCTCCGGTAGTCGCGCGGAGATCGGCGAGCAGCACATCGAAGTGCGCGACGCGATCGACGAGGCCGAACCGTAGCGCGTCGTCGGGCGTGAACAGCGCGACCGAGTCGGCGAGTTGCTGCAGGCGCAGGGTATCCATCTCGCGCGACTGCGAGACGCGGCGCTTGATCTCATTCCAGGTAGACTCGAGATAGCGCCGGGTTTGCGCGCGATTCTCGGGGCTCATGTCGGTGCGCGTGAACGGCTCGACGGCCGCCTTGAACTTACCGACGCGGCTCACCTGAATCCCGATGCCGTACTTCTCGAGGAACCCAGCGAAGTGCATCTGCGTGCCCGAGAGGCCGTTGAACTGCAACGAGCCGAAGGGATCGATCGTGATGGTGCTGGCCACGCTGGTCACGTAGTAGTCCCGCACCGTCGGATCCACGAGAAACGCGTGCACCGGCTTGCCGGCCGCCACTACCGTGGCCAGCGCTTCGCGGAACTCCACCAATGCCCCGTAGCCGGATGACAATCCATCGCTGGCCACGTTGCCGCGGAGCAGCACGCTGCTGATCCGATCATCCTCGGCGGCCTCCTGGAGTGCCACCACCGCCCCGCGCAATGAAAGCTTGGACCCACCCGGATCGGCAAACGCGCGATCAAACGAACTCTGCGGCGTACGAGCCGCCGGCCGATCGGCCAGCGCCTGTGACAGGTCTACCACGAGCACGGCACCCTCGGGCACGACGGGCGCCGCGTCGCCGGACGCCGCCGCGATCAGGCCGATCGTGAGCATCAATACAAGCAGGAAGAGCAGGGCGATCGTGGCCAGGTTGGCCGCGATGCTCGTGAAGAACTGTTTCATTCAGTCTCCGAAGGGGACGGTGTAGCGATTGCCTGAGTTTAACGCCAGAAAGCGGCGGATGGTGCACGGACGACCCCAGCCGGCCAAACGTGACGCCAGCGTCGCAATCTGCGTCTTGTCGACCGTCGCTCCGCCAGGCATGTTCAAGCAGCAGCGCGGGGCATCTCACGCCCCCGCGCTGAATTTCCGGCCCGACTGGTCCCGTACCGGTCCGTTCTCCCTCCGAGGTGTTCATGCCTGCGTATCGTGCCCCGCTCGACGACATCCGTTTCCTTTTGCACGACGTCCACGGTATCGCCCGTCTCGCCGAACTGCCCGGCTACGAAGAGGCCACGCCGGACGTCGTGGATGCGGTGCTGGCTGAGGGAGCGAAAGTCTGCGAGGAGGTGCTGTTTCCGATCAACCAGAGCGGAGACGCTGAAGGGTGCACCTACGATCAGGGTACGGTGCGCACGCCCAGTGGTTTCAGCGAGGCCTACAAGCAGTACACCGACGGTGGCTGGACCGGTATCGCGTCTGACCCCGCGTACGGTGGTCAGGGGCTCCCTGAGGCGGTGCGTTTCGTATTCGAAGAGATGCTCTGTTCCGCCAACCTGTCGTTCAGCATGTACCCGGGGTTGTCGCACGGCGCCTACAGTGCGCTCATGAGCCACGGCGACGACGAGCTCAAGGCACGCTATCTGCCCAAGCTGGTGGACGGCTCATGGGCGGGCACGATGTGTCTCACGGAGGCGCATGCCGGCACTGATCTCGGCATCATCACCACTCGCGCCGTACCATCGGGCGACGGGGCCTACAGCATCACCGGCACCAAGATCTTCATCTCCGCCGGTGAGCAGGACCTTACCGAGAACATCGTGCATCTCGTGCTCGCGAAGCTGCCGGATGCGCCGGCCGGCACAAAGGGCATCAGCATGTTCCTCGTCCCCAAGTTCCTCCCCACCGAAGAGGGCACACCGGGAACGCGCAACGGCGTGACGTGCGGGTCGATTGAACACAAGATGGGCATCAAGGGCTCGGCCACGTGCGTGCTCAACTTCGACAACGCCACCGGCTTCATGGTGGGCGAGGCGAACAAGGGCATGCGCGCGATGTTCGTGATGATGAACGGCGCGCGCCTGGCCGTCGGCATGCAGGGGCTCGGCCTGTCGGAAGTGGCGTATCAGAACGCGCTCGCCTACGCGAAGGATCGACTCCAGGGGCGTTCACTCACAGGCATCAAGAATCCGTCCGAGCCGGCTGATTCGATTCTCGTGCACCCGGACGTGCGCAAGAGTCTGTTGCGCATCAAGGCGTTCAACGAAGGCGCACGTGCCCTCGCCTATTGGGTGGGCATGCTCATCGACATCGAACACAAGCATCCGGACGCCGCCGCGCGCGAAGAAGCCTCTGATGTGGTGGCGCTCATGACACCCGTCATCAAGGCGTTCTTCACCGACCTCGGGTTTGAGGCCACCAATCTCGCGCTGCAGACACTCGGCGGCCACGGTTACATCCGTGAGTACGGTGTCGAGCAGTACGTGCGCGACGCGCGGATCGCTCAGATCTACGAGGGGACGAACTTCGTGCAGGCCCTCGATCTGGTCGGGCGCAAGCTGCCCATGGAGGGCGGCCGGTTGGTGCGCCGTTTTTTCTCGCTCGTGAAAGCCGACATCGATGCGGCGGCCGACGACGACACGCTGGCGGCGCTGGCCAAGCCCGTTGGCGAAGCCCTGATGAAGCTGCAGAAGGCCACGATGCTGCTCGCCGAGAAGGGGTTTGCCAATCCGGACGAAGCGGGAGCGGCCGCGAGCGACTATCTGCACCTCATGGGTTACACCGCGCTCGGTTGGCAGTGGCTCAACATGGCCGCTGTGGCGCAGCGCAAGCTCGCCGCCAGCGAAGGTGATGCGCAGTTCCTCGGCGCCAAACTCAAGACGGCGCGCTTTTACATGTCCCACATGATGCCGCAGACGCACGCGCTGCTCGCGCAGATCCAGGCCGGCGCGGCACCGATCATGGCGCTGTCGGAAGCGGAGTTCTAACCGCGCGCATTAAAGTCTGGCGAGGGAGGTGACGAAACTCACACGCAACAACTTCTTACCCCTCCCGCCTCATGTTCTTCCGCAAGTTCAGCTTTGATCGTGGCGGCGCGAAACCCGAGCCGGCAACGGTCTCCGGTGCGACCGATCCGCGCGGCGCCGCGGACCCAGGCAGTGCACACAGTCTGACGGCCATTCCGGGCGGTTTGTCGGCGCGGTCGCGTCCGACGCCGGCGCACGGCCTGTCGCTGCGTACCGTTGACGGACGGGTGGATGAGGTCGGACTGGTGCTGGACACGCTCGGCAGCATTCTCACTGCGTTCTCCCGCCACGCGTTCGAGCTGCCGGACCGTTCGGCGGAGCAGATCTCGTCGGAGCTGCAGCGTTGGCAGCGTCATGCGACGCTTGGCATTCCGGTCGAAGATCACGCCGGTGGTGCGCTTGGTGTTCGAGAGCGTGACTGGGACGGTGTGGCTCGCACGTTTACCGAGCATCGCCGTGAAGAATCGCGGTACGTGGACACGGCGGTGACCGAACTGCGTGATGCGCTGTGGGCGGTGGTGGAATCCGTACACAATGCCGTCAAAGCCGAGCAGCACGCCGATCGTGTGGCGGACACGCAGGTCAATCGCGCGCGGACGGCAATCACGCGGCTGCAGACGGGACAGATCAAGCAGGAAGTGCTTGGCGCACTTTCGGCCATTGAAGACGCGTTCCGTGCCCGTCAGGCGCAGATGCAAGCGCAGTATCAGGCGCTGGCCGGACGCATCGAGAATCTCGGTCACCAGCTTGAGGAGGCCAAGAAGGAGAGCACGACCGATTCGCTCACGGGGCTCGGCAATCGCAAACTGTTTGATGCGATGGCGCATCGTGCCGTGCACATGCATGCACTCTCGCGTCAGCCCGTGGTGCTCGTGATGGTGGACCTCGACAAGTTCAAGATGGTAAACGACATGTACGGCCATCAGGCGGGCGATCAGACGCTGGTGAACGTGGCGAAGTGTCTGTCCAAAGTGTTTCTGCGTCAGACAGACGTCGTGTGCCGTTACGGCGGTGACGAGTATGCGGTCGTGCTCAACAACACCGACGTTAAGGTTGCGCACATGCTGGCGCGGCGCCTGATCGAGACCATCGGGCTCATGCCCACGCCGCACAACTCCATGGAGTTCGCCGTGGGGGCGTCCATGGGGATCGCCGCCTACGACGGCGAAGAGAACCTGGAGTCGTGGATCGCGCGCGCGGACCGGGCGCTCTACACGGCGAAGCAGATGTCCGGCGATCGCATCGCGATTGCCGGGGCGACGCTGGCGGTGAGCTGAGCGG
>JBBRFQ010000076.1:0-15784 GCA_038224035.1 Gemmatimonadales bacterium
GAACTCGTGAAGAATGGCCGGATCGATGGTGTGCAGCTCGGCGACGGCGCTGTCGAGCATCGCGTGCAACCGTTGCCGCACGACGGGAATGTCTGACGACCCGACCGGATCGCCTTCCATGTCGAGCGCCAGATGCTGGGCCTCACTCAGCGCCTCACCACGGGCGTACGTGAAGAGTCGATCGACCACGCCGGCGATATGACGCACATGAAAACCAACGGACGCGACGCCCGCCGGACGCGCGTTCCACTGCGACTCCGTGAGCCCATCCACCAGCTCATCCACGCTCTCGCCGATCTGCCGCAGAATATGCGCTACAGGCTGCAGGAGATCGGGTACTCCAGGCACGGGGCCACGCTGCCACCATTCGGTTCGAGACATTGTCCTGGGCTCCTGAGGCGCGCCGCCGAGCAGCGTCGGGGGTTGGATATGCGTTATTCTTGAGAAAGTAGCGCCCCGCACCGTCTCCCGATGTGACCATGAGCCAACAGCCCCTCGATCGCCGCTTATTTCTGCACCAGCTCGGCATAACGGCCGGCGGTCTTGTCGCGGGCGGATTGGTCACGTCGCCGCTACTCGCGCAGCCGTCCGCGTTCGGCAACGAGTTCGTCTTCGCGCGTTTGCGGTATGAGTCGGGGGATTGGGACTACAATCCCAAGGTGTGCGCGAACGTCCTCGACACCGTGCTGCAGTACACGAGCATTCCGGTGCACCAGCAGGAAGTGGTGATCACGGCCGACTCGAGCGAACTGTCCGCGTATCCGTTCGTGTTCATGACCGGACACAAGCTGGTGCGCTTCAGCGAAAAAGAGCGGCGCGGCATTCTGCGATTCGTGGAGAACGGCGGGTTGCTCTTTTCCGACGATTGCAACCACGACATCAACGGACTGTATGCCAAGTCGTTTGAATCGGAAATGCACAAAACATTCGGTAGTACTGATGCGCTTCCCAAGCTGTCCAACAATCACGCGGTCTACCGCTCGTTCTTTCACTTTGACGGGCCGCCGCAAACCAGTCATGAGCTCAACGGCTGGGGCGACAACATCGTGCATGGTTATGTGCGTGGTGTGGAGCGGCATGCGCGGCTCGGCGTGGTGTACACCAATCAGGACTATGGCTGTGAGTGGGACTACAGCTGGCGCAACAAGCGGTTCCGTACCAAGGACAACACGCGGTTTGTCGTGAACCTTGTCGTATACGCGATGACGTGAGCGATGGTGGCGTCACACGGTGGCTGGCTCTAGGCCGAACGGGCAATAGCGGGGGACACGCCGCATGGGCCATCATCACGGCTTACGCAGTCAAACCTCAGGAGTCCCAATGCTCGAAGACGATGTCGCCACCGCCGATGCCCGCGAAGCTGCACGCCTTGCCGCGATGAAGGACCAGGTGGGTCGCGAAGTGAGGTCCGAGATCGGCGGACAGGCCAGCGCGTCTTCCGCGACCGATCGTACGCGCGTGTCAGAGGTTGCGGCAGACATGCGCCGGTCGGCCATCGACGAAACGGTGCACACCGACCGCAAAATTGCGCACGCCCGAACCGCTGCCCGCGGGTCGCAGTTTCTCGACTACGCGTTTTACGTGCTCTACACGTTGCTCGGCGTGCGACTGGTGCTGGCGCTGATCGCCGCCAACTCGAGTAACGGCTTCGTGCAGCTCATCTCGACGATCACCAATCCGTTCTACGCACCGTTTCGCGGCATTGTGGACAGTCCGAGCACGGAAGGCGGAAACACGCTGGTGTTTCCCATCATTATCGCGATGGTGGTGTACGCCATTGTTCATGTGGCCATCAACGGCTTGTTGCGCATGGTTGGGAGTCGCAAGACAGCGATCTGAGGGGCGCACTGCGTCCCTTGTGCGCTGTGGGCGCGGTAACGCACGCTCAGTCGAACGCTGCCCCCACCATCATTTTGCGGATGAGCAACCACGGCGAACCGTGCGAGATGGAGTTCGTCTGCGTGGGCTGTCCTTTCGCATCGCCGCCGGTGCCGAATTTCTGATATTCCTTCGGTCCGGTGATGCCGTCGAGATTGGCCCAGAAATCAGTGGTGATCGCGTTGTACGTGACGTCCGTGCACATGCGCGTGATCTTGCCGTTCTTTATTTCCCACAACGCGGGGCCGCCGAACGGGCCGTTGAAGCGCTGCTGGTCGATCGCGTAGCTGCCACGTCCGTCAATCATCACGCCGTCCTTCACGTCGGCGATGAGCTCATCGCGCGAGGGTGAGTTCTCCGGACCCGGATCCACGTGGATGTTCGGCATGCGCAGGAACGGATAGTCGCGCCACGAGTTGCCGAACGTGCAGCCGCGGCTGAAGTCTTCGCCCACGAGATGTGCGGTTTCGCGGTTGGTCTGCAGCCCGACGAGAATGCCGTCGCGGATGAGCGGCCACTCCATCGACTTCACACCGTCATCGTCGTAACCCGTGGAGCCAATGCCATCGTCGGTCTTGCTGCACGTGACGTTGAGCAACTTTGAGCCGTACTTCAGTTTGCCGACATCGCTGAGCTTCACAAAGCTGGTGCCGGCGTAGTTGGCTTCGTAGCCCACGATGCGATCGAGTTCCGTTGCGTGCGCGATGATCTCGTGAATGGTGAGCATGGCGTGCGACGGCGACAGAATCAAATCGCGCAGACCGCTCGAACCAAGCGGCTTGGCGGTGCACATCTGCACCGCTTCTTCGGCCACCCGCTCGGCGCTGTCCAGGAAATCGGAGCGTTCCGCCACTTCCCATCCGCCCGCCGACGCAACGCCGGGGTAGTTGCGGGTCTTCGTGACATCACCAACGCGCGCCGTCACGGTCATCGTGGGCGACGTGGTGAACAGCTCTTGCTCGATGTAGGAACCTTCGCTCGACGCGAAGTAACGCCACTCGTAGCCGTGATTGGCGTTCACGTTCACGGCCGTCACACCTTTCACCGCGCCCGCTTTGTCGACAATGGCCTGGGCCCACTTCTGCTTGTCGACGACCGACACCGACGAGGGATGCTTTTCCATCGGCGTGATGTAGTTGGCGACATACGCGGGTACGGGCGCCAGCTTGAGGTCGGTGCGTTTGGCAATCGCACTGGCCTTCGCGACTTCCGTGGCCACGCGCGTGACGCGACGAATCTCGTCTTCGGTCACAATCGGGCTCGAGGCAAAGCCCCACACGCCGCTATGCACGACGCGCACACCAAAGCCGGCGGCTTTACGATCGGCTTCGCTCGGAATGCCACGTGCAGCGTTGCCACCACCGCGTCCCGCGAATCCACCACCGCCGCCACCACCACCGCCGCCGCCGCCACCGCCGCCGCCACCACCGCCGCCCGGCCCACCGGCCGCGCCCGTGGCCGCGGTGCGGAACACCGCCGAGCCGCCTGGCACGTTGGCCGTCATGGTGAAGCGCACGTCAGCATAGGTGCAGCCAGTGAGCTTGGCTTCACCGAGCACGATATCGGCCAGCCCCTTGAACTTCGACTCCGCCGCGCGCCCTTTGGGCGACGTGGCGATGATGTCGGCCATCAAATCATTGGAGTACAGCGACAGGGCGGCCGTTGCAGCCAGGCCCTTGAGAACATCGCGACGAGACGGGCTCATGAGTTGTGTGTCCGGATTAAACGGCGGGGGAGACCGAAGTCATATAAAACTCTTCGATGCGAGCGGGCGGGACGAGCGCGGACTGGCCAATGTCCGATGACTCCCCCATGCCCATCGGCACCGGCTTGCCCACGAGCGTGAGATTGTTGTAAGCGACCAGTGGGGACATGTTCCAGCGGAAGTTCTGCACCGGGCCGACAATCTCGCCGTTCTCGATCAGGAACAGGCCGTCACGTGTCATGCCGGTGTTGAGCAGCGGCTGTCCTTCGGCCGGCACACCGCGGATGTACCACAGGCTGGTCACGAGCAAGCCGCGACGCGTCTGTTTGATCATGTCCTCGATCGACAGATCCGAGCCGCCCATCACGAGGCTGTTGTTGGGTGTGGCCGGCTGACCGCGCGAAAAGTTGCGCAGCAGACCGTTCTCCACCCACGTCACGGGTGCGGCGGGCCGGAAATCACCAAGCATGGTGTTCTGCCGCAGGATCTGATTGCCCACGTCGCTGCGCAGTGTGAACAGATCGCTGAAGATTTTGTCGCCGGGTTTTTTGCCGGTCATGAACGAGCCGCCACCACCACCCCCGAAACCGCCGCCGCCACCACCAGCTCCGCCACCACCAGCTCCGCCACCAGGCGGGCCGTCACCACCCGTGTCGCTACCGGAGCCGGCACTTGCCGCCGCACCCGCACCCGCACCGGCACCCGCACCCGCACCCGCACCGGCTGCTCCAGCCGCTCCCGCCGCTCCGGCCGCTCCGCCGGGCGGTCCACCCGCACCCGTCCCGCCTGCACCCGGTCCACCCGCACCCGGTCCGCCGCCCGAGTTAAAAATGCCGGTCATCAGTGAGAGCAGTCGCGCGTTGGCGCGCGGCTCGAGAATCACGGTGTAACGACCCGGTTCAATCGCCTTCGCGTTGCGACTCTTCAGGGCCTTCTGCGCGGCGACCTCGGTGAGTGCTTTCGCATCGATCATCGAGAGGTCCTTGATGCCCATGAGGCCGGACCACCCGGAACCGCTGCCGTCGGCCATCCGGCACGTGAGCGCAAAGCCCGTTTCCGCCGTGCGATAGTAGGCGAACAGCCCCTTCGAGTTCGCGGTGCACGTGGTCTGGTCGATTTTCGGGATGTAGCCCGCGCCGAGCACACCGCGCGCTTCGGCGAGATCAATGCTGTCCTTGACCAAGCGCGCGCGTTCCGCCGGACCGAACGAGGTCATGTTCGGCAGGGCGGCATCCATCGGGATGTATTCCTGCGCGCCCATCAGTTCACGCAGATTCGGATTGTCAATCGACTTGTTGGCCGTCTCAAGCGCTTCGTCGACCATCTCGCGCAGCCCCGCGTCACTGAAATCGCGCGTGCTCGCACTGGCCGATTTCTGACCGAGCCGAACGGTGACCGTCAGATTGCGATCGTACTGTACCAGATTGGTCGTGATCGACGAGTTGGCCCACCGGGTGCCGGACCGCTCACCTCCGGTGAGGTTGATTTCGACGGCATCGGCGCCGGCCATGTTGATGACCTTGTCGACGATGGATTTGACTTCCTCGCGAGTGTACATGCGGCTGAGCGTGGGGAGGAGGTACGGGGTGGGTCAGGCCGCGTCCCGGAGTCGGGGCGCGCGGTGTCTGCAGTGAATGCGCGCGGGGTGAGGTTTTCGTTGACGCAATATGGAGCCCGCACGAGTGGGCGGACCAGCTGCGCTCAGGCGAGCCCACCACGCCGCCGTAGCCACCACTCGGCGCTGAGCGCCAGCGCAAAGGGCAGCAGCCACCAGAGCGACCGCATGGGGTGCCAGCGGACCGAGCGCTCCCTCGCCTGCAGTGACTCGGCCAGCGTGCGCGGGATCGCGTCGAGTTCCGAGGCACGGACCAGCTGTCCGCCCTGAGCCGCCACCCAGGCGGCAAGCACGGCGCGTCTGTCCGGGGCGGCGCGTTGACGCGAAGGGGTCACCAGTATCGGCGTCTCCGAACGATGTCCGTCGGCGGAGATTACGAGGCGGGCGAGGCCGGCCTCGGATGGCGCTCGCACGATGCCCTGCAGCTCGCCCGGCTGTCCGCTGGGCCAGAGGCTGATGGGAGAACGTACGACGGAGTTTACGTCACCCACCTCGAGCTCGGCGGATACCCGCGTGGTCGTAGCGCCCGTGGTCGACGGTCGAAGCGACGCCGACCGAACCGACACATTCGCCACAGTCATTTCGTTCGGTGCGAGCACGGAGTGCTCGAGCGTGAGGCTCACGGGCGGCACCGCGATTGCCGCGGCTTCGACAACCAACTGCTGCCACACCCGATCAAACGCGGACACGTCGCGATCACGATACCGCCACGCGTCGAGCGCACCACTCACCACCAGTCGGCCCACGCCCACGGATGTGGCCCAGAGCAGCGGGTCACCCTCGGCCACGTCGCCGCTATCCGCGGCCGTTCGGTGCGCGCGCGCCAGCACCGTCGCACCGTCAGGCAGCACCGCCGGTGCGTACTGCAGCGACGCGCGCAGCGATGCTGTATCGCCATTCACCGGAACGATGCGCGTGCCCCGATCCACATCACGATAACGCCATTCGCGCACACCGGTGAGTTGCTCGTACAGTCCGCGCGTGCGCACGTCGAGCAGCAGGATCACACTCCCGCCACGCTCGCGGAGGAACCGTTCGAGCCCCGCAACATCACGCTCGGTGAGTGCATCGGGCGCGCCCACCACGATCGCATCGAAGCGCGACAGCTCGGCGACGTTGTCAAGTCGCGACGGCGCCAGGCCAACCGACGTGCTGATATTGCGCGACGTGACCGTGCGACTGGTGATGCGAAGACGCGCATCGCGTTCGAGCGCACGCCGTACAAACGTGGACTGATAGGACGGACGCGGATCGAATACCAACACCGAAAGCGGCGTGTCGGTGACGGCCACCAGTACATCGGCCGTCGCCGTGTCGCTGCGTGCTCCGTGTGACGCCAGCACACGCAGCCATACGGTCCCCGGTTGTGTTGGCACGAACGTGAGCGCGCGGTGCACTCGTGCGGGATTGCCGCTGGCGGAATCGATCACCCGGTCCACCAGCACGCCACCATGCTGCAGCGCGAACGAGAGTGGCGCTCCAGCCGCGCCGAACTGTTCCGCGGTGACGTCGATGCGTACCGGCGCGTGCACCGACGCCGAGGCCGGCGCACGCACGGAGGCGAGTCGCACCGACCGTGTCTCGGCGTCCGTCACGGCAAACGTCGGGCTGGACACACCATCGAATGACAACGGCAACGCATTGCCCACGAGCACCGTAGCGTCGGCGTTGGCGAATCGCGACGGAATCACCTGGAATCGGCCGTGCAACGCATCGCGCACGCGCGCCGCAAGCGCCGCGTCAGCCTGAGCGTCCACCGGGACCACCGCCACGAGTGGCTTGCCGCGGCGCATGGTCGTGATGGCCGGATCAATAAACGCGGCCATCGCGATCGCGACGGCGACGACACGACACAACAGGCGTACGCGTACGCCAGCGTTCAACGCGAGCTACCGGGTGCTGTTGCCGCAGGCGAACGGTGACGCGCGTCCTTCAGCGCACCACGCAGTCGGGAGACATCAAGCGACGGAGCACTTGGCCGTGCCGCCGGCAGCGACGCGCGCAGGAGACCGGCCAGCGCCGTCACCGCGCGCTCGAGTTGAACGCGCGCGTCACGATCGCTGCCTGTTGCGGCGCTGGCCACAAGCGTCGACACCGATTGCAACGGTTCGAACGAGGGATCTGTGCGCAGCAGTTGTTGCGCGAGCAGATCGAGCGCGGCGCGCTGGGTATCAATCGCCGACGCATCACCGGCAATCATGGCGAGCTCCGAGAGCGCCTTGCGCAGGGCCGCGGTACGCGCATCGACTTCGGGTGTGGCCACCGCGCGCTGCGACGTACGGGCGTCGCCGAGATCACCGCTGAGGCGCCGTGTGAGATCGAGCGCTTCGCGCTCTGCCAACGCGCGCAGAATGATCCGTGCGCGCGAGAAGGCCAGCTCAAGTTGTGCCAAGGCCGACTTCTCGGACGCCAGTGCGTTGGTCAACTGCGCTACATTGAGCGCCGTGGACGCACGGCTCATCGACCGAATTGCCCGCATCAGCGCGGCGCGCCCCTGATTCTCGAGACGGCCGGCCAGAATGTCATCCTCGGCCTCCGCTTCTGCTTCCTCACCGAGATCGTCGAGATGTCCTTCATGACCGCGCTCGTCGAGCAGCTCGCCGCCCATCATGAACACAAACTCGGCGCGTACTTTGCGCTGCTCCACGGCCAGCTCCATCGAAGCCGCGAGCACTGAATCGGCCGGCATCGAGCCCATGCGCGCGATGAGTCGCTCGGTCTTGAGCACCACCATGGCCTGACTCACCGCGTAGCGTTCCTGCTCGGGATCGATAGCAAAGCCCGCCGCCGCATCGCCTCCCGGTGCAATGATCTCCGCGATGAAGGCGTCCGACTCCGTGGTCGGTGATCCGGGGCGGCGATCCGTGGCCACGGCGCGGTACACGACCATATCGCCGGCTGTGAGCGTGAGCATCGCCAGCGCCAGACGACCGGTGGCCTTCCACGAGCGCGCACTCGTGCGCGTGATGGTGAGCGGCACGGTGCCTTCATCAAACGTGAACCGCTCCCCCGAGCCGGCAACTTTGGTGTATCGCAGCTGCAGCAACGCCAATCCAAAATCGTCGTCCGATTCCACGGTGAGGTCGATCACCGCCAACGAGTCGCGCAGGAACAGGTCGCGCCCAGGCGTCACGATGCGCACGCGTGGTGGCGCGTCGGGAATCACCGTCACGCCAAGGAGACGCGCTGAACCGGCCGCTCCGTTGACGAGCAGTGGCACGAGCGAGATAAAACCATCCACGTCAGCCGGCAGATTGATGCGAAACTCTCCCGTTGAGGTTGGGGCGATGCGCTGCGCGCCACGCAGTGTTTCCACGAGCAACGAATCGGCCAAACCGCGCACGTGCAGTGCAACGCGGCTGCCGGCAAGCGCTTCAATGCGCGACGTGTCGCGCACCGACAATACCGCGCGCCCCGAATACACCGGCGGTGTGATGGTGACACTGACCTCATCAATGCGCGGCACGTTCGGCGCGATGACCGAGCGCACCGCGTTTGAGGCGGCGCGCAGCGGTTCCGCGTCACGAGAGGCGCTGAGCGCAACCAACGCGGCGCCGGTGCCGAGTGCGATGAGTGCTTTGCGGGCGGGAAAAAGCGCCCGCAGGTCGAGGGTGCGCACCACGCGCAGCGCTTCGCGGCAGACGAGCGCCGACACGAGTGGTGGCGCGGAAGCTCGCCCACTGTCCGTGCCGGGCCCGCGCTCCTGCACCAGTTCGTCAGCCGTGATTACCAGGTTCCGGCATGACGGGGCCCGACGTTCCACCAACTGCGCGACGTTCGCACGCGCGGCACTCGTCATCGCCAATCGCGCCACGGCGCCAATCACGGCACACAACAGTGCAACCAACAGGGCCGACAGCAGCGTGCCACGCTGCGGAACACCGAGCAGCGCGAGCGCGAATGCCACAAACAACCCGGCGGCGGCACCTTCGACGAGCGCAATCATGCGAACGCGCTGCGCAGCGTGGGTCAGGAAACGCCGGAGTGGTGCGGCGTCGGCGATCAGTGTCATCTCGCCGCCGACTCGATGCGCTGCGAGTACAGTCGGCGCCGGAACAATCCCTCCGCTCCGAGCAGGAGCAGCACAAGCAACCACAGCCACCGCCCGTCGGATTCGCCCTCGACCGCGTTGGGCGCTCCGGCGTACACGCGGCGCTGCAACTCGGTGGCCGGCTCGCGATTCAGGCGCGTGCGCAAATCGTCGGTGAGGTAATCCGTCTCCAGCTCGGCCGTGCCAATCGGCGGCGCACCCACGGCCCGTGCGGCCGCGAGCAGTGCGGTCATCGTGAGACTCTGTGCACCGGTGTTCGTCACGAGCACCAGACTGGCGCGGCCTTCCACCGCTGCTTCAACCGCCCACACCGCCGGCTGATCATCCGACGCGTAGGCAACCACCAAACCCGCCGCGCTATCACGACCACTCACGTCGCTCCGCGCCGTTTCCTGCAGCACCACATCGGATTGCAGCGCCGCGAGGGCCTGCAGCATCCACGGTTCGCGAGGTGTGCGCGCCGTCGCGAGCAGCGCACTGCGCTGCGGCGATCCCGGCGTGACGATCGCAATCACCTGCCCACGCGGGCTGTCAGTCGCCACAGCCGAATCCTGCAACCCCAGGAAACGCGCGCCAACCGCGAACGACGCGTCGAGCGCGGCACGCACCGATTCGCGCTCCTCATCGCCGGCGAGTACACGTACGACCAACGGCGTGCTCGAGTCGCCAAGGGCACGCGACGTCCACTCCACCTGCGTGTAGCGCGTGGCGCCGCTATCCGTCCGCGTGGTGACCGCGCGCACTGTGCGAGGCCCAACCCGATGCTCGCTGACAACCGGGAACGAAAGGGACGCACCGGCGATGCGCTCCAGACGCAAGCCGATATCAGCGGGCACGCGGCGCAGCGACACCGAGTCCAGCGCGCCCAGCTGAAAATCGGAGAGCACAACAAGCGCACGCTGCTGCGGCTGCAGGCGGAGCCACGCGATCGCACCGTCGAGCGCGAGCGCCGGTTCCGTCGTCTCGAGCACTTGCCCGACATCCGCTTCAGCCACGAGACGCTCGGCCAGACGCCGTGCCGAGTCAAGGGTACCGGCGCGCTGCACACTCACACTCGTATCGAGCACCACCACACGCGCCAGCGACGCCGCAAAGGCGCGCTCGCGCTCCGCGCTCCGATAGAACGGCTGCGCCAGCGCCGAGACGGCCGCGACAAGCACGGCGACGCGAAGCAACAACAACCATGGGTCGTGCAACTGCGTGCGCCGTGTCGGGGCGAGCCGAGTGACATCGAAGAACCGCAGCGTCGGGAAACGGTGCCTCGGTGATCGACCCAGGCCGAGCAGGTGGATCATGATCGGCGCCGCAATGGCCAGCAGGCCAACCCAGGCCCACGGCTGTTGCCAGATCATTTCGCCCCCGCACTGCGTGTGTGCCCCGCCGCCTGACGACGGTTGCGGCGCAACAGATAGTCGCGCAGCGATTGTTCGGGCGGCATATCGGTGGTGATCAGCGCGTAGTCAATACCATCGCGCAACGCATGCAAACGGCAGCGGTCGAGAAACTCGCGCACCGCGCCACGATACGCGTCGCCAATCACGTTCGCATCGACGAGCTGCCGCGTGTGGGTTTCCAGCTCATCGATCTCCACCTGCCCGCTGAACGGCAGTTGCAGCTCGGCCGGCGACAACAGCTGCAACATCGCCACGTCGTGTCCGCGCTGCACCACGTGCCGCAGTTCGCGGCGCGTCTCTTCTTCGGCATCATAAAAATCGGAGATGACAATCACCACGCCGCGGCGCTGCAGCAACTGCGCACCGCGCGCAATTGTGCGCGGCGGATCCCAGGTGCCGCGGGGTTCGACACGATCAAGCTGCGCCAGCAACGCGCGCAGATGCGGTCGACCGCCACGGGCCGGCACGTACGCGAACTTGTCGTGGTGCATGGTCATCAAGCCCACAGCGTGCCCCTGCTCTGACACGAGATACGCGAGCGCTGCCGTAATGACTGCCGCGTACCGCGATTTGGAAACACCGCTCTCCGGAAAAGCCATTGACGCGCTGGTATCGAGCACGAGCATCACCGACAGGTTGGTCGTCTCGCGAAACTGACGCGTGTACAACCGGTCGCTGCGTGCGAAGAGTTTCCAGTCGAGATATTTGAGATCGTCACCCGCACGATACGGGCGGTGTTGACGGAACTCGGTGCTGTAGCCATGAAACGGACTGCGGTGCCCGCCCGTGCGCAGCCCTTCCACGACGAGACGCGCGGCCAGTTCGAGGTCGTCGATGGCGGCGACCACGGTGGGGGAGAGCGCCGTCATGCTTGGGCCGAGACGACGTGCATGACCTCAGGGCCTCACGGCCTCGAGCAGTTTCTTGATCACGTCATCGGGGGATACGCCGTCGGCTTCGGCCTGGAAGTTCACGAGCACACGATGCCGCAACACCGGCAGCGCGATGCGTGTCACGTCGTCCGGCGTGGGCACGGCGCGGCCGTCGAGCATGGCGCTCGCCTTCGCGCCCAGCAACAGCGCCTGGCCGGCGCGCGGCCCCACGCCCCAGCGCACCCACTCGCGTACCGGCGCCGGTGAGCTGTCATCACGCGGACGCGTGGCGCGAATCAATCGCAGCGCGTAGTCCACCACATTGGACGCCGCTGGCAGATCGCGCACCAATGTGCGCACCGACTCCAGTTCCGCACCCGTGGCCACATGTGACGCGCGGCGCTCTGCACCCGTTGTGGTCTCGGCGAGAATTCGCCGCTCGTCAACCGCATCGGGATAGTCGATCACCACATTGAACATGAATCGATCAAGCTGCGCTTCAGGCAGTGGATACGTGCCTTCCTGCTCGATCGGATTTTCCGTCGCCAGCACAAACAGTGGACGTTCCAGCGCGTAGCGCACGCCGCCTACCGTCACCTGATACTCCTGCATCGCTTCGAGCAGCGCGGCCTGTGTGCGCGGCGGCGTGCGGTTGATTTCGTCGGCCAGAATGATGTTCGCAAACACCGGGCCGGGAATGAAGCGTACGTGCCGCTTCCCGCCCGTCGCATCGTCTTCGATCACTTCCGTGCCGAGGATGTCCGACGGCATGAGATCGGGCGTGAACTGAATGCGGCTGAACTTGAGCTGCACCGCGTCGGCCAGCGTCTTGATCAGCAGCGTCTTGGCCAGACCGGGAACGCCGCGCAGCAGACAGTGTCCACCGGCGATGAGACAGAGCAGTACTTCGCGGCGCACCTGCTGCTGTCCCACAATCACGCGCCCGATCTCGGCGTCGAGTGTGGCGACGAGCGAGCCGGCCGCTTCGAAAGCGGCCGCGGTGGACTGTGCGTCGGCCGGGATGGTAGAAGTGCTCACGGAGTGGAAAGCGAGGGCAAGGTGTCGCGGCCAGGGAGACGAACACGTCGATGCCCTGCACGCTGTGCTACGGATGGCGCGCGCATTTCGCTGGCTCCACTCGTCAACGAGTCAACACTCAGGGCTGAATCCGCACGCGCTGGCGCAGGAGCGCTTCAATCTCGTCGATCTCGCGCGGCACGAGGCTGATGCGCTCCAGTCCGCTCTTCGTGATGATGTAGTCGTCTTCGATACGCACGCCGGTGTTCTCATACTTGAGCACCGTGGCGCGAACTGCCGAGATAAACGCGCGATTCTTCGGTGTGTCCGGGAGCACGTTGAGCGCTTTGGTGCTCACGTAAATGCCCGGCTCGATCGTGAAGGCATCCCCTTCCCTGAACATGCCGTCGCCGGGCTGGCCCTGCAGCGGATCGTGCACCGCGAGGCCGATGCCGTGCGTGATGCCGTGAATCATCCACAGGTTCGACTGTTTACACGCGGCGGGATTGGCGGTGCAGTTTACCGACCACGGCGGATCGAATGTGGCGTCGACACTCTGCACCAGGCCGAGTTGTGCCAGTCCGCGCGCCCGGATGGCCACCGACGTGTCGGCAGCTGCGCGAATGCTCATGCCGGGCTCGGACAATCGCTCGGCGGCCTTCTGCGCGTCCAGCACCAGCTGATACAACTGCCGTTGTTCACGCGTGTACGTGCCGCTCACGGGAATCGTGCGCGTGATGTCGGCGGCGTAACCACGGAACTCCGCGCCGGCGTCCATCACTACGAGATCGCCCGGCTTGACCGGATCACTGTCGCGCATGTAGTGCAAGGTGGTGGCATTGGCGCCCGCTCCCACAATCGAACCGTACGCCGGCCGCTCCGCGCCTCGGCGCGTGAACTCAAACTCCAGCGCCGCCTTGAGTTCATATTCGTGCATGGGATTCGCCGTCAACATCGCGGCGCGGTGCCCTTGCGCACTGATTTCCACGGCCCGACGAATTAGCGCGAGTTCGGCCTCGCTCTTGCGCGCCCGCACCTGCAGCACGAGTGGCATCGCGTTGCGAATTGTCAGCGACGGAAACGTGCGTCCCAAAGACTTGACCGTTTCCTGTCCGCGGGTCAACGAATCAAGCCGCGAAAAATCGGTGGTCTCCACGTCGGGAATCTGGTAAAACGGCAGCCCTGTGCGCGCGAGCGAATCGAGCACGCCGTTCAACGCGCTGAATGCACGCGCTGGCATGCCGAAGCGATCCATACTGTTCGACGAATCCGTGCGCTCGCCGTAGTAGAACGCCGTGCGTGCGTCGAGCGGCGTGAGATAAAGCGTGCTGACACCTTTGCGCCCTCGCACAATCATCACGAACGCCGCATCCGGTTCGCTCAGATTCGTGAGATAACGGAATGCCGGCAACTGATAGAAGGTGCTGAAGTCGTGTACCAGCGTGCGACCGCCGAAGGCGATCACCACACCACTGTCCATGCGCGCCGCGAGCGAATCGCGTCTGGCGGCGAACTCGGCACTCGAGATCTCCTGAGAGGGCGCCTGTGCGAGCACGGGCGCAGCAGCGCCCCAGAGGCTGCCGGCGAGAATCGACGAAAGAAAAAGGCGGGCCATGGCAAGTCGGGCTGGAGGAAGCTTCAGTTTACCTCATCGAGAGGCGCCCCCGACAGTCCGAATGTGCCGCATGGACAAGCGATCGCGCGGGCGCTACGCTCCGCCGATGAAACGCGCCCTCGCAAGCGTCCTCGTGCTGCTGCTCATCGCCGCAGCCTATCTGCTGCTGTGGCCCGTGCCGGCGGAGCCCGTCGCGTGGCGCGCGCCCACCTCGCCGGGTTACGCGGGTGTGCACACCGTGAACCAGCACCTCGCGTCGCTCGAGCACCTCCCGCTCGGCGACAACGTCGGGCCCGAGCACGTCGTGGTGCGCGTGGAGGACGGTCAGCCATGGGTGTGGGCGGCCGTCTCGTCCGTAGATCACGCGAGTGGACGCGTCATCCGTATGCACCCCGACGGCAGCGCGCGCGAGGTCATCTTCGAGTCCTCCGGCCGTCCACTCGGTTTCGACTTTGACAGCGCCGGTGCCCTGATCGTGGCCGATCCCATGTACGGAGTGCATGGTGGTCTACTGCGTGTCAGCGGACACGGTGCCAGCGCCACGGTTGAGGTGCTCGTTGATCAAATCAATGATGAACCGCTTCGGTACGTCGACGCCGTGGTCGTGGCCAGCAACGGTCGGATCTACTTCAGCGACGCGTCGACACGGTTCGGACCGAACGCTTTTGATGGTACGTTCAACGCCAGCGTGCTCGAAATTCTTGAACACCGCAAAACCGGCCGAGTGCTGGAGTTCGACCCGGCAACGCGACGGTCACGCGTGCTCATGCACGGACTGAGCTTCGCCAACGGCGTCGCGCTCTCGGCCGACGAGCAGTTCTTGTTCGTCGCGGAAACCGGCGAGTACCGCATCTGGAAGATCGCGGTTACCGCCAGCGAAGTGACTGCCGACGAGGCCATCGCCACACGGCGCGACGACGCGCGCGTGTTGCTCGACAACCTGCCGGGCTATCCCGACAACCTCATGCGCGGCGAGGAGGGTCGCATTTGGTGTGGCTTTACCAAACCGCGCGCGCCCTTCGCGGATAGGGCGGCGGCGTCACCGTGGCTGAGATCGCTGGTCCTGCGCCTGCCGCGCACGATGTGGCCCGTCCCGCCCGCGTACGGCCACGTCTTCGCCTTTGACGAAGCGGGGCGGGTGCTCGTCGATCTGCAGGATCCCACGGGCGTCTATCCGGAAACGACGGCCGTGACGGAACACGAGGGCCGGCTCTACATACAAAGTTTGCACGCCTCTTCGCTCGGCGTGCTGGATCGCCGCATGGCGAAATTCTGATGATTCTCGATGCGGGGAGACCGCGCACACTGATGATCACGATGCCCACGTCGAGAATCCGCTCACTCGGGTTGGCCTGGGTGCTCGCGGTCGTCGCGACTGCGCTGATGCCGAACCCGTCCCACGCGCAGAGAGTCGTCACGCGACTGCAGGGATTCCGTGATCCCATTCTCCTCGACACGCTGGTGTTTCAGCGCGCGAAGACCGGCGCGCCCATGACGCAATCCTTCGCCGCACTTCGGGAGGTCTACAACGAGCTCCGAGTGCCGCTCGACCTCGATGATCCCAAATACAATCGCGTCGGGTCGTTCACGTTGCGACTCACCACTCGCCTCGGCGGCGAACGACTCTCGACCTACTT
>JBBRFQ010000077.1:0-15725 GCA_038224035.1 Gemmatimonadales bacterium
GCGAAAAACACGCGAGGGCCGGTCAGCATCGAGCCATTGATCGAGCCGAACGTACTCACGAGCACGGTCAGCGAGACCAGTGTGACGCCGATCGGTCCCACGAGCCGTTCGGCAACGTCGGCGGCGACGAGGCGGGCGGTGCGAATCTCTTCGATCGACAACACGGAGAGATACGCCACATTCGCCAGCAGATAAATCGCGATCACCGCGAGCGTGCCGAGCACGATGCCACGTGGCAGGTTGCGGCGCGGGTCTTTGACCTCACCGCCCACCTTGGAGAGGTCGGCCCAGCCGTCAAACGCCCACAACACGGAGACGAGCGCCAGTCCGAAGGCGCTGACCGAGAAGCTACCCGGCGGCACGGCCGGGCTGAAATTGCCGCCGGTTTTGGGCAGGCCGAGTGCGAAGGCGAGCAGGATGATGATCATCAAACCACCGTACTTCGCGATGGTGGTTACGTTTTGCACCAGCGAGCCCCAGCGAAGACCCACGATGTTGATCGTGGCCATCAGCGCGAGTGCCATGGCGGCCAGAAACCGCGCGTAGGTCGCGTACGGCTCGGCCGCGGGGTCAAAGCCGATCCCGCGCATGAAGTACTCGGCGAAGGTGATCGAAATCGCCCCTAACGCGGCCGCCCGTACGAGCAGCAGCTCCGTCCAGCCGAAGAGGAAAGCCGGAAGCCTGCCCCACCCCTCGCGGATGTAGGCGTACATGCCACCCGTCTTCGGCAGCGCGCCCGCCAGCTCAGCCAGCGTCAGCGCGCCGCACAGCGCGAACAGGCCACCTACCGACCAGACGATGAGCATCGGCGCCGGTCCGGGCAGCTTGTCGGCGATGCCGGCCGGCGAGCGGAAGATGCCCGATCCAATCGTGGAGCCCACGAGGACGGCGATGGCGGAGAACAGTCCGAGCTGACGAGGCAGCTCCTGGGCGCGCGCGGCGGGCGCCTGGGTAGGTTGGGAGGGCATACGCAAGCGAAGCTACTGCGCTTGCCGCTCCACCGCACGGGGGTGAAGTTTCTCCGGATCCCCGATGACCAGTTACCGAGGCGGCGCTCGCGCGCCCTGATGCTCATGTCCGTTGCAGTTTCCGACACACTCTTCTGGCTGGCCGTGGCGCTCTGTGCGATAGCGCAGCTGTTCATCCTCAAGGCGGTGTTCGCCCCCGCGCCGCCACCCATGGGTGGCCCCGCCGAAGCCGGTCGGGCAGCTGGTCGGCTCCGGCCCGCGTCGCGTCCACTCGAGTTGGCGTGGGTCGTGCTGCCGGCCGTCGGGTTGCTGTTCCTTTTTTTGTGGGCGTGGCAACTCAAACATCCCGCCGCACTGGCCAGCGACGCCGGCCCCGTCGCTGTCGCGTCGAATGAGGCGGCGCGATGAGTGCACCACCGGTGGTGACAGCTCCCGTTCCGACCCTTGGCCGCGACCTGATCGCGCTCACGAAGCCGCGCATCATCTCGCTGCTGCTCGTGACGGCGGCGGCGCCCATGTATGCGGCTGGCCAGCCGTCCATCTGGACCGTGTTGTTGGTAATGGTCGGCGGTTACTTGATGGCCGGTGGTGCCAACGCCGTCAACATGTATCTCGACCGCGATATCGACGACGTAATGGCGCGCACGCGGCTGCGTCCGATTCCGGCCGGCCGAATGACACCACAGCAGGTGTTGGCATTCGGTGTCGCGTGTGCCGCGGCCGCCACCTGGTTGCTGGCGTTTTTTGTGAATGTGCTCGCGGCCGGCCTCGCGCTGGCCGGCTTTTATTTCTACGTGTTCATCTACACGCGTTGGCTCAAGCGCTCGTCGCCGCAGAACATTGTGATTGGTGGCGCCGCCGGTGCGTTTCCACCGCTGGTTGGCTGGGCGGCGGTGACCGGATCGCTCGACATCGTGGCGATCACGCTCTTCCTGATTGTGTTCTACTGGACTCCCCCGCACTTCTGGGCACTGGCGCTCATGAAGCAGGTGGACTACGGTCGCGCCGGTGTGCCGATGGCGCCGCTCGTGTGGGGTGAACGTGAGACGATGCACCAGATGCTCTGGTACACGGTGATTTTGTTGTGCCTCACCGTGCTGCCGTGGTGGGTGGGTGCGTTCGGTCTGCTGTATCTCGCCAGTGCGATCGTCCTCGGCGCGCTGTTGCTCGGCGGCATCATCAAGATGTTGCTCGCGGCACGCGCCGGTCGGCCATGGAGTGGGCCGGCGTGGTGGGTGTACAAGTATTCGCTGCTGTATCTCGCGCTGCTCTTCGTCGCCATGGCGGTGGATCGGACGCTCGCTCGGTGACGGCCGCCCCACGTCGCTCGTTGGTGTCGCCGCGGCCTCTGGGCCGCCTGTTGCCACGACTCCGGCCATATCGCGGAAAACTCCTGCTGGCGTTCGTGTGTCTTGTCGTGGCGGCGGCGGCGGGTCTCGTATTCCCGCTCGTCATCGGCTTCCTGCTCGATGCGGCCTTCGAGCTCAAGGACCGCGGTGCGCTTGATCGCATCGCACTGGTGTTGCTCGGCATTTTTGCGTTGCAGGGCGTCATGAACTTCGTGCAGGTGTACCTGCTGAGTTCCACCACTGAACGAATCGTTGCGCAACTGCGCGAAGACACGTTCGCGCATCTGATACATCTCAGTCCGGCATTTTTCACCGAACGCCGGACCGGCGAGCTCACGAGTCGATTGTCGTCCGACCTCGCGTTGCTGCAGTCACTGCTGGGCACGTGGGTATCGGAGCTGTCACGTCAGATTCTGTTCCTGATCGGCGGCATCGCGATGCTCACCATTACCAACCCCGGGCTCACCCTCACCACGCTCGCCGTTGTACCGCTTGTCGTGACGGCGGCGATTGTATTCGGTCGCGCGCTGCGCAAAGCGAGCACCGGCGTGCAGGATCGCATCGCGGAAGCGATGGGCACGGCGGATGAGGCGTTTGCGTCCATTCGCACGGTGCAGAGTTTCACACGGGAACCGGTGGAGACACAGCGGTTTCGTTCCTTGCTCGACGGTGTGGTGACGGCGGCGGTGCATCGCGCGAAACTGCGCGCCGGATTCTTCGGTGTGGTGGGGTTTGTGGCCTTCGCGTCGGTGGTGGCCGTGCTGTGGCAGGGTGGCGCGCAGGTGCTGGTCGGTCGACTCACGGCCGGTGCGCTCGTGTCGTTTCTGTTCTATGCACTCACGGTCGCGGCGGCGGTGGGTGCACTGGCCTCGTTGTTCGGCAACTTCCAGGAAGCCGTTGGCGCGGCGCAGCGCATTTTTGAACTGCTTGATACGCACGCTACCGTGGCCGATCCGGCGACTCCCGTGGCGTTGCAGAAACCGGTTCGCGGCGCGGTGGTGCTCACGGACGTTTGTTTCCGCTACGGGGACGATCAACCCGAAGTGCTGCACAACCTTTCGCTCTCGGTTGCTCCGGGTGAAGTGATCGCGCTCGTCGGCCGGTCCGGTGCGGGCAAAACAACGCTCGCCTCCTTGGTGCCGAGATTCTGGGACGTATCGTCGGGCAGCATCACGATTGATGGCGTCGATCTGCGCGCGCTCGCCCTCGCTGATTTGCGCGGCGCGATTGGCATTGTCCCGCAAGAACCAACGCTCTTCAGCGGCACGGTGGGCGAAAACATCGCCTACGCACGATCGGACGCATCACGCACGGATATTGAAGCCGCCGCGCGCGCCGCACACGCGTGGGAGTTCATCACGCGCCTGCCGGAAGGACTCGGTACGCGCGTCGGCGAACGCGGCGTCAAGCTGTCCGGTGGCCAGCGACAGCGCGTCGCCATCGCCCGCATGTTTCTCAAGAATCCGGCGGTCGTGATTCTTGACGAAGCCACCTCGAGTCTCGACTCGGAAAGCGAGCAACTCGTGGAAGCCGCACTCACCGAGTTGCTGCATCATCGCACCACAATCATCATTGCGCATCGACTGAGCACGGTGCGACGCGCCGATCGTGTGATTGTGATGGATCAGGGACGCATCGTGGAGGAGGGTTCGCACGACGCGCTGCTCGCGGTGGGGGGACTCTACTTCTCCTTGTACAACCGTCAGTTCGCCGACGCGTCGATGTCCGCGTAGGGTCGCCGCGATCAGCGCTTCGGCAACAACACGCGCACCCGCGTTTCGATGCCGGCGTCCACGTGCACAGGCATCGCGAGCCGGCCCAGGCGTTCGTGCCACGTGACCAGCACATAACGGCCGGCCGGCACCGCGTCGAGCGAGAATCGACCCGTTCCATCGGTGATCGCCACATACGGATGCGGCGCCACGGCAATCCATCCCCTGATCCACGGATGACGATCGTCGCGCACTTCGACGAGCCCGGGCGTCTGCAAGACGGAGGTCAGCGGCACCACCGCGCCGGCGTCGCCGAGCGGCACGAGTGCGCGAGGAGGCCGCATTGCGGGTGGCCGTGAGGAGTCTGCTGTCGGCGAGGTGGTCGGCCCTGCATCCGGTTCAACATCGACAAAACGCAGGCGGGCATTCATGGCGTCGGCGCTGCGCACGAGCAGCGTGGCACCCACCGGTGCTCGCTGGACGCGCGGAGCGATGGCGCAGTCTTCGAGCTTGAGCTGGACACGACGCGGCGCTCTATCGGCCGCGCCCGAGGCAACACCCAGTAGCCAGACCACGGCGTCGCCCACCCCATCCGAGGTCCCGACGAGCGGTGCGTCAGGAACGGGCCGACAGATGTGCAGGTCGTGCGTGGGGCGAACGAGCGTGTCTGACGGCAGCGCACCGTCATACTGCACCGTACCCGTGATGAGGCCGGAGGCCCGCG
The DNA here is from genome assembly GCA_038224035.1 of Gemmatimonadales bacterium. Lineage (GTDB taxonomy): Bacteria > Gemmatimonadota > Gemmatimonadetes > Gemmatimonadales > Gemmatimonadaceae > JAABRT01. The sequence goes on from JBBRFQ010000077.1 coordinate 4,754, forward strand.
GCGACAGCGTATCGACGCGATAGTCAACCGTATCCGCCAACGTCAGCGGGAGCGAATCCACCGGCATGGCGAGCAGCGGACTCGATGAGACGAGCGGAGTCGGCTCATCTTCATCAGCGCAGGCAACGAGCACCGCACTCAGCAGCGCAGCGAGCGTCGCGAGCACCACACGGCGCCGCCGTCGAACGTGTCCCGTCACTACAACACAATCAGGTCGCGCTGGATCTCACCGGGCGTGACCAGCAATCCGTTGTCGAGCACGAGCGCGTTGACTTCCGTGCGCATTCCCAACTCACCGGGGATGTAGATGCCGGGCTCGATGGAGAAGCCGACGCCCGGAATCAACAGTCGCTGATCGCGTGACTCGAGGTTGTCGATCTGCGGTCCCGATCCGTGCAGCTCGCGCGAGTCGATGGAGTGTCCGGTGCGATGCGTGAAGTACTCGCCAAAACCGCGCTCGGTGATCACCGCGCGCGCCGCGTCATCGGCCTCGGCACCGCGCACATCGGTGTCGCTGCTCAGCCGCCCGCGCAGGAGCTCGAGCGCCGCGTCGCGCGCATCTCGCACCGCTTCCCACACACGCCGCGCACGCGCGGACGGCGCGCCGATCGTCGCCATCCACGTCTGATCGGCGTACACACCGCTCTCTTCGCGCGCCCAGAGGTCGATCAGCAACACATCGCCCTCGCGCACGAGACGCGGCGTCGCCGCACTCGGCTCATAATGCGGATTCGCCGCGTTCTCCGACGCGGCCACATCCGGGCCGTGATCGGTGACCAGTCCCGCTCGCGCGAACGCGTCAAGTATGAACGCCTGCAGTTCGTGCTCGGCGGCTGGTGCCGCGGATCGTGCACGCTCGCCAGCCAGTGTAAACGCTTCGTGCGCGATGCGTTTGATGTGCTCCGCCGCGCGCTCATGGGACGCGCGATGCGCGGCCGTCCACGTGGCGTACACGCGGCTCACCAGCTCCCCTGAGCTCACGACCGTGGCTCCCGTCGCGCGCACCATTTCCAGCACGCCGGCAGGAATTCGATCGAGATACGGAATCGCGTCACACGGCGAGTATTCCATCGCGACACGCTTCCCCGCCACGAGCGCGGCCAGTTCGTGCTCGAGCGCGCGCCAACCGCTGTACCGGACGAGCCTCCATTCGGGAGGCCACTTCGACCACGGTCCCGGCTCGATGGCGTGCTGAATGCCGATCGGTGTTCCCGTTCGCGGAATCCACGCAAACACGCGGCGCGACACGAGGCCGGAGAAGCCGAGCAATCCCGACGCGATGGCGTTCGTGCCACGGAAGTCGTACAACAGCCAGCCGTCAACGTCGAGCGCAGCAATCGCGTGCTGCAGTGACGGCAACATGGCGGGAGTCAGCATTTATCGTCTCCAGTCGGTGCGCCATTGGCAGGCCACGTCGCCGCGTGCGCGGCAGGCGACTGGTTGCATGGCGTGGTCCACACCGGTGAGTCCGAGCAAGAGCTCACGAAATGCGGCCTCGTAGAAACCGCAGCCGCCCCCACCGGGCGCGGCATCCGCACTAAGGGGTGCGGACACGCTCAACACCACTGTACTCCCCTGCCGCTCGATCGTGCCAGCCAGAAATCGGTTCGAGAGGGCTCGAAGATGTCGAAGCGCCAACGGGCGCCCGACAGCGCCGGGGAGCGAACGCGCCGCGCGCCGTGTCGTGGAGGAGATGCTGTTCAGCGCTGCCCGCGCCACGCGTCGACCGGCCTCGAGAAACACGATGTCGGCGTCGGGACGACGCCCGACGAGCCGCGCCAGTGCCACGACTTCGTCGAACGCCACGGGTTGCTGGCGTTTGACCGCGTCGGCATATCGTTTGATCTGCATGTACACCGTGTCGCTCAGCCCGAAGCGTTTGTTGCGCAGCTCGTGCACCAACTCCGTGTCGAGATCCGCGGCGGGGAGGTCGAGCGCGCGAACCGCTTCGAGCAGCGCCAGCGGCACGACGGCTTCGACCGATGGACCGCGGAGGGCGAGGAGCGTTACGCCGGCGGGCGGCGTCAGCCGTTGTGATGATTCGGGGAACGTGTGCGTCACCACAGGAAACTAGTGACGCACAACGGGGCGGAACAGCCGGTGCGATGTCGGCTGAACCGAGCGCGTGCCGAAGCACGATGGAACCTTTTGGTTTTTCGCCCGTTGATTATTGTGTAGGAAGAGTGGCTGTCACGGGTCGCGTCTGATGGGTCACCGCACGTCGTGACGACGAGTATCTCAGTCTCCGGGTTGTCATGGGTACGATTTCCATACCACAGATGTCTGACAAAGTCGCCGGGGAAGTCGCCCCGGTGTGTCTGGCCGTCCGTGCGTGTTTGGATGAGTTCGTGGACGGCGAGATGAGCCAAGTCAAAACCGCAGCGATCACGGCACATTTGCAGGGGTGCCCGCTCTGCCGACGTGCAGAACTTGCGTTGCGGGCGCTGCTCGCGAACGTAAGGCAGTCTCAGCTCTCGGTGCTGGCCTCCCGTCGCCTTCGGTTGCGGATCGCGCAGCTGTTTGACGCGCAGGATTCTGGCGACCGCTGACGCGCGGCACCGCGAGCGGGGGAATTGCTACCGCTGGTCGGCGCCATTGTTGTTTCGCTGCTCATTGCGACGCTGTCGTATCGGGCGCGCGCGCTCTCGCGATCCGGGGCTGTCGCGGCCTTCCTGATCGGCGCAGCGTCGCTGGCTGTGGGCTGGCGGTGGGGCGCGTTTCTCATCCTTTGGTTCAGCACCGCGTCGCTGCTTTCCCGATCGGGACGCCTCCGAAAAGCGCAGCACGTCGACGACGTGGTCGACAAGCACGGCGCGAGAGATGCCCGTCAGGTGTTCGCGAACGGCGCCGTGTTCGCCGGATGCGCGCTGGCCAACCTGCTGTGGCCGGACGCACGGTGGTCGGTCGCGGCCGCCGCCGCCCTCGCCGCTGCCGGCGCGGACACCTGGGCGACGGAGTTCGGGACCTGGATTCGTTCCGACGCCTGGTCTATTCGTACGCTGCAACGAGTGACTGCCGGCACGTCGGGTGCGGTGACCAGCGTCGGTACAACAGCGATGTTCGCCGGCGCCGCGGCGTACGCGGCACTCGCCGCGGCGCTGCAACTGGTGCCGCCTCAGGCATGGCTTGCGGTAGCTCTCGGCGCTGTATGCGGCGCGACCGCAGACACGATCGCGGGAGCCTGGGTCCAGGAACGTCGCTGGTGTGGGCGTTGCGAACGACCAACAGAACAGGTGCGACACCGCTGCGGCGACCGCACCGAGGTCACCGGGGGCGTCAGGGGGCTGGACAACGACCGGGTGAACGCGCTGGCCACAATCTTCGGAGCCAGCGTCGCGGCATGGCTGTTTCAGGCCGGCCAGACGACGTGAGTGTCGGCGCACGCAGGCATCGTAATTGCCAGATGGGAACCCGAGCGCGAAACTCGCTCTTCGCAGTGTATACATCAGAGAAGGATGACCAATCCGCTTCGTCGGTACCGTGCGCTCCGCCTGGCGTCTCTCACTCCCGAACATGCCGCTGCCTCGCTCCACCCAGATTCTCATCGTTGGTGGTGGTCCCTCCGGATCATCGACCGCGTGTTTTCTGGCGTCCCAGGGGCTTGACGTCACCATCGTGGATCGGGCCACGTTTCCGCGGCCGAAACCCTGCGCGGAATACCTGAGCCCTGAAGCCTCGCGCGTGCTCGATGCGATGGGTGTGCTTTCGCGCGTCGAGGCCGCGGGAGCGGCGCAACTGACGGGCATGGTCGTGCGCGCGCCAAACGGTTTCGAAATCCAGGGTGCGTTTGTTGCCGAGCATGGATTTCGCGGGTTTCGTGATCGTGGTCTTGCGCTTCGGCGTGAGCTGCTCGATTCCTTGCTGCTCGAACGGGCGCGCGAGCTTGGCGTGCGAGTGATTGAGGGTGTCCGGGTTGAATCGCTGGTGGCGCAGACGCGCGGGTACGAGGTGGGGGTTCGCGCGGACGGCGCGTTGCATCACACCCGGGCAGGTCTCGTGATTGGCGCCGACGGGTTGCGTTCCGTCGTCGCACGTAAGCTCGGGCTGGCACAGCGTCGCTGGTGGCCAAAGCGACTCGCGCTCGTCGCGCATTGGCGCGGCGTGGACGGAATCGGCGCGAGGGGAGAAATGCATGTGCAGTACGGTGGTTATCTCGGTCTCGCCGACGTCGGTGACGGCATCACGAATGTCGCACTCGTTGTGCCGGCTTCTCGCGGACGTGATGCAGCTGGGGACAGCGACGCGTACGTGCGCCGCTGGATCGCGCAGTATCCGCATATCGCCGCGCGTTTTGCCAACGCCGAACGAATCTCGCCGGTCAGGGCGACGGGTCCGTTTGCTACCCACGCGAAGCGAGCATTCGCGCCCGACGCCGCACTCGTTGGTGATGCCGCCGATTTTTTCGATCCGTTCACCGGTGAGGGCATCTACTCGGCACTGCGGGGTGGCCAGGTGCTCGCGCCCTTCGCTGCGGAAGCGGTGCGCGCGCCGACAGCGACACTCGCGTTGCGCGCGCTCCGGGCGTACGACCGTGAACGTACGCGCGCCTTCACCGGCAAATGGCAGGTGGAACGCCTGATCGGTCTGGCCGTGGCTTTCCCGTTCCTGATGAATCACGCGGCGCGCGTACTCTCTCGGCGGTCAGAACTGGCCGATCTGCTCATTGGCGTGACCGGCGACTTCGTGCCGGCGCGCGAAATCCTTCGCCCCGGTGTACTGTGGCGTATGCTCGTTCCACCTGTTCGCTCATGACCTCCGCTTCTCTCGAATCTCCGGCACCGGCCGTGATCGACCCGACGCTGTTTCGCAGTGTGCTGAGCCGATTCGCCTCCGGCGTGACCGTGGTGACGTCTCGCGATGAACGCGGCACAGACTACGGCATGACGGTGAGTGCGTTCAGCTCGCTCAGTCTTGAACCACCACTTGTGCTTGTGTGCATTGATCAATCGGCGACGTGGCATTCGGTACTCCCCGATGCTACGCACTTTAATGTCCACGTGCTCGGCGCCGAGCAGGAGCAGATTTCGCGGCGCTTTGCAAGTGATCGTGCGGACCGTTTCGTCGATGTGTCGCACACCCGCAATCCGCACGGCATCGTGCAGCTCACGGGCGTGTTGGCGCTGCTCGAATGCCGGATCACGGCGCGCTATGCCGGCGGCGATCATACGATTGTCATCGGTGAGGTCGAGCACGCACACGCAGATCAAGGTGACCCGCTGTTGTATTTCTGCGGCGCGTACGCGCGACTCAATCGCTGATGTGCGACTGCCCGACGATGCGATCGCACTTGTGGGGCACGTGCTGACACCCACGCGTCGACGTGGCGTCGAGCTGCTCGACGATCCGGGGGTGGACCCGGCGCTCGCGACGCGCTCATTGCGCGACGTCGCGCGCAGCAATCGGTTGTTCGGCGGGCAGCGTGCGGTGGTGACGTCGCTCGCGCCCATGCTGCAGCAGGCCGCGCCCGGTGCCACGTTCGTGCTGCTCGATGTGGGCACCGGACTGGGAGACATTCCGCGCGCCGTTCGCGTGCACGCCGAACGTCGAGGCGCCCGGGTGGTCACGGTGGGGCTGGAGCTGACCGCAGCGCTCGCACACGCCGCGCGTGCCAGTGCGCACGACGTGCTCTGCGGCGACGCGCGAATGCTCCCGTTCGCCACGGGCAGCATCGACGTGGTCACCTGCTCGCAGGTCCTGCACCATTTCGACGGCCCGGAAGCGGACGCCTTGCTGAAGGAACTCACACGCGTGGCCAAACGACTCGTGATCGTCAGTGACTTGCGACGCAGTTGGCTGGCGGTCGGGCTGCTGTGGCTGGTGTCATTCCCGCTCGGCTTTCATCCCGTCAGCCGGCACGACGGGATCGTGTCTATTCTTCGTGGGTACACGGCACCAGAACTCCGGAACCTTGTGCGCAGCGCGGTGGAGCGGGCGCCCGCCGTTCGCAACCGTCTGGGCTGGCGGGTCACGGCGTCGTGGTCCCCGCGGTAGCATTCTTCGATCGCGTCGCTTCTTCTCCGTCTCTGAACCACATGCGCACACCGTACGAACTCGGGCCAGTGCCCATGAGTCGGCGTCTGATCACCATCGACGAGCAGGTTGTCCGTGCACCGGTCGCCAGGATCTTTGAGATCGCGCGTCTGGTGGATCACTGGCCGGCCTACTTGCCGCACTACCGCTTCGTGCGCTTTCGCGAGCATGCGAGTGACGGTGGTGGCTTGGTGGAGATGTCGGCCAATCGTCCGTTCGGACCGGTGGGATGGCCCACGTGGTGGCTGTCTGAGATGTCCGTGGACCACGACATCCCGCTGATTCGTTTCCGGCACGTTGGCGGGGTCACCACACGCATGGATGTCGCGTGGGAGTTTACGCCCGTCGACGGCGGTACGCATGTGCGGATCGTGCATACCTGGGATGGCCCGAACTGGCCGCTCATTGGTCCGATCGCCGCCACGGCAGTCATTGGCCCGGTGTTTGTGCACGGCATTGCGTCGCGCACATTGGCGGGTCTGGCGCGCGCCGCCGAACGAGGCGACGATCGGGGCGTGCCGCCGATGCGAACCGTCGCCCCCGCCGACGCGACACGTGTGACCACCGGGAAGCACTCGTGAGCCGGACGCGACGTCGCGTCGCGATCACAGGCATCGGGTGTGTCACGCCCATCGGCACCGGTGTCGACGAACTCTGGAATGGTCTGCGCGCGGAGCGCAGTGCGGTCACGGCGATCACGCGTTTCGATTCGTCTATTTTCCGCAGTCGATGCAACGCGTCGGTGGATTTTGATCCGACGCACTACCTCGACGAGAAGCGCGTCAAGCGACTTGATCGGTTCGGCGCGCTGAGCGTTGTCTCGGCCACGCTCGCAATGCGTGATGCGGGACTCGACCTCGACACCATCGACCGTGATCGAGTGGGCACCATGATGGGCACGGCACTCGGCGGTGTGGGTTATGCCGAGGAGCAGGCCGGCCGGTTCATGCAGGGTGGGCTGCGCGCGGTGGACGCGACGCTGGCACTGGCCGTGTTCGGCGGGGCGTCGAGCTGCAACATCGCGATTGAGTTCGGCATTACCGGGCCGAACTCCACGAACGCGATGAGTTGTGCGTCCGGGACGATCGCCATCGGCGAAGCATTCCGACGGGTACGTGACGGCGAAGTGGATGTGATGCTCGGCGGTGGTGCTGAGGCGCCGCTGGCCACACTGTGTTTCGGTGCCTTCGCCCTCATTCGTGCGATGAGCACACGCAACGACGAGCCAGAACGCGCATCGCGTCCGTTCGACAAGGATCGTGACGGCTTTGTCATGGGCGAAGGTGCGTCGGTACTCGTGCTCGAAGCGTGGGAGCACGCGGTGGCGCGCGGCGCGCACATCTACGCTGAGCTCGCGGGCTACGGCACCACCAATGACGCGCATCACATGACCGCGCCGCTCCCCGACGGATCGCAGGCCGCGCGATGCATCACGCTCGCGCTGGCCGACGCCGATGTCGCGCCAACCGACGTGAGTTACGTGAACGCACACGGCAGTGCCACGCCGCTCAACGATCCCACAGAGACGCTGGCGATCAAGCGGGCGCTTGGTGCACACGCGGGTCGCATTCCGGTGTCGAGCACCAAGGGATACTACGGGCACGCGCTTGGCGCCTCAGGGGCCATCGAAGCGGCGATCAGCGCGCTCGCGATCGATCGCGCGTGGATTCCGCCCACGCTGAATCTCGAGACGCCGGATCCGGCGTGCGATCTCGACTACGTGCCGCAGCACGGGCGTGATGCCACATCCGACGTGGTCCTGAGCAACTCGTTCGGATTCGGTGGCATCAACGCGAGTCTCGTGTTCAAACGCGCCTGACGTCTCGTGGGACTACGCGGCGCGCCTGACGTCTCGTCGGGAAACGCGGCGCGCCTCTTCTCGCGGATCGGTTACCGCGGATACTTGTCGTCGTAGCGTTTGATGCAATCCTGAATCGTGCTCATGGCTACCGAGTGCTGTTTCCAGCCCTCGATCTCCACGCGCTTGCCTTCCAGATCCTTGTACACTCTGAAAAAATGCTCAATCTCTTTCAGGTAGTGTGACGGCATGTCGGCGATATCGAAGTACTCCTGATGATATGGATCCTCGCTGGGCACGGCGAGAATCTTTTCGTCAGGGTCGCCGCGGTCGGTCATCATGAGCACGCCGAGCGGGCGCACGGTGATGAGACAGCCGGGGAACGTGGGTTCGTTGATGAACACGAGCACGTCAAGCGGGTCACCGTCTTCGGCGAGCGTGCCCGGAATGAAGCCATAGTCGCCCGGATACTGCACGGCCGAGTACAACACGCGATCGAGCTTGAGCAGGCCTGTGACCTTGTCGAGCTCGTACTTGTTGCGGCTGCCGGACGGAATCTCAATAACCGCCGTAATCTGCTCCGGCGGTTGCGGGCCCGGTGGAATGTCGTGCCAAAGATTGGACATGCCTGTTCACGATCGAAGGAAACGACGCCGCGCGAATCGCAGCCCCGCGGCTCGATTCAGCGGCGCTGCAGCACGGCCGCCGCTTCGAGCGCAAAGTACGTAATCACCATATCGGCGCCGGCGCGTGTGATCGCCGTGAGCGACTCCATCATCGCGCGCTCACCATCGATCCAGCCACGTTCGGCAGCTGCCCGAATCATCGCGAATTCACCGCTCACCTGATAGGCGCACAGTGGCACACCTGTGTCACGCTTTACGGCCTGGATCACATCGAGGTAGGCACCGGCCGGCTTTACCATGAGCATGTCCGCGCCCTCCGCGAGATCCAGACGCGCTTCTTTGAGCGCCTCGGCGCTGTTGGCCGGATCCATCTGATACGCACGACGGTCGCCAAACGTGGGCGTACTTTCGGCGGCTTCGCGGAACGGACCGTAAAACGCCGACGCGTATTTCACCGCATAACTCAAGATCGGTGTGTGCGTGTAGCCGGCCGCGTCAAGCGCGTCGCGCATGTGCCCGATACGACCGTCCATCATGTCGCTCGGCGCCACGATATCCGCACCCGCTTCCGCGTGTGACACCGCTTCGCGCGACAAGAGCTCGAGTGTGGCGTCGTTGTCCACTTCACCGCTGGCGGTGAGGATGCCGCAGTGCCCGTGATCGGTGTACTCACACATGCACACATCGGTGATCACCAACAAGTCCGGATATTCGCGCTTGATCGCGCGAACCGCGTCCTGCACGGGCCCGTGTTCATGCCAGCCGCTCGATCCGGTTGCGTCTTTGGTGTCGGGAATGCCGAACAACAGCACGCCGCCGATTCCGGCACTGGCCGCCGCTTCCGCGTCGCGCAACAGTTCATCGATTGACGTTTGCGAGACGCCCGGCATCGACCCAATCGGTGTGCGCAGCCCAACACCATTGCGCACAAAGAGGGGGAGAATGAACTGCGCTTCGTGCAACCGCGTTTCGCGCACCAGCGTGCGAATAGCGGCTGTCCGGCGCAAGCGGCGCGGACGAACTCGAGGGAAGCCACCCAGCGGTGCGAGTTCTCCGTCGTGCACACCCGGCGCTCCGAACGCGTGCGGCGTGCTCATGCCCGACCTCCACCCGTCGCGCGGAGCTGATCCAGGATTTCTCCCGCGCCGTCCGCCAGCAGTTGTTCAGCGAGGACCACGCCGGCATCAGCGGGCGCATTGTCGTTCACCCGGTGCATGCCGCGCAACACCGTGCGTCCGGCCAGATCGGCAATGCAGGCGTGCAGCATGAGCCCTTCCGCGTCTTGCACGACGGCGGCTCCAATCGGCACCTGGCATCCACCTTCGAGCGCGGCGAGCAGCGCACGCTCGGCGGTAATGGCACGACGCGTGGGCGCGTGATCGAGCTGTTCGAGCAGGGCGCGCATTGGCGCGTCGTCGGTGCGCGATTGAATGGCAATCGCCCCTTGCCCCGGTGCGCTCAGCCACTCGGGCGGGTCGAGCAAGCTCACGATGCGATCGCCGAGTCCCAGCCGCTTGAGCCCGGCCGCGGCGAGCAGCGCGGCGTCTACCTGTCCTTCATCGATCTTGCGCAGGCGGGTACCCACGTTGCCGCGTAACTCTGCCACATCGAGGTCGGGGCGCAGCGCCAGCAACTGCGCGCGGCGGCGCAGGCTCGACGTCCCGATGCGCGCGCCAAACGGCAAATCGGCCAACGACCGAACTGAAGAGCCCTGCGTGACGACGAGCGCGTCGCGCGGGTCTTCGCGTTCGAGCAGTGCCACCACCGTGAGCCCGTCCGGGTCGGCGGTGGGCAGATCCTTCAGCGAATGCACCGCACAATCGGTGCGATTGGCCCGCAAATCCGCCTCGAGCTCGGCGGTGAACAGCCCCTTTTCCCCGATCGCCGAGAGCGGGCGATCAAGAACGCGGTCGCCGATGGTGGTGTATTCCGTGAGCGTGGACTCCACGCCATGGGACGCCAGCAGCGCCGCGACCTGATGCGCCTGCGCCATGGCCAGTGCCGACGAACGCGTTCCAATCCGGACTACGTGAGTCATACGAGCGGGAAAAGTGTCAGGGATGATTGACAGGCAAGTTATCCGGTTGTCGGGCGTGCGTCGATGTCGAGCGGGACTTGTGCTGAGAAGCCGCGGTCAGTTCGGTCGTTCCCATTGATGCGATACAGCGAAACCGTTGTCCGGAGCTGTAGGAATCTGTGGTTTTCAACAGGTCAGTTTCACCGGATTCGATTCATGGCGAAACCAGTTCACCGCACCGAGGGCCCGCAGTCCGCAGGCGCAAGAACATTCTGATCGAACCATACTGAAACGGTAGACGAAGACGCTTCCAGAAGCTACATTTGACGAATGCGCACCGTCGGCCTGAAAGTCCTCAAAAACAAGCTCAGCGAATACATACGCATTGCAGCGGGCGGTGAGACGGTGCTTGTGACGGACCGCGATCGGGTCGTGGCTGAGTTGCGCCCCCCGCAAACTTCGGGTCCCAATACGTCCGAAGCGCTGCTGGCCGAGCTTGTA
>JBBRFQ010000078.1:0-15255 GCA_038224035.1 Gemmatimonadales bacterium
ATCGAGCACACCTCGTGACAATGCTGTTAGCGGGGCGGCCAGAACTACCACATCGGCCGACTTCAGCGCATCATCGAGCGCATCAACGCCGATCACGCGGGCAAATCCCGGCGGAACGCCGAGCTCCGGTCGGCGGCGCACGCCGGTGCAATCCGCGCCCAACGCCGTGAAGCGCGTGGCCACCGCGGAGCCAATGCCACCGGCGCCAATCACGAGCACACGCAGGCCGGACACTTCACGCAGCGCAAAGTGCTCGGTCTGAAACGGTTCTTTCTCCCACTGTGACGCGGCCTGCAGGCGCACCGCGAAGTCGAGGCCACGCGTGAAGTGCATGACACCGGCGAGCACGGAGTCGGCCATGGCCTCACCATACACACCAGCGCTGTTCGTGAACGTCAGCCCCGCCGAGAGCAGCTCCGGCGTGATGGACTTGCCCACGCCGGCCGAGGCACTGTGCGCCCACCGCAGCTGCGGCGCAGCAGCGACCAGCGACGCCGGCAACCCGTAACCGAAGTACACCTCGGCGTTCGCCACCGCCTCGAGCGCTTCCGGGCTCACACTATTGGTGCCGTCACCGCTTGAGTCGGTCGGAGACTGCACCAGCACCAACTCCCATCCATCGGGCGTAAATGCGCGCAACCGATCCGCACCGGACGCAGGCAGCGCCATGGTCGTGGCCGAGCTTGCGAGATCAACCACCGCCCGACGCATCACGGCAGCGCGAGCGGTGCAAGGCCCATACGGTCTTTCACCACCAGCATCGTCTCACGCGCGATGGTACGCGCGGTCTTTGCACCGTCGGCGAGCGCATCGAGCACACGCGCGGGTTCTTCGGTGAGTTGCTGCGCGCGCGTGCGGATGGGCGTGAGTTCAGTAACCATATTGGCCTGCAGCACCTTCTTGCAGTCAATGCAACCCCACGCGGCCGAACGACAGTTGGTGTCTACCTCGGCCACCGTCTCGGCGGGCGAGTAGGCCTTGTGCAACTGGAAGATGTTGCACACTTCCGGGCGTCCGGCGTCTGTCTTGCGCACGCGCTGCGGATCGGTAACGGCCGGGCGCAGCTTCTGCCAGATTTCGTCGTCGCTTTCGAGCAGGCCAATGGTATTGCCAAGTGACTTGGACATCTTGGACTTGCCGTCGAGCCCCATGATGCGGCGGGTGGGCGTGAGCAGTGCCTGTGGTTCGGGGAAGAACCCGTCACCGAATCGCGCATTCCAGCGGCGCGCAATGTCGCGCGAGAGCTCAAGGTGCTGCACCTGGTCTTCTCCCACGGGCACACGGTCAGCGCGGTACAGCAGAATGTCAGCTGCCTGCAGCACCGGATACATGAGCAGGCCGGCCGGAATACTCTCCATCGTGCCAGACTTGTCCTTGTATTGCGTCTGCCGCTCGAGGTCGCCGATGGGCTGGTTGGTCGTGAAGATCCACGACAACTCAGTATGTTCAGGCACGTCGCTCTGCATGAAGAGCGCGGCCTTGGCCGGATCGATCCCAGCGGCGAGCAGTGAGCGCGCCATATCCCAGCGGCGCTGGCGCAGGACATGGGTGTCGTAGTTGCCGGTAATGGCGTGGTAGTCCACCACGCAGAAGAGCGAGCCGGTGTGCTGTTCCTGGAGCGCGACCCAGTTGCGGACGGCGCCGAGGTAGTTGCCGATGTGGAGTTCGCCGGAGGGCTGAATTCCGCTGAAGATGCGTGTCATGTCACAAGCCTAGGAGTGAGGCGGTCCCTGTGCAAGCGAATGAGCAGAGCGAGTTTGGCCCGCGCGACGGCGATGGGGTATTCGACGGGGATGTGTCCCCAGCGGCGCTGCGTCAGGTGGCGCTGGCCGCGGCCCGGGCCGGTGCGGCGGTGGTGACGGCGCGTGCCCGCGATGTGGACGGACTGACGTGGGAGGTGAAGAGTCCGGCCGACTTTGTGAGCCATGTGGATCGCGAAGCCGAGGTCGCCCTGGCCGCGGTGATCACGCGCATGGTGCCTTCGGCGGTATTGCTCGCGGAAGAGATGACGCCTGATACAAACATCTCCCGGGGCATCGCGGTGGTGGCCGATCCGCTCGACGGCACGACGAACTTTCTGCACGGGTTTCCGTGGTATGCCACGAGCGTCGGCATTCTTGTGGACGGCGACCTCGCGGCCGGTGCGATTGTGAACGCGGCCACGGGGGAGACGTTTGTTGCGGCGCGCGGACTCGGCGCGCATCGTGTACTGGCGAACGGCGAGTACGCACCGATCAAGGTGTCAACGATTACGGAGCCAATGCGCGCGCTTATCGGGACCGGCTTTCCGTTCAAGCATACCGGTCACCTGGCGCGCTACCAACCGCAGTTTGCGGCGGTGGCATCGGCGACGGCCGGTATGCGCCGTGCGGGTGCAGCGGCGCTCGATTTGTGTGATGTCGCCTGTGGGCGCTTTCAGGGATTCTGGGAGCTTGAGCTCGCCCCGTGGGACGTCGCAGCGGGAATCCTGATTGTGCGTGAGGCGGGTGGGCGCGTGACGGATTTTGACGGGCGCGATGTGGGTGTGGTGCACGGGCCGATTGTGGCGAGCAACACGGTCATGCATGAGTGGTTGTTGGAGACGTTGCGGAGCACGGGCGATGAGCAGGCGCGGTTGGGTCAAAACCGTTAGATTTCAGTAATGGAACGACGAATCGTCATTCACGCGTCGCACGCGGCTGCCGCCGAATCGGATCGGAATGAACTGCGGGCGATGACGGCACAGCAGCGGCTCAATCGCTTGCTGGCGATGCAGCAAGCCTACCGGGAGCGCCTTGGAGATGCTGGACGCGGACTTGCGCGAGTTGCTCGCGTTGTTCACCTCGCACCGCGTTGAGTTTCTGGTGGTTGGCGGTCACGCCGTTGCGTTCCACGGCTATCCGCGATTCACCGAGGACCTCGACCTCTTCGTGCGCGCCGACCCGGACAATGCAAGCCGCGTTATGTCGGCACTTGAAGCGTTCGGCTTCGGCCAGATTGGTCTGTCGGCTTCCGACTTCATCGCCGACGATCGTATGATACAGCTTGGGCGGGCGCCGAACCGCGTGGACCTGCTGACGCGACTTTGGGGCATCGAATTCGATGAGGCGTGGTCTCGCCGAGTGCAAGGTGAGATCGATCAGATTCCGTTGTCAATCATCTCGCGCGCAGACCTCATCCGGAACAAGCGCGCGACGGCGCGTCCCCAGGACCTGGCAGACGCTACAGCTCTCGAAGCATTGCTTGAAACGGACGGTTCACCGCAGTGATTGCAGGCGCAACCTGAACACATCAATCCGCCCAATCCCGTCGTCGTCTTCACGATACGACCACACCTCGCCGGCACCTGTGAAGCCGGAGAACCACCGGTCGAACCGCTGTGATGCAACCACCGTGTTGGTTCGCAGGTCGATGCGCTCCACGATGGTATCCAAGTAGCCGTCGAAATCGGTGATTCTTGATTCTGTTCGCGTCTGCAGCTTGACCGAAGAGCGCCAGCGCTGGCCGGCCACCCACGTGAGCGTCCACAGGAATCTGTCGTCAACTTGCGACACGCTCATCAATTGTGGCGGCGGCGGATCCAGGTGCTGGCGCTCGTACCAATCCACTGAAGGCTGGCGCGGGAAACCACTCAGCACGCCGCACATAAGTTCGGCAGGATTGATTGCCGAACGTGCAGTGCGCGAACGTATAGTCGCGCCGGTGGTTGATCCAGAACGTGTTCGAAACCGTCGACTTTGCGACGTAACGCTGAAAGAGATCGCGTAGATCGGCGCGATACGGCGTGCGGCTCGCGCCGTATGAGCGCACGAGGACGCCTTGCGTGTCGAAGTCGTGCAGCGGCACGCCCTTGAGTGCAGGCGTGTTAACGAACGATGCCATCACGCCGCTGCGATCGTCGCGTACGATCACGGAAAGCGGAGCCTCAGGCGCAGGCTTGGTGTCAATCACTTTGAAATTGAGCGACAGGACCGTGCTGCGTTTGGCGAAGTCATCAAAGATGATAGTGCCCTGCGAGAACGGCGCGATGCGCCAGATCCGTCGGTATTCGCCCGGACCGCCGCCCCGCCTGCCAACCGTGCGCAGGAACGTCCCCTGCGCGGAGTACACGGAGAGCGGAGCGCCCTCACTCACCAGGTATCGTCCCGCGGTATCTTTGGCCAAGGCCACGCGGAACGTGGAGATGGCGCCGGGCCCGTTATTGTCGCCGAGTGTTGCGATGCGCTCAAGCCGAACGTTGCAGCTGGCGCACAGGCGTTCGGTGAGGCGAACCGTGTCTGGCTGCAGCAGAACCGCGAGTGTCGCAAAGAGAAGCATCATCTTCCACGAAGCCGATATTCGAAGATCACCCAACTATAGGATGGGACGTGATCACCCAACACGCAGTCGCTGTATTCCGATGCGGCCGCTTACAGTCCCAACGCGTTCGGCGTCGTGCGAAACGGGTTTCTGACAAGCAATCCGTCAAAGTTCTGCTCGTGTTGCAGGTCTTCGGTGAGGAGAGTGAGACAGCCAAGCGACTGCGCGCTGCCAACGATTAGCGCGTCCCACCAGGAGACGCTGTAGCGAGACTCAATGAACCAGGCGCGCTTAAGAATCGCCGGGTCGATCTCGATCGGGCCCCAGGGCAGCAATGCGCGCACTTCACGCTGTGCCTCATTGTGCGACATGCCCGGACTCAGCTTTCTGGTTACGGTGACATAAAACTCCTGCAGCACCTGAATGCTGAGCCGACCCGACTCATGCTCCCACAAGGCCCGCATCCATTCGCGCGCTGACGTGTGCCGTTCGCCGGCGCTGGCGTCAACGGCGTACTCCAGAACGTTGGTGTCAACGAAGATCGGCGCGGTCATGCAACTCCTCACGCGAGGGATAGGCTGCACCCGAAGAGTTGATCGGCCTCGGCTCGCGCACGAGGTACTGCTGCATTTCCGTTTTGTACGTCAGTCGGCGGCGCATCTGTTCTCGCAGCAAATCTCCGAGCATCCGCGAAACGCTGACATCCAGCTCCGCCGCTTGAATACGCGCCCAACGCGCCACGTCTTCATCGAGAGTTACGGTTACGTTCCTCATAGCGCGTTATTAGTGTTACACGAATCTTGTGTCAATATCCATACGGTGACCTTCAGTACGGCTACTGCGGCTTTGCGTCCGCAAAGTATTGGATAACCTCGATCCGCGGCGTTCCGTCCTCCGATTCACCGTATACCGGGGCCCGACGGTCGGGCAGCAAGGAGATTGGAAATCCGGCGGCCGTTGCGGAACCACCAGGCAACCCGGTTCTGGTGTCCAACACCTCGATCAGTGTCTCGTATCGGCCGCGATCCATCCGTCATCGCCGCGATCTGTGATGCCATCGCCGGCGTATCCGGCGCGCGCGATAATGTGCAGCAGGCGTCACTCTCGGTCGAACACGCGGCTCCCAGCACGGCCGATACTAAGACAATGCAACGCTGCACACGTTGAGCGCGGCGGACTTGACGCACCCGAAACGTAGCCTACACATATGATCACGGCTCGGCGCGAAGAACTCGGCTGACTGGCTTGACCACCAGATGAGTTGCGCCGTCGCCATCCGTGCGCCGGAGCATAACGCTGCCATTTCCAAACGCGACCACTCTCGGCGGCCTCATCCCGAAGGCCTCGGCATGGACTTCAAGTCGCCCTTCCAATCGTCCGCTTGCATGGAACGCGGCCCACGTCTCTCGTAAGAACGGCGATGCGGAGATTCGCTCGTACGACTGCACCCATACCCTTCCGATCGGATCGACCAGGATTGTTCGATACGCCGGCCATACAGCTCGGTGAGGCATTGCCTTCCGTCGTGCGATTGTCTTTGCCCGTTGCGACGCCGTGGCGGTGTTCGGTATCGTCAACGCAAGTTGTTGCTCAATGTCTTCGGATGCAACGCGTGACTGTGGATCATCGCTGCGCACTGTTCGGACGAGCCTCCCCATCGTGTCGTACACGCTAAACTCGCTGGCAGAACCATCGCCGAAGTAGAGCTGAGCTCCAGCGGCAACGACAGAAACGACCGGTTGCGTCACGAGATCTGTGCCCGCGCTCTCGAACGCGCCGAGTGAGTTGACGAGCGAGCCATCGGTTCGCAATCTGGCGAGCTCCACACGTTGTCGTCCGTCCGAATGGCGCACCGTGCGTCGCGCCACGAATGTTCCGTCGTCGAAGCAGAACTGCGCAGGGGCTTCGCGCGCTTCGTCGCGTTGCAAGCTCCTGACGATCTCGCCTCGGCCGGTGAGCATGGTGAATCGACTGAGGTGACTGTCAGCCACGACCAATGTATCGCCGCGAGTGCGACAGATTGCATCCAGGTACTGGAACTCGCCCGGACCACCACCTTTTTTGCCCACGACTCGTATCCGTCTACCGCGCGAGTTGAAGAAGTGAATTCGAAACACATCGATGACCGCATAGTCGCCGTTCGACAGGCGTTCGGCGCGCAAGTAGCCCTGACGATGATCGAACTCCAGCTCAGGGTCCTCTTCGAGACCACCTAGGTCCAGCTGTGGCGTGCCGCCAAGGCGAAACGCGATTGGGGCAGCGGCACGTGATGTGTTGGCGACGATTTGGGCCGGAGAACCTGCGATGCTCGCTCGTGCTTGGGCGCCGGAGGGTACGGCGCGGCACACGAGCATCAGCGCAATCAGGCTGACAGCGTCAGCGATGCCCCGAACCCTTGCTCCGTACTTCGGCGGTGATATCGTCGCGCGGATTGACCTCGGAATCATTCTCATACTTCTGGCGCCTCCGCTCGCCGTTGTCACGCCCTCTCGCGACAATCACCAGTACGCACCGTGCGCACGCAGTCGTAATCTCACGCGAGTATTACGGCTTCCGCAATACGGCATTGGCGCTATGCCGGGGTAGCGCAGCAGCCTGCGCGGCCGCTGTTCGCGGGCTGCTTCACGTTCGTGTCGCGACGGCGCGCGGGAGCGCGGGAGCGCGACCTGCCAGTTTCGCGTGTCGCTTGAGTCCAGTGACACCGTCAGCAGGCGCAGGCTGACAATCCCATCAGAGGTTTCGTCAACCCGGAAGCGCACGCCGGGTGCAGCAAACCCGACGACAGCACCCTTCGCCGTTCTCGAGGCGATGAGGCGGCCCGTCTTCGGATCATGGACGTCAACAACCAACTCACAATGCCGGCGTGTCTCAAAGGCCGAACGTAGGGTTGATATCGCGATCGCCACGCCCGATCGCCACGTAGATCGGCTTCAAGTGCGCGTCAATCGTCTTCGGCGAGCGTTGCATCTCCATCGCGACTGCTTTGCGCGACTTGCCCTCCAGCAACAGCGCGACCAAGCGCCGACGCGTCGGCCACTACGCGCCGTGTGCACGCGGGCATGAGTCAGGCCGCGTCCTTTGCCGCCGCAATAGGGCATTTGCCCTATACCCGCTCGGCGCACAGTCCTAAATTGCACCTTCCAACACCTCACGTTGCGCGCTCTGGCAGACGGTTTGCCCTCCCCCGCACTCCCCACCATGCCCTTCGTCGAATGCGTCCCAAACTTCTCTGAAGGCCGTGATCCGGCCGTTATCGCCGCCATCCGTGATGCCATCGCCGGCGTCACCGGCGCACACGTGCTCGATGTGTCCAGCGACCCGTCACATCATCGCACCGTCATCACGTTTGTCGCGCCACTTGAGGTCGCTGTAAACGCCGCGTTCGCCGGCATACGCGAGGCCACCGCGCGCATTGATCTCACCACACACTTAGGCGAACATCCGCGACTAGGCGCCACCGACGTGGTCCCGTTCATTCCGCTCGACGGCGTGACCATGGACGACTGCATCGCGCTCGCGCGTGAGCTCGGGGAACGCGTAGCGCGCGAGCTGTCGATTCCGGTGTACCTCTACGAACGCGCAGCACAAACACCAACGCGTGAGAACCTCGCCGACGTACGCCGCGGGCAGTACGAAGGCATCCGCGACAGCATCGCCACGGACGATGCGCGCATTCCGGATTTCGGTGAGCGCGCGGTACACCCCACAGCAGGCGCTATTGCCATCGGGGCGCGTCCGTTCCTTGTGGCCTACAACGTGTACCTCGGCCCGGCGAGCAACTTGCCCGTTGCAAAAGAAGTCGCGAAAGCGATTCGTGGCTCCAGCGGCGGACTGCGCTACGTGAAAGCGATGGGTCTCGAAGTGGACGGCCAGGCGCAGGTGTCCATGAACCTCGTGGACACGGAAAAGACGCCACTGCACCGCGTGTTCGAAATGGTGCGCAGCGAAGCGGCCGCACACGGCGTTGCGCCCACATGGAGCGAACTCGTTGGACTCGTGCCCGAGCGCTGCCTGCTCGAAGCAGGCGCGCGCCACGTACAACTGCGGGGCTACTCGCCGAACATGCTCGTGGAAACACGCGTGCGCGAACTCGCTGCGGGCGGTGAAGGTGTGGACGCGTTCATGGCGCGCGTGGCCGGTCCATCACCAACACCGGGCGGTGGCAGTGTGGCGGCGCACGCCGGCGCACTCGGTGCGGCGCTCGCGCAGATGGTGACCGGGCTCAGCATCGGCCGCAAAAAGTACGCGGCACACGAAACAGAGTTGCGCGGTCTCGCGGCCGATGCATCGTCGCTACGCCGTACACTCGGCGAACTCGTCACGCGCGATGCCGCCAGTTACGAGGCGGTGCGCTCAGCGTATCAGCTCGCCGGCGACACCGAAGACGCCGCGGCAGCGCGCACACAGGCGATTCACAACGCACTGTATGGTGCGGCCGACGTGCCGCTCGAAACCGCGCGCGCCTGCGCACGCGTGTGCGAACTGGCGGCGAGTGTGGCCAAGATTGGCAATCAGAATGCGATCAGCGATGCAACGGTCGCTGCGCTACTCGCCGAGGCGGCGTGCAAAGGCGCGAACTGGAATGTGCGCATCAACGTGCATGCGCTGCGTCAGGAGGGCGCGGAGGTGGGCGCGGGATCGCGGGCGGCGACGCTTATTGATGCCGCGATGGAAGCCGCGCTCATGGCGACGACGCACGCCCGATTGGCGGAGCGGCGGGCGGAGATGTCGATGGATGGGGTTTGAGCCTCGAGAGGGCAGCCGGAGTAACAGCAACAGCAACTGCCAACAGCAAAAGCGATAACCACAGAGGCGCAGAGACCGCAGAGACTGCCCCTTCGCCGCGATCGCGTGAAGGAACAATCAAAATATATTTGGCTCTTCAGGCTTTCGAGTGGGTAACCGTCAGGAGCGGCGAGGTTCGAGCTCTAGGCCGCCGCAGTGAAAGTAGATCGCCATCTTGAAGGCGTCACGGTTCCGGTAACCACGTGCGCCGCACTTGATCCACTGGATTTTTGCGTCGAGGCCTTCGGTCGCGGCGTTGGTGATGCGATGGGTGAGGAACGGGAGGATATTCTCGAGATGCACCTTGAGCATGCGCGCGACCTTCTTGATCGGCTCGAGGCACGACCGCATCGCCCAACCGTACCACCCGCGGAAGAACGTGCGGGCCGCGCCGACATGCGTGTAATCCCAGAGGCGGCGCAGGCTTTCCTTCAAGGCCCACGCGCGGGCGGACTGCAACGTGCTGTGGCGAAGGGCCGCGAACTCGCGCCACGCCGTCGCGGAGAAGTTTGCGGGATTCTTCAGCCACATGTACTTGGTGCGCGTCAGCCGGGTGTCGCCAGCGGCGACCAGCGCGCGGTGTTCCTGCTTGCGCACGTGGTCCACGGCCGCGCTGACATGCTGGAGCACACGAAACTTGTCAAAGACGATCTTCCGGTCCGCGTCTGGCACGTGGGCGCGAATCGTCTTGCGATACGGCTCCCACATGTCCATCGCGATGGCCGCAATCCCGTCGCGCTGCGCGTCGGTGAGCGTCGTCAAGTCGCCTGTGAGACTCGTGGCCTTCCGGTCGTCAGCCACGTGCAAGATCCGTGGGTCGTCCAAGTCGACCACCACGCTGACGTAATGATGCCGCTTCAGAAAGCTCTACACTCGCAAGCTGCGCTTGATTTGGTGGCGGCAGAACTCACCACGCGTCCAAGAAGGACACTCGACTTTCGTACGCCAACAACGATATTTGCGGAGGGTGTTGCGCTCACCGGCTGAATCCACCACCCCGCTTTTCCGGGGGGATTACCGGTGTCATCCGTGCCCATTTATGCTTCACCCGCGTCGTTCTTCGCAGATGGTGAGCGCCGCTGCGAGTCCGCGTTGAGCAGGAGTACTCACACAAATCCGTTGCCGTCTTCCCAAAGTGCATCGACCTGCGCAGGCGGTCGAAGGGCTTGCAGACGGAAGTCGTACGCTTTCCATTCTGTGCTGCTGGCTCTGTTGGAAGTTCAACACCACGTCCTGGTATCCGCTTAATCGGACACTTCAACCCTCGGACTCTGCCGCACACTTTTCCCTGACGTTATCGGCCTGCTGACCAGTGTCTGCGCTAACAACATTTTGGTGTCGACTCACCCAGAACAGATCATCTTTGTCGCGACGAGCCGTGTAAACCCAGCATGACGTAGCCTCAAGCAGGAAAACGCCCTCGTCAAGCGCGTAGTGTCGCTTCACGTCGCCGTCAAGTCCTATCACGTGCCAGTACTGGCGCTTGGGTGTATAGCTACCGGCGACTGGTACCCACAAGAGTCCGTTCGCGAGCTTTATTCTGGCGACGCTAGTAAGCACGGGTGGCCAGAAGTCGGGCTTCGCCGGTTTGCGAATGCTCTTCTCCGGGCTGGGAGAGCCGAGCCGCTTTCCGACTCGCGCTGACACCTCGCCGGTTGCTCGCTGAACTCGTGCCACGGTGACACGCGCTAAGGAGTCGAAGTATCGATCCCACTCACGCTGATCGATCGGGTATGCCGGGGGCTTCTGTAGCACGGGTACGTTCTTCACCGATCCATCCTCGCTAACGAATACGAGGCTGTAGCTTCGTGCGTCAACCGCTACAACCGTCCCGTCGCTCAGAACCGTCCAATCGTTGACGGCAGCAAAGATGCCTTTCCCAAGCGAATACGATTGGTCCGCCCCACGCGGCCTTCGTGACGCAGCTTGCTCGCCCAGCTCGAAAAACGCCACTGTGTCAATCTTGCTCTTTCGCCAATCGAGTCGCATAATCGGCACAGAGTCAAGATAGGTCAAACCTCCGATAGAACTTGAGAATGGAAGTCGGGCGCCATACATCCGGCCCAAAGTGTCGGCGCGACTCAACTGGGGATACTCTTCGAAGTCGTACGCTGCCTGCTGTACGGATGCGAATCGGCTCAGCAGGCGAGTACGCACTGGCTGTCCGTCAGGTGCAACTACGGAGACGCGATAAGGTATCGTGGACGCGATGATGGCCACTGAATCACCGCCAACAGGCAGAAGCTGATGTACATCGCGGTATTCGCCCGGCCCATTTCCGCGGCGACCAAACAGCTGACGACCACCAACATCAAAGTCGGTGAGCCACACCTCGCGATGGGCCACGTCGGATGCGAGGACCATGCCGTCGCTGCGCTCGACGAACGAGTGCGGAACTGTAAAGCCGTCTGAGAGCCGACCCGACGCTGGAGGAAGGACATCGAGGGTCGCCTCGGCTTGCGTTGGCTCGTGTGCGGCGCAGGCGCACAGGAACAAGTACGCCCACGCGAACAACACCAAGTTGTAGCGTCGGAAACCAGCGCGCGGAACTGAGCGCGCATTCGAAAGCTGCGTCATTCGGGGTCAAACTGGTGGCACCCGTTCTCGTCATCCCGCAAGTAAAAGAAGGTCTCCCAGCAATCGGCACTGGTGAACGTAGCATCTGGAAGCAGCGCCCATGTCATGCACTGACTGAGTCCATAGGACGCCGCTTCAAGGCAATCCCAGTAGGTGTGGGCCGCTTTAGCGGGTCGAACATAAGCAGCACTAATGATCACGCCAAGGGCCAGCGCTACAACTGCCGATGTTCTCTGTCTCGTAATCGCTCCACGATGAGGCAAGCTCACGTTTTGACACACGGGCTCGTGCTGCACTGCTCGGTTACGCTCGTCGTGCCCTCGACCGCCATTCTGCTCGGTCTGCACGCGCTCGACGTGAGCAACAGCTGCTACGCGAGTTGATGTTCGCCCCAGACCCCATCCTGCGCCACGGCTCTCTTGCATCGTCTCGTTCCTCATCAACAGTGTGAAACTGCACCCGTCGTCAGCGAAATGTTGCCGTACGGAATGTCACTAAGAATGCGTGCCATTATTTGCACGAACTCGCGAACAGTCCTGCCTGTGTGCTGACAGCGCGCTTGACCGGCCGAGAAAACTCGATGGATGACGTACTGACCCGAACCGGCGAACGCTCTGTCAGCGGGTGAGAGAGGCCGACGATAAGAACGGCACTATGACGTGTGTTCTCACGGTTTCTCGGAGGTCGGGGGGAGCACGAGGCGGAGTCAATGCTGGGGGAGCTTCGGAAGTGCGCTAGAGGTGAGTTAGAAGGCCCTCGTCGTCTCACATTATTCACGGGTCGAGGTGATGTGTCGAGTCCCCAGTTCCGGGGGGGGGGAGCACCCATCAGTTGCCCGTTCATGCGCCAACATCATCAAACACGCACGATCACCTACACCGATCGGCCGATAGATGGCCTTGAGATGCGAGTCGATCGTATGCTGCGATCGCTGCATCTCCATCGCAATGGCCTTGCGCGACTTTCCGTCCAGCAGCAACTCAACCAATTGCCGCCGCGTTGGACTCCGCGAGAGCAGGAGCGCTGGGCGCGCTCGCGCACGATCGAGTTTCTCGGATTCCATAACAGTCTCCTCGCTGGTCAAACGGTCGAGTTCGCCGCATGACCGCGACGGAGCAACTGCGAGCGCCCATCGCGCTCATTGGTGTTTTATAGTGATGTGCCGCGTCGCACAATAGGGCATTTGCCCTTATACCCGTGCCGTGCGCACTCGTAAATTCCACGCTGTCTGCCGCCGCTCCGCCCTCTGCGCCCCGCTCGCCACTCCCCCCGCACTCCCCCGCCATGCCCTTCGTTGAATGTGTCCCCAACTTCTCTGAAGGCCGCGACCCGGCCGTCATCGCCGCCATCCGCGACGCGATCGCGAGCATCGACGGCGCTCACGTACTCGATGTATCCAGCGACCCGTCGCATCACCGCACGGTCATCACGTTTGTCGCGCCACTTGAGGTCGCGGTAGACGCTGCGTTCGCCGGCGTACGCGAGGCCACCGCGCGCATTGATCTCACCCAACACATCGGCGAACACCCACGGCTCGGCGCGACCGATGTGGTGCCCTTCATTCCGCTCGACGGCGTCACCATGGATGACTGCGTGGCCCTCGCGCGCGAACTTGGGCGGCGCGTGGCGCGCGAGTTGTCAATTCCGGTGTACCTCTACGAACGCGCGGCACAATTACCGGCGCGCGAAAACCTTGCCGACGTGCGCCGCGGACAGTACGAAGGCATTCGCGACAGCATCGCCATCGACGACGCACGTATTCCCGACTTTGGCGAACGCTCGGTACACCCAACGGCGGGCGCGATTGCGATCGGCGCGCGACCGTTTCTGGTGGCGTACAACGTGTACCTCGGCCCGGCGAGCAATCTGCCGGTGGCGAAAGAGGTGGCCAAGGCGATTCGCGGCTCCAGCGGCGGGCTGCGCTACGTGAAAGGCATGGGCCTCGAAGTGGACGGCCAGGCGCAGGTTTCCATGAACCTTGTGGACACGGAAAGGACGCCGCTGCACCGCGTCTTCGAAATGGTGCGCAGCGAAGCCGCGGCGCACGGCATCGCTCCCACATGGAGTGAACTCGTTGGGCTCGTGCCCGAGCGCTGTTTGCTCGAAGCCGGCGCGCGACATGTGCAACTGCGTGGATACTCGCCACGCATGCTCATTGAAACCCGTGTGCGTGAACTTGCGGCGGGCGGTGAAGGCGTAGACGCGTTCGTGGCTCGCGTCGCGGGATCATCACCGACACCGGGCGGTGGCAGTGTGGCAGCACACGCCGGCGCACTCGGCGCGGCGCTCGCGCAAATGGTGACGGGGCTCAGCATCGGTCGCAAAAAGTACGCGGCGCATGAAATCGAGTTGCGTGCACTCGCGGCCGATGCCGCAGCACTCCGCCGCACACTCACGGAGCTCGTGACGCGCGATGCGGACAGCTACGAAGCCGTGCGCTCTGCGTATCAGCTCACGAGCGACACTGACGAAGCAGCGACAGCACGTACACTGGCGGTTCAAAATGCGTTGTACGGCGCGGCCGATGTACCGCTCGAAACAGCGCACGCCTGCGCACGCGTGTGCGAACTCGCGGCACACGTGGCAAAAATCGGCAATCAGAATGCGATCAGTGATGCCACCGTTGCCGCGCTCCTCGCCGAGGCCGCGTGCAAAGGCGCCATCTGGAACGTGCGCATCAATGTGCATGCGCTGCGCCAGGAGGGCGCGGAGGTTGGCGCGGGATCGCGGGCCGCGAGACTGTTGGACGATGCGATGGAGGCCGCGCTCACGGCGAATACTCACGCGCGACTGGCCGAGCAACAGGCCGAGATATCGATGGGCGAAGCGTAACGCGCCGCGCGTCGAGAACGGCACCAACTCTAAACCAGCGTCAGTATCCTCGGCCCCGCTTCAGTCACCGCAATCGTATGCTCAAAATGCGCTGATCGCTTGCCATCGAGCGTCACCACGGTCCACTTGTCGGCGAGCGTGCGTGTTTTCGCCGTCCCCACGTTCACCATCGGTTCAATCGCGATGGTCAGCCCCGGCATCAGCTTCTTGCCGCGCTTGGCCTTGCCGTAGTTGGGGATCTGAATCTCTTCGTGCGGCGCAAAACCCACACCGTGCCCCACCAGTTCGCGCACAATCGAAAAGCCGGCCGTTTCCACCACCGCCTGAATCGCCGCGCCAATGTCGCCGACATGATTGTCAGTGGTGGCCGCGGCAATACCCGCCGCCAGCGAACGCTCCGTAACATCGAGCAACCGCTGGGTGACTTCGTCGATGGTGCCAACGGGGTTCGTGACCGCGGCATCGGTGAACATGCCTTCGTACTTCACCCCGATATCCACCGTCACAATGTCACCGTCGTGCAGCACACACTTGTTCGACGGAATGCCGTGCACGATTTCTTCGTTCACACAAATGCACACGGCGCCGGGAAAACCGTACAGCCCCTTAAAAGCGGGCTCGGCGCCAGCGTGGCCGCGAATAAACTGTTCGGCGAGCCGATCGAGATCCCCCGTACTCACGCCAGGCTTGATGTGCGTCTTGAGAAACGCATGCGTGGCAGCCAGAATTGCGCCGCCACGAGCCATGGTATCGATCTCCCGCGGCGACTTGAGCTGCAGTCCC
>JBBRFQ010000079.1:0-15200 GCA_038224035.1 Gemmatimonadales bacterium
TTCCGCTCCCGGGCACGTCGTGCCAACTGCGCGCATCGGTTACGTTATCCGACAGACCTGTGTTCCTGTGCACGTTGCGCCATTCATCTACTCCGATTGCCCCATGCTGCGCTTCACTACCGCCGGCGAATCTCACGGACCATCGCTTGTCGCGATTCTCGAAGGACTGCCCGCTGGCGTGCCGCTGCTCGCCGACGACGTGGACACGCAACTCGCGCGCCGGCAGCAGGGCTACGGACGCGGACGCCGCATGCAGATCGAGACCGACCGCGTCGAGTTCCAGTCCGGTGTGCGCGCCGGCGAAACGCTCGGCTCACCGATCGCGATGCTCGTGCTCAATCGCGACTGGAAGAACTGGGTCGAAATCATGGATGCGGCGCCACGCGAAAGCGACGCGGATGGCCCGCGTCGCCGGGTAGTCACGCGCGTGCGACCGGGTCACGCCGATCTCACTGGTATCCTCAAGTACGACCGCAGTGACGCGCGCGACATCCTGGAGCGCGCGTCGGCACGTGAAACCACGGCGCGTGTGGCCGCGGGTGCGATCTGCCGTCGCTTCCTGCGGGAACTCGGCGTGCACATTGGATCGCATGTGGTGCACCTGGGCGGTATCGACGCCGCACCCCCGGCCGAACTGCCCATCGACATCAACGCAGCCTCGGACGCGTCGACCGTGCGCATGCTTGATCCGGATGCCGAGGCGCGAGTGATCGCCTATATCGACGAGATCAAGCGCGCCGGCAATACGCTCGGTGGAATCGTCGAAGTGGTCGTCACCGGTCTTCCCGTGGGTCTCGGCTCCCACGTCTCGTGGGATCGCAAACTCGACGGACGGCTCGGTCAGGCGATGTTGTCGATTCAGGCGGTGAAAGGCGTGGAGATCGGTCTCGGCTTTGAGACCGCACGTCGTCCAGGCTCAGACGTACACGACGAAATCGAACCGGCGCCGGGGCGAACCATTGCGGGGCACGTCCGTCGCCGCACCAACCGCGCGGGTGGCCTTGAGGGCGGCATGACCACGGGCGAGCCACTGGTCATCCGCGTCGCGATGAAGCCGATCGCCACGCTCATGAAGCCATTGGCCACGGTGGATGTGGCCACCGGTAGCGTCGCGTCCGCGGCGGCGGAGCGCAGCGATGTGACGGCGGTACCGGCCATGGGCGTGATCGCCGAAGCGATGGCCGCGTTTGTGTGTGCGCAGGCAGTACTTGAGAAGTTCGGCGGCGATTCGCTTGGTGAGGTGCAGCGCAACCTGGCCGGATATCTGGCGCGCCTCGATGCGCGGGTGGACCTGACAGCGGGCGTCTGATGCTTCGGCGGTCGGTGATTCTGGTCGGCCTGCCGGGCGCGGGCAAGAGTTCGGTGGGCCAAGCCGCAGCTGCCGAGCTCGGCGTTCCGTTCGTGGATTTTGACCGTGAGCTCGAATCACGTTCAGGTCGCACCGTGGCGCAACTCTTTGCAGAATATGGCCAGTCAACATTCCGGAAAATGGAGTACGACCTGACGACGGAGCTTGTCGGAGCGTCGCCGGCCGTGTGGGCACCCGGCGGCGGATGGGTCACCGCGCCTGGGGCGATGGCGTTGGTGCGACCACATGCTTGTATCATCCATCTGGTCGTTTCGCCGACGCAGGCCTTGGCGCGACTGCGTTATGATGCGACTATTCGCCCCCTGCTGACGGTCGGCGATCCCGCGCGGGTCTTGCATCGTCTGTGGCAGGAACGTTGTGACGCGTACGACTCGGCCGATCACGCCGTCGACACTGAACGTCTTGATTTTCAACGGGTTGTGGATCGGGTGCTAGAGTTGGCCCGAATCGAACCCCACGCTATGGAATAGGGTATGTCTGATCGGTGGACCCAGATGTTGGCCACACTGCGTGAGCGCTTTACGACCGACTCTGATATCATGGAGATGGAGTCGTTCCTGGCGTCGAACGGGTTGGCCCGGCATGAAATTGGTGAAGTGCTTTCCCTGTATTTCGCCGATGCTGTGGCGCTGGACTTGCCTGATGAGTACATCGTGGCATCCGCACAGTCGGACACGGGTGGGTCGCTTCGGGTGCAGGGACCGCACGAACGCGGTCGTTTTACGTCCGACGCGTGGGGATACCTGATAATGATGCTGGCTTCCGGAAGCGTCGCCTCGTTCGACTTCGAACAGTTGATCGAACGCGCGCTCTTTCATATTGACGGGCGGATCGGTTTGCCCGAGATCCGTTCGCTCGCCGACGAAGTGGGGCTCGACGCCGCTTCGCTGGGCTCTGATCGCACTCTGCTGCACTGACGCCTCATGGCAACTAAGAAGGTCGCGAAACAACCCACCGCTCGGGCGTCGACTTCGGTCGAAGCGCCTGAGACGGACGCGCCGGTCAAGGCGGCGCCGAAAAAAGCCGTTTCCAAAAAAGCCGCGCCCAAAAAGGCGGCGGCGAAGAAGTCCACCGCCAAGAAGGCGGCCCCCAAAAAGGCGGCCCCCAAAAAGGCCGCCAAAAAGGTCGCGAAAAGCGCTGCGGCCAAGACCGGACGTCGCGCTTCGCCCGCCTCGGCGGCTGAAGACGATGTGCTGCCTGCCGCCGGAAAATCGCTGGTCATCGTGGAGTCCCCGGCCAAGGCCAAAACCATCGGCAAATATCTGGGCACTGGTTACACGGTGAAGGCCACCGTCGGTCACGTGCGCGATCTGCCGGCCAAAAAGCTCGGTATCGATATCGAGCAGGGTTTTGCGCCTGACTACGTCACGATCGAGGGGAAGGAAGACATCCTCAACGATCTCAAGAAGCACGCACGGGTCGCGCGCGAAGTGTTCATCGCGACCGACCCCGATCGCGAAGGGGAGGCAATCGGCTGGCACGTGGCGAGCTACTTCACGCAAGGACCGGCGCGTACCCGCGTCGAAGCGCCGATTCGTCGCGTACTCTTTCACGAGATCACCAAGGACGCCGTCCAGGCCTCCATGAACCGGCCGCTCGAGATCGACACCGATCGTGTCGACGCGCAGCAGGCGCGTCGGGTGCTCGATCGACTCGTGGGCTACAAGGCCAGTCCGGTCCTCTGGAAGACGGTCAAAAAAGGCTTGTCGGCTGGACGTGTGCAAACCGTCGCCCTGCGCATCATTGTGGAGCGTGAGCGCGAGATTCGCGCGTTTACGCCCGTGGAGTACTGGAGCATCGCCGCCGATCTGGCGCACGAAGCGCAGCCATTCGCCGCTCGCTTGCATCAGGTCGACAGCAAGAAGCCCGAGATCAATAACAAGGCCGACGCGGACGCGATGCTGCGCGACCTCGATGGCTTGAAAACGTTCACCGTCACTGAAGTCAAGAAGCGGGAAGGGCGCAAGAATACCGCCAAGCCGTTCAAGACGAGCACGCTGCAGCAGGAAGCCGCCAAACAACTCGGCTACGGTTCCAAGCGTACCATGCGTCTCGCGCAAGATCTGTACGAGGGCATCGAACTCGGTGCCGAAGGGGGCGTCGGTCTCATCACGTACATGCGTACCGACTCGGAACGTGTCTCCGAAGTCGCGGCGCTGGCCGCGCGAGAGCTGCTGCGCGCGCAGTTCGGTGAGGAGTATCTCACGGCGCAGCCGCAGCTGTATCCGAGCACCAAGGCCAACGCGCAGGATGCACACGAAGGTGTGCGCCCCGCCGATCCGTCGCGGCGCCCGGAAGATGTGCAGCGCTATCTCACCGCCGACCAGTACAAGCTGTATCTGCTCATCTGGCAGCGCTTCATGGCGTCGCAGATGGCGCCCGCCGTATTCGATACCACCACGGTGGATTTCAACATCCCGCGGGCCGGACACGACTACCTGTTCCGTGCCACGGGGTCAGTACTCAAATTCCCCGGCTTCCTCGCGCTCTATCGGGAAGCCCGTGAAGAAGGCGACGCCAAGGCCATCGAAGACGAGCAGGCGCTGCCCGCGCTCGACGAGGGCATGGTCGTGCCGGTAAGTGCCATCACGTCTACGCAGCACTTCACCAAGCCACCGGCGCGCTTTTCCGAAGCATCACTCGTCAAAGAACTCGAACGACTGGGCATTGGCCGGCCGTCCACGTACGCGTCGATCATCTCCGTGCTGGCCGAACGCCGCTACGTGATGCTCGAACAGCGACGGTTCTTTCCCACGCCGCTGGGTGAGACCGTGGAGAAGGTCATGGTCAAGAAATTCCCCGCCATCTTCAACGTGGGATTCACGGCGCAAATGGAAGGCGAACTCGATCGCATCGAGGAGGGCAATCTCGATTGGCACACCGCCCTCGATGAGTTCTGGGAGCCGTTCCACAAAACGCTCAACGACGATGACCTCGACGTGCTGATCGCTGAGGCACACGATCTGTCCGCGCTCGCCACGGAAAAATGTCCGGAGTGCGCTGGCAAACTGGTCGCCAAGGGTGGCTTCTTCGGCCCCTTCGTCGCCTGTGAGAACCATCCGAAACTCTGCAAATACACGCGCCCGATCAAGGGTGAGAAAAAGCCTGCCGAACTCACCGACTACAAGTGCCAGGAATGTCAGGCACCGATGGTGATTCGTCACGGTCGCTCCGGCGATTTCCTCGGGTGCTCGCGTTTCCCGAAGTGTCGCGGCACACGGTCCATGCCAACCGGCGTCTTCTGCCCAAAAGACGGCGGAGAGATCGCCGAACGTCGCTCCAAGAAGCGGGGCAAGGCGTTTTACGGGTGCGAGAACTACCCCACCTGCGACTTCGTCGTGTGGGACAAGCCGGTAAAGGAAAAGTGTCCGGAGTGTGGTTACATGGGTGCGGAATCCAAGTTCAAGGCGTCGCGCGGACATTTCCGCAAGTGTCTCAGCTGTGCCAACGAGTGGGATGTGCCGTCGCCCGACGACGTCAACGCCGAACACCTCGTCGCCGAAGTCGCGTAAGGTTCGATTCCACCACGAACGTCGGCCCCGTTCTGCATGCAGCAGGGCGGGGCCGTATGCGTTTTCCGCCCGGCGCATTCAAGTGCGCGTGGAGAGCAGCCGAGACTGGTTGTGAACAGGCCCCCTGCCTCGGGCCCACTGTGATACCCGCTCTCTCCCACCTGAACGAGGCTGTTCCCGTGC
The DNA here is from genome assembly GCA_038224035.1 of Gemmatimonadales bacterium. Taxonomy (GTDB): domain Bacteria; phylum Gemmatimonadota; class Gemmatimonadetes; order Gemmatimonadales; family Gemmatimonadaceae; genus JAABRT01. Next base: position 5,065 of record JBBRFQ010000079.1, read on the forward strand.
GACAATTGTTGGACAATCTCCGTGTGCGAACGCGACTCCTTGTGAGTTTCGGCGCGGTGCTCACCGCGCTGGTCATCCAAAGCGTGGTCGTTTTCACGTTTCTCATGCAGTCCTCGACGCGTTCCGCTGAGCGGACGCAGTCCGGCGATGTGATTCTCGGTGCGCAGGTCGCGATGACGGATCTCGTGAACATGGAATCGGGCTATCGTGGATTCCTTCTCACGGGGAAGGAAGAGTTCCTCGCGCCGTACACCGAAGGCAAGGCGTCGTACATGTTGCGCATCGACAGCCTGTTGACGGGCGCGGCGGGCGATTCGGTGCAGACGGGGCGATGGTCCGAACTGAAGTCGCGCGCCGAAGCATGGCAATCGGAAGCGGCGGAGCCCGGGATTCGTCTGCGGCGTCGTGTCAACGAAGGCGTGGCCACGTCCGATGCCATCGCCCTGATCGTGGAAAGCGGTGGCGGCAAGGAACACTATGATCGTATTCGCGTGCTGATCTCGGAAGCCGTCGCGGATGAGACGGCGCTACTCGCAGAGCGCACGGCTGCGGACGTGGCGGGTGCCACACGCGTGTCGCTGATGGTCACCCTCGGCACGCTGTTCGTGATCGTGCTTGGCGTCGCGGTGGCCTGGATGACCGCGTCGTCCTTTGCTCGCGTGGTGGCGCTCGTGTCCTCGCGCGTCGAACAGCTGCAGCAGGTGTGCGTGACGCAGCTGAGCGACGGCCTCACGCGCCTTGCCGCCGGTGATCTCACGGCGAACGTGACGCCATCGACACACGCGCTCAATCTCGTGCGCGCCGACGAATTCGGCACATTGGCCGCCAACTTTGATCGCATGCGCGAGCAGGTGATCGGCGCGGTTGCTGCCTACGATGGCGCGCGCGACCGCGTGCGCGAGCTGGTGTCTGCCACGGACGACCTCACCCGGGCCGCGCAGGAAGGGCGGCTCGCCGTACGCGGCGACGCGTCGCTTTTCAGCGGGCAGTTCCGCTCCGTGGTGGAAGGATTCAATCGCACGCTCGACGCCGTCATCGCGCCGGTGCAGGAAGCGGCCACCGTGCTGGAAGCGCTCGCGCACCGCGACCTTTCGGCGCGTGTGCACGGGGCGTACGCCGGTGAACACGCGCGCATAAAGGATGCGCTCAACACGGCCGCCTCAAATCTGGCGCAGGCGATGGGCGAACTACGCGATGCCGGTGAACTCGTCGCATCGGCCTCTGGACAGATCGCCGCCGGATCGTCGGCCCTATCGTCGGGTTCCGCGGATCAGGCGGCGTCACTGCAGCAGATCGCTGCGTCACTCGATGAAATGCGCGCCATGGCGGAGCGCAACGCGCAGCATTCACTTGAAGCGCGCGGGCTCACCGACAGCACGCGCGAGGATGCATCGGGCAGCGTGGTGGTCATGACCAAACTCTCCGAGGCCATGAGCGAAATCCGTGCGTCAGCCGATCAGACGGCGAAGATCATCAAGACCATTGATGCAATCGCCTTCCAGACAAACCTGCTCGCGCTGAACGCCGCCGTGGAGGCGGCGCGTGCCGGAGATGCGGGCCGTGGGTTCGCGGTCGTCGCAGAAGAGGTGCGGGCGCTCGCACTGCGCAGCGCGGAGGCCTCGCGAACGACGTCCGGGCTGTTGGAGCATTCCAGGCAAAGTGCGGCGCGCGGCGCTGAGCTGTCGACCGAAGTGTCCACCCAGCTCGAGTCACTCTGCACACGTATCACGCAGGTTGGCGGTGTCATGGACCAGATTGCCGACGCCAGTGCGCAGCAGCGTGAAGGTGTGCAGCTGATCACAACCGCGGTGGCTCAGGTCAACAGCGTGACCCAACAGGTGTCGGCGAACGCGGAGGAATCCGCGAGTGCGGCGCAGGAACTCTCGTCACAAGCAGATCGTCAGTTCGAGCTGGTGTCCAGCTTTACACTGGAGGCAAGCGTGGCAGGCGTGGCGACACATGTGCGGCCATCCCCGCCGCCCTCGCGCGCGCGGCGCGCACCGGGCCGAGCGACGTCAAGCGGGTCGACTGCCAACGCACGCCACACGTCGGATCGCGCGCACGATCGGGTCGAGGTGCTCACCGAAGCCTGATGCCGCGGCGGCGTGTTGGTATATTGCGGGATGACGTCCAACACGCCTCTGCACATCATTGGTGGTGGCCTCGCCGGTAGCGAAGCCGCCTGGCAACTTGCGGAGCGCGGCCACCTGGTCGCGCTGCACGAGATGCGCCCGGTCCGCGGCACTGCCGCGCACAAAACCGATCGGCTCGCCGAGTTGGTGTGCTCGAACACGTTCAAGAGCACCGAGACCACGAACGCGCACGGGCTGCTCAAGGCCGAGATGCGCGCACTGGGTTCGATGGTGCTCGCCTGCGCCGATGAAGCGCGCGTGCCGGGCGGTAGCGCACTCACGGTGGATCGCGATCTCTTTTCGGCCGGCGTACACGAGTGCATTCACGCGCATCCGCGTATCACGGTGCTTCGCGAGGAAATCAGCGCGATCCCCAGTCCGGGCATCATTGCCACCGGACCGCTCACGTCTGATGCGCTCGCCGAGTCGATTCGCGCGCGTCTGGGTATCGAGTCGCTGGCGTTTTACGACGCGATCGCGCCGATCATCGCGTCGGAGTCGATCGATACCTCCATCGCGTTTCGCGCCTCGCGTTGGGACAAGGAAACGATGGAGGGCGCCGATGCGGCTGGCGCGTATCTCAACTGCGCCTTCACGCGCGACGAGTACGAAGCCTTCATCGACGCACTCATTGCCGGAGATCAGTTTACGGCGAAGGAGTTCGACGCCGTGCCCTACTTCGAAGGATGCATGCCGGCGGAAGAGATGGCACGTCGCGGGCGTGACACGCTGCGCTTCGGGCCCATGAAACCGATCGGTCTCACCGATCCGCGTACGGGGCGGCGGCCGTGGGCCGTGGTGCAGTTGCGTCAGGAAGATCGCGGCGGCCGCATGTGGAATCTGGTGGGCTTTCAGACGCGCCTGCGCATTCCCGAGCAGCAGCGCGTGTTCCGGCTCATTCCGGGGCTCGAGAACGCGGAGTTTCTGCGGTACGGATCGATTCATCGCAACACGTACCTCAACGCACCGGGCGCGCTCACGCCGCATCTGTCGTTGCGCGACGACCCGCAACTGTTGTTCGCCGGCCAGCTCACGGGTGTGGAAGGCTACACCGAGAGCACGGCCACCGGATTGCTCGCCGGCATCAATCTCTCCCGGCTGCTCGCGGGTGCGGAGCCGATTACACCGCCGGCCAACACCATGCTCGGAGCGCTGTATCGCTACATGCGTGAAGCGGAACCAAAGCACTTTCAACCGATGAACGCCAACTTCGGGTTGCTTGACGAACTCGATACACCGGTGCGTGATAAACAGGTGAAGCGTGAACGCTACGCCGAACGGGCACTGCGTGAGCTGGCGCTATGGATGGCGGAGCACTCCATCGCGCCCGCCTATGCGCACGCCTGAGCAGCTGCCGCGCGATGTTGAGGATTTCCTTGAGCATCTCGCCAAGGAACGTGACCTCTCGCCCAATACGCTGATTGCGTACCGCCGCGATCTGGGCGCGCTCTGCGGTTGGCTGGGGCAGACGCGAGGTGTCGACGGTTGGCAATGGGAGGCGCTCACGCGTCAGGATTTGCGTGGCTGGTTGGCGCATCAACAACGCGCCGGATTGGCCAAGCGCTCGCTGGCGCGCGGCATTTCCACGGTGCGTTCGTTCTATCGATGGATGCATCGCGACGAGCGCGTTGAAGTGAATCCGGCGCGTGCGGTTGGCACGCCGCGCCTTGCCCGCACGCTCCCGGCCTATCTCGACAAGGCGCAGGCGGAAACGCTGATGACGCACGCCGGCACGCGCGCACAATCGGGTCGGTTCACCGATGTGCGCAACTGTGCCATGGTCGAGCTGTTCTATTCGAGCGGGCTGCGTTTGTCGGAACTGCGCGGCGTCGACATCCCCGATATCGATCTGCTGTCGCTGCAGGTGAAAGTGCGCGGCAAGGGTCGCAAGGAACGTATCGTGCCGGTGGGTGAACATGCGCAGCGCGCCATTCGCAACTACCTGTCGGTGCGCGATGCGCTCGTGTCGCGTCTCGGCGGCGCGCGCGGCGGCCAGATCGATCGCCACGCGCTGTTTCTGAGTGAACGAGGCCGCCGGCTCAGTGCCCGCGCCGTGCATCACGCCATGACCGGACTGCTGGCCGCCGTCGACGAAGGCGCCGATCTGAGTACGCATTCGTTGCGCCACAGCTTTGCGACACACATGGTCGACGCCGGCGCCGACCTGCGCGCGGTGCAGGAGCTGCTTGGTCACGCGAGCATCAGCACCACGCAGATCTACACCCACACCAGTGTTGAGCGCCTCAAAAAGGTGTATCGTCAGGCGCACCCGCGCGCGTAGTGCGTCGCGCGGGATTTGTCCCGTGTTACTCGTGCGCCGGTACCACCAACACGGGCCGTTGCGCGTTCCGGATCAGCCACAGCGCCGTGCTGCCGATGTTGCCTGGACGTTTTTTGTCGCCGTGTGCCGGCACGGCAATGATAGAGGTGCCGCGGTTGTTCGCGCGCCCTTCGATGCCCTCTCCGGGGGTGATCGACGGACCCTCGGCCTCAACGCTCGCTGTCGCCGCCACGGCCGCGGCTGCGGCGGCGATCAGCAGGGGCTGCATCGCCGCCTCCGCTTCGTCGCGCATCACGTTGATCTCGTTCCTGTACTGATCCCGCGTGGCGTCCGATTTCATGAATGGTGACAGTTCGCGGACTACGAGCTGGTGTTCGATGTGCACACTTGCGTGCAGCAGGCGCGCAATCGGGAGCAGCGAGTTGAAGGCGTGCGCACACTGAGCACCCAGATCCGTCCCAAACACGACCGTATCATACGTATCGCGTAGACCGGTGTGCGGATTCAGCACCAAGACCGGTCGGCGGGCGCGCGTGAAGAACGCCTCGGAAAAACTGCCGAGCAGGAAGAGGTCGACGGCGGTGTGCGCTTGGGAGTGGACAAACGTGAACAGCACGTCTTCCCGCTGGACCGCCCCCGCCAGCGCGTCGACCTTGTCCGCCGTGCTCGGCGCATCACCCGCAGACAGAATCACCGAATCCGCGGTCGGCAGATCGTGCTCGCCGAGCAATGCCGCGAGACGTGCCTTGGTGTAGGCCACGCGCTCCACCGGATCGATGGTCTCCAGCGCCGTCGCGTCTGAGTCAATGCAGTAGAATGGCACGACATCAGCGCCGAGTTGGGCCGCCAGCGTGCGGAGTAATGCTGCTCCGTGCGCATGCTGTCGATCCGGATCACTGTACAAGTTCACTAACCACGCAATACGCGGCCGACGGGAGGCGGTAGTCATGAAAAATCGCTCCTTGGCTGTTCGGCGACAGGGCCGGTCAAACGGCCCCGTCGTCCCGACGAGGCCTGCTTCCGCAATGTAGCCAATCGTCGGCCCTTCGCGCATCGCAGCCACGGCGTATCTTTCACGCATGAGCATACTTCCGCGCATTCGAGCCACGACCATTCTTGCGGTGCGTCGTGATGGAAAACTCGCCCTTGGTGGCGACGGTCAGGTGTCCGTCGGTGATACCGTGATGAAGGCCCAGGCCGTCAAGGTCCGGGCACTTAAGGGAGGCCGCGTGCTCGCGGGCTTCGCCGGATCTGCCGCCGACGCGCTCACGTTGTTCGAGAAGTTCGAGGAGAAGCTCGATCGCTTTCCCGGGAACTTGCCGCGCGCTGCCGTGGAGTTGGCTAAGGACTGGCGCAGTGATCGTGTCCTGCGTCGCCTGGAGGCGCTGCTGATTGTTGCGGATACCCAGCATGGGTTCATGGTGTCCGGAACAGGCGAAATCATTGAGCCCGACGATGGATTGCTGGCGATCGGTTCCGGCGGCTCGTATGCGCTGGCCGCCGCCCGGGCGCTGGTGGCGGAGACCCCGTTGTCGCCGCGTGAGATCGTGGAGCGTTCGCTGCGCATCGCCGGTGAGATTTGTGTGTACACGAACACCAACATCACGGTGCTCGAGCCGCTGGTGTAGGCGCGCCGTTAGATTGCCCGGATGCCATCAGCCAGAACCGAACAAGCCGTGGCCCGGCTCGCCGACCTGACGCCGCGACAGATTGTCGCCGAGCTCGACCGGTACATCGTGGGACAGGACGACGCCAAAAAGGCCGTCGCCATCGCGCTGCGCAATCGTTGGCGCCGTCAGCGCGCGCCCGACGCCATTCGCGAGGAAATCTCACCCAACAACATCATCCTGATCGGCCCCACCGGCGTCGGCAAAACCGAGATTGCCCGTCGTCTGGCCAAGCTGGCCGCCGCGCCGTTCGTGAAGGTGGAGGCCAGCAAGTTCACCGAAGTCGGCTACGTGGGCCGCGACGTGGAGTCGATGGTGCGCGATCTCGTGGAAAGCGCCATCGACATGGTGCGCTCGGAGCGCGAGTCCGAAGTGGAAGATCTGGCCAATGAGCGCGTCGATGAACGCCTGCTCGATCTGTTGCTGCCGCCGCCGCCCGAGGTCAAAGCGCGTCAGGCGCAGGAGCCGGTGCCGCCCGAGCAATCGCCTGCCGTTCCAACGTCCGCGCCGCCCACCGCGCCGCCCACCGCCGATGGCGGCGTGTTTACGGTGTCCGCAACCGGCGCCGTCACGCACGCAGCCGACGACGAAGCCGCGTTTGACCGCTACAAACGCACGCGTGACAAGCTGCGCGCGCTCTTGATCGATGGACAGCTCGACGCGCGCGAAGTGGAAGTTGACGTTGCGCAGCCCGGGCCGATGATGCCTGGGCAGATGGCTGGTGGCGCTCCTGACGGAATGGAAGGATTTTCCGACTGGCTGCGCGAGATGATGCCCAAGCGTAAAAAGAAGCGCACCGTGAAACTCTCCGAAGCGCGCCGGCTTCTGCTCGACGAAGAAAGCGACAAACTCATCGATCACGATGATGTCACGAGCGACGCACTCGAACGCGTCGAAAAGCTCGGCATCATTTTTCTCGACGAGATCGACAAGATCGCCGGCGAGCGGGGGCCGGGTGGTGGTCCTGATGTCTCGCGTGAAGGCGTACAGCGCGACCTGTTGCCGATCGTGGAAGGCTCCAATGTGAGCACGCGCTACGGCATGGTGAAGACCGACCACGTGCTGTTTATCGCGGCCGGTGCGTTTCACGTGTCCAAGCCGAGCGATCTGATTCCCGAGCTGCAGGGTCGGTTTCCCATTCGCGTGGAGCTCAAGCCGCTCACCGAAGCCGACTTCGTACGCATTCTCACCGATCCCGAGCACGCGCTCACCAAGCAGTACGCGGCGCTCGTGGAGGCCGAAGGCGCAGGGCTCGATTTCACCGACGATGGGATTCGTGAAATCGCGCGCATTGCCACGCTGGTGAATGAACGCATGGAGAACATCGGCGCACGTCGGTTGCACACCGTGATGACGACGCTGCTTGAGGACGTGCTGTACGAGTTGCCCGACCGTGGCAAGGAACGCATCACGGTCAACGCTGAACTCGTGGTGTCGCGACTCAAGGCCATCGTCGAAGACGAAGACCTGCGGAAGTACATCCTCTAGCCTACCGGTCATGCATCGCTGTTTGCTCGCGCTCGCGCTGTTGTCTGCGTTCTTGATCACCAACTCGGCCGCCGAAGCACAGGCTCCGGCGGCGCCACCAGCGTCACCCACGCCACCAGCGTCACCCACCGCGGCGCTCGACGAGGTCGCCGCGTTGCCGTGGCGCAACATCGGTCCGTCGCGCGGCGGACGCAGCGTGGCGGTAAGTGGCGTAACATCCATGCCGCTTACGTATTTCGCCGGCTACACCGGTGGTGGCTTGTGGCGCACCGACAACGCCGGTATGACCTGGCGCAACATCTCCGACGGTGTGTTCAAAACCGGCAGCGTGGGCGCGATTGCCGTGGCGCCGTCCGATCACAACGTGATCTATGTGGGCATGGGTGAACATGCGATTCGTGGCCAGTCATCCACGTACGGCGACGGTGTCTACAAGTCCACCGACATGGGGCGCACGTTCACACATGTCGGTCTCACACCCACCCGACAGATTTCTGCGGTGCGCGTGCACCCGAACAATCCCGATGTGGTGTATGTGGCGGCGCAGGGAGATCGGTGGAAGGGCACCGTCGAACGCGGGATCTATCGTTCGCTCGACGGCGGCGCGACATGGAAACTTGTGCTCGCGGGCGCGAACACGTTCAGTGGTGCGAGTGATCTCTCCATGGACCCCACCAATCCCCGCATCCTGTACGCGGCGTTCTGGGATCATCAGCGCGAGCCCTGGTATGTGCGCAGCGGTGGTGCGGGCAGCGGCATCTGGAAGTCCACCGATGGCGGCGACACGTGGGCACGTCTGTCGCAGGGACTGCCGTCGCTCATGGGCAAGATCGGTATAGCCGTGTCCCCCGCGAATCCGGATCGCATTTTTGCGATCGTTGAAGCGGAACAGGGCGGACTCTATCGCTCCGACGACGCCGGTCGCTCATGGCGGCTTCTCTCATCCGATCGCCTCATTCAGACGCGCTCGTGGTACTACATGAAGGTGGTTGCCGATCCGAAGAATGCGGATGTCGTGTGGGTGCTCAACGCACCCGTACTGCGTTCCATCGACGGCGGCGCGAACTTCTCGGTCGTACCGGCCACGCACGGCGACAATCATGCGCTCTGGATCAATCCCACCGATCCTCGCTACATGATCAACGGCAATGACGGTGGTGCGTCGGTTTCGCTCGACGGCGCGAAGAGTTGGAGCGCGCAGGACAACCAGCCTACGGCACAGTTCTATCACGTCACGGCAGATGACGACTTTCCGTACAAACTCTACAGCGGTCAACAGGACAACAGCTCAGTGGTCATTCGCAGCCGCAGCGATGGCAATGGCATCGGTGTGCGCGACTGGTGGGATGGCGCGGGCTGCGAAAGTGCCAACATTGGTGTGAGCGCGAAGCAGTCGCAGTATGTGTACGGCGGGTGTTATCAGGGCATCATCGACGAGCTCGATCAGCAGTCAGGGCTGCAGCGCGCGATCATGCCGTGGCCGGCTTTGAATCTCACCGAACGCACCGACAGCACGCGCTATCGGTTCAACTGGACCGCGCCGATTCTTGTGTCGCAGCACGATGCCAATGTGATCTATCACGGCGGCAACGTGCTCTTTCGCAGTCGTGATCGAGGTACCACGTGGAACGCCGCGTCCGGGGACCTCACGCGCAACAATCCCGCGCGACAGGGGTGGGGTGGCGGACCGATCACCAATGAAGGCGCCGGCGGCGAAGTGTACGGCACGATTGTCGTGATTGCCGAATCGCCGCACGATGCACGCACCATGTATGTCGGCACCGACGATGGGCTCGTGCAGCTCACGCGTGATGGCGGTGCCACATGGAGCAACGTCACACCCGCGGCGGCCGGCGACGGACTCACCAATGAGATCGAAGTGTCGCCGCACGATGCGGCCACTGTGTACGTCGCGTTCCGGAAGGATCGCGTGGGTGACCCCACGCCGCACATTTTCCGTTCCACCGACTTCGGCCGCACGTGGACTCGGCTCGTAAACGGCTTGCGCGATGGTGAGCCCGTGCGCGTGGTGCGTGAAGACAGCGGGCGCGCGGGTGTGCTGTATGCGGGTACTGAAACCGGCGCCTACTTTTCCCTCGACGGCGGCGCCCGCTGGCGGCCCTTTGCCGGCCTGCCTGCGGTGCCGGTCACCGACCTCGAAGTGCGGCACGGTGATCTCATCGCCGCCACCGAGGGACGCGCCTTCTGGATTCTCGACGATCTGTCGCCGCTGCGGCAGCAGTCTGCAAGCGTGGCGTCAGCCTCGGTGCATCTGTTCCAGCCGAGCGACGCGGTGCTCGCCGGCGGCGGCGCGGGTGGTCCGGCCGGCATCGTGGGGCGCAACCCTGCGTATGGCGCCACGGTGTACTTTCGCATGACGAGCGCACCCGACAGTACGCAGAAGGCAATGCTCGAGTTCGTGGACGCGCGTGGCCGTGTGATGCGTGCGTACTCCACCGATACCGCAGACCGTGTCGGCAAGCTGACCACGCGTCGCGGACTCAACACGTTTGTGTGGGATCTGCGGCGGGAGGCGCCAACCACGCTCGCCAACGTCGTGCTTTTTGG
>JBBRFQ010000080.1:0-15155 GCA_038224035.1 Gemmatimonadales bacterium
TCGATCTGGTCGGAAATCGCGTGCACGCCGAGACGCCAACCGTCGGTGTTTACGGCCGTGGGGAGCGGGAAATCTCCCTGTGAGAGCACCTTCTTCGCGGTCACATCGTGCAGCAGCACGCGCAGCCAGCCCGACGGCAACAGTTGCGCTTGCACGACGCCGGCCGCGCCGGCGCGAGACAGAAGCGCGTAGTTGATTGGCTGACCGGGCATCGGTGCGCTGATTGCCGGCACATGTTGGAAACGATCGCTAAAGTCGAGATCCCGCTCGATGATCGTTTTGAGCGAGTCGCCGGAGGCGCCGGCGATGGGCAGCACCATGATCGCGATGCGCTTTCCAGCCGAATACTCAAGCGTAATGCTCACACCGGCTTGGCGTTCCTGCGATTCCGCCACCGGTACGCCCACTGCAGAAACGACGAAGGTCAGGCCGAGCAGACGGAGGGCGCGACCAGATGCCCGACGCGCTTTCGGATCGGCCGCGGGACGGGCATTCGCACAGGACAACCAAGCGTAAATCGCAGAGATCACGTCAGATTGGAGCGGGAGTGAAGTTGAAATAGACTTGCAGTACATCATCCTTCCAGACGTCGGGCAACGGGCCGAACGCTCGCGTGTTCCCCGCCGCCTCAACGGCCGAGCGCGCCTCTGCGTCAAATCGATACTCGCCCGATGTCTTGGCGATCTGAATGTCGCTCACCCGCCCATCGCGGTGAATGAGAAACGAGACCTCGGTCAGGAGCGCCCGATTGGCGTACTGATTTCCCGGGCGGAAGCGGATGTCCACCTGACGGCGGATGTTGTTGAGATACCCCGGAGCCGGAAAGTCGAGCCCATCCGTTTTTACAGTCACAACGTCTGCGCCCGTGCCACCCGTCGCACTGCCCGCGCGTGGAGAAGACGTCGCTGCGCTTTTGGGTGCACCGTCTGCCTGTCCAGCTTTGGCCGTGCGCACCTCGGTTGGCGTCGCTTTGGCCGGCGTCGGTTTAGGGGGTGCTTTGGTCACGGTGGGGGTGACCTTTTCTTCAGGCGGACGCTCAATACCGCTGGGCGCGGGCGCCTCGGCCACGGGCTTCGTCTCGGGCCGCGAATCTACCACACCAATGTTCTTCACACCCGGTGGAGCGCCGACAAGATTCATCTTGTACACAGGGGGCCGAATGGGCTCGGGGCGGCCCTCCCACAGCAACACCGACAACACGACCGATCCGTGCAATACCGCCGAGACGATCAGCGACCGGCTGAGCGGCGAACCGCTGCGGGCGCCGAGGGTGGCCGCACTCATCGCCGAATCTCCACAGGTTCGAACACCATGCCGGCGTCTTCAATCCCATTGGCCGCCAACGCCGCCAGCACGCGCGAGATGTCGTTCCACACCGCACGTCCATCAGCGCGCACATACACGCCGTCTTTGCCCTGCCGGTCGGCAATGGCCTTGATGCTCCCTTCGAACTCGGTCAGGCTGAACTCGTCGCGGTCAATAAAAATGCGACCGCCCTGATCGACCGAAATCACAAGACCGCCCTTGGCTTGCAGCGGCTGCGCCTGCGCTTTCGGCAGTTGCACATCGATGCCGCCCTGCATCATCGGCGCCGTAATCATGAACACGATCATGAGCAGCATCATGACGTCGATCAAACTGACGACGTTGATCTCCGCGTTCACGGCCATGCGATCACTGCGCTTCCGACGGGAGTGCATGCTAGATCCGCCCGTCGCGTACCATGAGGGCCACCAGCTCGGAGCTGAACCCTTCCAGCGCGCCGTCGTACCGATTGAGTCGAGCGGCAAAGATGTTGTATGCAAACGACGCCGGAATCGCCACGGCCAATGCGGCCGCCGTCGCAGTGAGCGCTTGCGCGATACCCGGGGCAACCGCCGTCAGATTGCTCGATCCCGAGGCGACCACACCCTGGAACGCGTTGATGACGCCGAGCACGGTGCCGAAGAGTCCGATAAGCGGACTCACTGAGCCGACCGTGGCCAGCCACGTAATGTACGTTCCCAGCTTTTCACGCTGCGCGCCGCTCTCGGCGTCGAGCACGAGGCGTAGCGCTTCGACCTGCGAGCCGCTCAGTCGCGCATTGCGATCCGGCGAGGCGCCCAGCGCCGGTTTGGTTTCGTTCAAGAACTGAACCGCACGCGCGAACACCACCGTGAACGGACTCGACGTCGTGCGCTGCGCGACGAGCATCGCGGCGTCAATTCCGCTCGCGCGTTCAAACTCCGTGACAAACGCCCGGCCATTCTTCTCCGCGCGCCGAAACTCGGCGAACTTGGAGAACATGATGCCCCAGCTCATGAGGGACAACAACGCGAGAAAAACAAGGACGGCGTTGTGCAGCGGATCATCGGTAATGAGCATTCGCCACGAGCCGTCCCCCGTACCGGCTTCCATCTGCGCCAATCCGACCAGCAGCGCCTGCACGCCACCAACACTACCCAGCCCGGCGAGCATCATGCGCTCACACCCGCGCGCCGCGCCGCGAACCAGGCGAAGGTCTCCGCCAGCCCCTCATCAATCGACACGGATGGCGACCAGCCCAGCACCTCGGTGGCCTTGCGCGTGTTGAGCGCGGAGCGCAGGAGCTCTCCCGCACGCGGCGGTGCGTATTCAATGGGCGTCGTGCTTCCCGCGGCGCGTTGCAGCGAGGCGGCGAGTGCGTTCACCGTGGTCTCAATGCCCGTGCCGATATTGAGCGCACGCGCGTCGAGACGCGCGGCCGGTGGCAACATCGCGCCGGCCGCCAGCACATTCGCGGCCGCGACATCGCCCGCATACACGTAGTCACGTGTTTGCGTACCGTCGCCGTAGACCATCAGCGCGCGTTCATCGAGCAACCGATTACAGAAAATCGCGACCACACCAGCCTCTCCGTGCGGATCCTGTCGTGGACCGTAGACGTTGCCGTAGCGCAGCGCCACCGTATCGATACCGTGCACGCGACCGTAATACGCGAGGTAGTACTCCACCGCGAGTTTCGCGATCCCATAGGGCGCCTCGGGATCCTTGCCCGTGAGTTCGCCACTTGGCGGTGGATCAAAGTCGCCGTACAGCGCGCCGCCCGTGCTCGAAAACACCACGCGCGTACGCGGACTCGCCGTGCGAATCGCTTCGAGCAAGTTGAGCGTGCCCAGGATGTTGATGCGCGCGTCGTACGCCGGATCATCCATGCTGCGGCGCACATCAATTTGCGCCGCGAGATGACACAGGACATCGAACGCGCCATCACGGACAACTTGCGCCGCGTCCGGCGACGTGATGTCCGCTTCGATGAAGCGGGCGCTCGCGGGAAGGTTCTCGCGGCGTCCGCTGGAGAGGTTATCGACAATGGTGACATCGTAGCCTGCGGCGAGCAGGCGATCGGCCACATGGGACCCGATGAATCCTGCACCACCCGTGACCAGCGCGCTTCGGTTTCCCATCAGTTCCCGTCTCTTGATTCGATAGTGTGGTGACATGCGCAACGCGCAGGAATGTATATGCTTACGCGTTCCCGCACAGCCGTCGTGAGGCGCGGCACAATACCCACAATGCACACGGGCCCCTCACATATGTGAGGAGCCCGCTGGAATCACTCATCTCGCGTGATTGAACGCCACGCCGGTTGTTCAGGGCGCGTGTCCGATCCGGCGCGCGCGCATGCCCTCGCGAATCGACGGCTGCTCCTGCTGCGTGATGATGGCCGTGGCACCCTCAGGTCCCACGCGCACCACGCGAACCAGCGCGACGCGTGACTGGGTGGCAGACGAAGCAACAAGCTCGAATCGGTCACCGACCGCGATCACGCCCTCCGCTGCTGTCGAGAGCACGAGGTACGACTGCAGCGACGGCAGCAGCGCCTTTTCCGTGATCCAGCGGACCTGCGTCTCCAGCGAGTCGACCGTGCCGGCAACGGCCGCCTCCGGCGCATCGACGAATGGCAGCAGTGCCTGGCCCTGCTCTATCACGCCGAACAAACGCGTCACGCGGGCCACGGTACGACCGTTGCGGGGCGCTTCGACCGTGAGAATACCTGTCGGGATCACCAGCCGTGCGCTGCCTCCCAAATCGGCCGCGCTGATGGCCGAGACAAGCTTGGTGCCGGGCTGCGGCGGGGCGTCACCCGGAACGGTGATCTCCACCAGATCGCGCTGCTGCATCCGCTGCAGATCGTTCGATTTGACGGGCGCCGAAGACTGCGCCCGTCGATTGACCACACCAGCGGCCTTCCATTCCGACGCGCTGAGCGCAAACGGCGCGGCCTCGAACTCGCCGGGACGACGCGTGGCCGGCGCGACCAAGCTCTCTGTGCCCATAAAGGAAATCGTGCCCTGCATCGTGTCGGCGTCGAACGGCGCGGGGCCGAGGAAGATCGTGGTGTTATCCCGACCGCGTGCGTTGATCAGATCGACTCGGCGTACGAGACCAATGCGCACCGGACCACGCGCTTCGCGTTCTTCTTCGCCCATCAGAGTACCGCGTACGGGCTCGGTGAACGGGGACGGCATTGGCGCCATGGCCGGCGCGTCGGCCGCGAGCGGAGCAGCTGCGGTGACGGGCGCAGGTGTGGGTGCAAGTGTGGGTGCAGGTGTGGGTGCAGGTGTGGGTGCAGGTGTGGGTGCAGCCACCGGTTCCGGCGTGGGGGTGACGACCGGGGCTGCCATGGGGGCCGGCTCCTCGGCCGGTGCGGGTGCGGGCGTACCGGCCGCCGGCTTGACCGCCGTCGCCGGCGCTTCCCGCGGCGGTGCCGCTGCCCTGGCCGCGCGCGATGCCGCGAGCGACGGTGCATCGGTGGGCACGCGCAGCGTCTGACCCACACTGATGCCACGCTCGCCACCGTCGGACAGTCCGTTCAGCGACGCCAGGTCGCGCCATTTGTGTCCATCGCCGTAGTAGCGCGCCGCCAGTCCCCAGAGTGTCTCACCCGGGCGAACGGTGTGCGTGCCGGCCGACGAGGCCGTGACCGACGCGGCCGCGCCTTGCGCATGAACATGGTGCGGCCACGCGAGCGCGAGAGCCAGGGCAAAGGCCAAGATCAACGGCAGCAACAGCTGCTGGGATTCGCTGGCGGATTCCGACCGACGCGTGACGGCCTTGGCGCGAACCGGAAAGCGACGGAAACGGGCTGGGAACATGACGCAGACCTCTCGAGGGCGATGAGAACGCGAGGACGGTCCCGCGCGACCCTGCTGGCCGCCGGTGCCACGTCCTCTGGGAGAGGGACGCCGAAGCGTGGGCGACCGTCACGCCATGACTGTCATGCCATTGGCATGCAGCGTGACGCCGGCGGCCGCCCGCGCGCGACCGGCCGGTTAGAACGGCAGGTCGTCGTCTTCGTCCTGAAGCGCGCCGGGGAAATCGGCGAAATCATCGCTCGCGCCGGCACCTGCGGCTCCGGCGTTGCCCGCGGTCCGGCCCGGTGGCGCACTACGGCGTGGCGCCTCGTCGTCACCACCACCGCTGCGTCCACCCAGCAGGATCAGCTCGCCCACCTTGATCTCGGTGGTGTAGCGCGTCTGCCCGTCTTTGTCCTGCCACTGGCGATACTCAATTTCCCCTTCCACATACACCTTCTCGCCCTTCTTCACGTACCGCTCCACGACATCCGCCAGCGTGCCCTTGCCGCGGTTCCACGCCACGCAGCGATGCCACTCGGTCTTTTCCTGCTTGGCGCCGGCCTGATCGTTCCACATGCGGCTGGTGGCCAGCGAAAAGGTGGCGACACGTCCGCCGTTGGCGGTGCTGCGGACCTCGGGATCCGACCCGACGTTACCGATCAATATGGCCTTGTTCATGCTGCGACTCACGGTGCCTCCTGGCAGACGATTGAAGTGCGGTTGGCGCACTTATCCTACCACGGCGCCTCCACAAAACTATCATCAATCGACCGCACGCCGTACCACCGCTCCTCAGCGTGCGCCGATGTCCGAGCCGGTTGGCAGCGGCGCGCGCCAGACGAGGACCAGCGCGTCTTCGTCCGGATGCCGGTAGTAACCGCGCCGACGCGTCATCCCGGTGAAACCAAACGCGGCATACAGAGCCCGTGCCGCCGCATTCGATTCGCGCACTTCGAGAAACATCGACAGCACGCCCTCGCGCGTCGCCCGATCGAGTAACGCGCCGACCAGTGTGCGCGCGACACCGCGCCGGCGTGCCGACGCGTCCACGGCCACGTTCGCGAGCTCGGCTTCATCGGCCACCTGAAACACCACGCTGTAACCCACCGCGACGTCGTCGATCGTGGCCACCGTTACACGCGTCGTGTGCGATTCGAGCAGGGAGTCGAACGCGGACGCGGGCCACGGATCTGAGAAGCAGGCCGCTTCGATCGATGCCATACGGGCCACGTCGCGCTCCCGGGCTGGCCGGAGCACGACGTCGTCGTCAATCAACGCTGAGCGCGCGTCCATGGCTCGCTTCCCACTTGACCTGTGCTTCGGCGAGACGGCCGTACGAAGGTTCCCACGTGTCGAGCGGCACGGGGCCAAACGCCGGCCAGTCGCTAAGCCAACGCGCCGTCGACGCGCGCGGCACGATGTCTGTCGCAACACTCACCATGCGCAGGGTTTCCGCGGAAAGCGCGGCCATGGCCGTTCTCTCAAGTGGACCGGCCAACTCGATGCCACCGTCGTTTCGCACGCGCACGGTTTGCACGTACACCTCCCCCCGCAGCGCGTCGAGCGCCACCCGATATTCGCCCGGAACTGGCGGCGCTTCCGTTTCGCCAACCGCGAGCAGCAGCGACGGCACCGCGTACAGCGGCACGTTGAGCCCATAGGCCAGACCCTTCGCGAAGGAGCCGGCGATGCGCAATGAGGTAAAGCTGCCGGGACCCGCGCCGCAAAGCACCCCGACCAGCTCTGGCAGCTCCGCGCCTGCGTCCCGCAGCAGTTGCGAGCACGCCGGGGTCAGCATATCGGTGCGCCCACTCCCCATCGGCACCTCGCACGACGCGCGTACGCGAACGCGAACGCCCGGCTCAGCGTCGCGCTCGAGCAACGCCAGCGAGCCGGCCGCCGTAGCGGCTTCAACAACCAACCAGAGTCCATCGGGAACGGGCTTCAACATGCCGCACTATCGATTGTCGGCGCGGCGCGCACAAGGGCGTTCAGGCCACCCGTCGCGCCGAGTCGTGACCCGGCGTGCCCGCACGAACGTCCACCAGCGCTCCCACCGCGCTGTGCGGCACCGTCACGACCGAGTCGTCTGCGACCTCGGCGATCGCCGCGAACGCGCCCTCGAGCGCCAGCGTTTCGGCCGCATCGTACGACTCACGGTCAAACGCCGCGCCCCGGTCTTTCGACATGATGCCGAGTGCCGTGCTCGCATCCATGCCCGCACGATACGGCCGGTTGGCGGTTAGTGCCTCGTACACATCAGCCACGGCGAGAATGCGCGCTGTTTCGTCGAGGATCTCGTCGCTGAGCCCCCACGGGTAGCCGCGCCCATCGAGTCGTTCGTGATGCATGGACGCGGGCCCGGCAATACCGGCAAACGCCGGCACGTGTCGCAGAATCTCCCAGGTCCACTTGGGATGCTCCTTCATCGTGTTCCGCTCGGTATCGGTGAGCGCACCCGGCTTGTCGAGAATCCGGTTGGAGATGCCCAGCTTTCCCAGATCGTGCAACAGTCCGGCGCGCATGACTTCGCGCGCGTGCGCCGGTGTTGCCCCGCGAGCCGATGCAATCGCGGCCGCGTAGCGCGCGACATTGGTGGAGTGTCGCGAGGTAAACGGCGACTTGGCATCGATCACGGCGGCGAATCCTTGCGCAATCGCGTCAAGGCGCGCTTCGGTCGCCACCAGCGGCGATGACGACGGTTCGAGCGAGAGCACGGTGGCTTCCAGACGTTCGCCGTCGGCCAGCACCCGCCAGAGTTCAGCGTCACGCCGCCAGCCTTGCACGATGTCGGCCAACTGCGGCTCGAACCAACTTCCGCGCCGAGCCTGAACCATACGCAGGGCGGAGTCGATCCCATCTTCCGTCACGAAGACTTCAAGCGTCTGCGTGATGAGCAACACACGTGAGAGAACCGGAATCTCGACACCGGACAATCCCACCGGATGCCCAAGTCCGCACCACTGCTCATCCACAAATGCGATCGCCTCCGACGACGCCCTCGGAAATCCGAGGTGCGCCGCAATCGCCGCGCCACGTTCGCAGCGCGTGTGAATGATTCCACGCGTCATGCCCTTTGTGCCGGCGATGAGCAGGAAATGCCGCAGTCGTGCGAGTGGAGATCGTCCCACGCCACAGTTCTGCGCGGTACGCATGGCCAGTCGCCAGCGATCTTGCCAGTCGACCAGACGCATGTTGCGCTTGACATCCTGATCGTCGGAGCCAAACAACGCGGCCATGCGCGCCGCGTTGCTCGAACAGCCCGCGTCCTTGAGCAGCGCCGCGTAATACAGTGCCTCAAGATCAGTCGCGTCGAGTCCGATCGCGCGTCCGAGGCGCATCGCGAGCACGCAGGTGCGCAGCGTATGACCGGGACGCTGTCCCTCGGTGAGGTCGAGCGCATATGACAGAGCGGACACGACCTCGGCGAGACGCACCGTCGACGACGCCGCGCGTGCGTCGGCGCGGCGCGGCGCCGGAATCGCGCCGGAGCTCGCGCGATGCAGAGGATGGGATCGGGACGTCACACGTACTACACGACCGGACGTGATCCTGCGTCACGCGTTCACCTGCAGAGCGGGAATACAGTTTGGCAAGGCGCCGGGCCCGCCGCGATGTTTGATCAGTTCAGCGCCCAGTACGCACCATGCGGCGCTCCGCGGCGCCCGAAATGTGCGCCAGCCACACGTGGATCGCATCGCCCGGGAGATATCCATGGGCCCGCTCCGGCCACTCCACAAACGTGACCAGCGCGCGCGACAGCAACTCATCCCATCCAAGCTGTTCGAGCTCCGCGCTATTGCGCAGACGATACAGATCGGCGTGCACCACGACGCCGGTAGGCGTGTCGTACTCGTGCAGCACCGCGAATGTCGGGCTCGTCACCGCATCGAGATCGCGCACTCCGAGCGCGCCGCACATCGCGCGTACCAGTGTGGTCTTGCCCGCGCCAAGTTCGCCATGGAGCGCCACGACCGCGCCCGGTTCGAGCGTCAACGCCAGTTCGCAACCCCACGCCGCCAGCTCGTGCGCGGTGAGCGCACTATCCGAACCCGCGCTCACGGCTTTCGGCGCGACCGACCGCCTCGGCCGCCGCCCTTACCACTGCTTCCACCCCGACCGACGCGCGCGCCCGCGCTTCCTTCGCCACCAAGCAATGTGCGCACCTCGAAGAGCTCATCGCGCAGCCGCGCAGCGGCTTCAAAATCGAGTGCGGTAGCGGCCTCACGCATCGCCGCTTCGAGTTCCACCACCCAGGCTTCAAGCTCCTCGCGCGACCGATTACCCGACGGCGTTTTGACGACATTGGCGGTCGCACCGCCCTTCCCTTCCTTCGGCTCGCGCGCATCCGCCACGCGCGTTATCAAACGCACATCACTGACACTCTTGGTCACGCCGCGCGGCGTGATGCCGAACTTCTCATTGTGTGCCGCCTGAATCTCGCGGCGGCGGTCCGTCTCGCCCATCGCGCGCTCCATCGAGCCCGTAATGCGATCGGCATAGAGAATCGCGCGCCCGGACACGTTTCGCGCCGCGCGCCCGACGGTTTGCACCAACGAACGATCACTGCGCAAAAATCCCTCCTGATCGGCGTCGAGCACCGCCACCAGCGAGACCTCGGGCATGTCGAGCCCTTCACGCAGGAGATTGATGCCCACGAGCACATCGAAGTCACCAAGCCGAAGCCCGCGCACGATTTCCATGCGTTCGATCGTCTCGATGTCGGAATGCATGTAGCGCACCCGCACGCCCACCTGCTGCAGATAGTCGGTGAGGTCTTCGGCCATGCGCTTGGTGAGCACCGTGACGAGCACGCGCTCTCCCTTGCGTTCGCGAATGCGGATCTCGTTGAGCAGATCATCGACCTGTCCCTTCACCGAGCGCACTTCGATGATGGGATCGAGCAGGCCGGTGGGCCGGATCACCTGCTCCACCACCACGCCTTCTGACAACCCGAGCTCAACCTCGCCGGGAGTCGCCGACACGCTGATCAGGCGCGGCACCAACTGCAGGAACTCATCGAACACCAGCGGGCGATTATCGAGCGCACTGGGCAGGCGAAATCCGTACTCCACCAGCGTGAGCTTGCGCGCGCGATCGCCGTTGTACATGGCGCGAATTTGCGGCAACGTGACGTGTGACTCGTCGGCCACCACCAGAAAGTCGTCCGGGAAATAGTCGAACAAACACGCTGGGCGCTCGCCGGCCACGCGTCCCGCGATATGACGCGAATAGTTTTCGATACCGGCGCACGTTCCTACCTCGAGCATCATCTCGATGTCAAACATCGTACGCTGCTCAAGGCGCTGCGCCTCGAGCAACTTGCCGGCCATGTGCAACTCGGCGAGCCGCGATGACAGCTCGTCACGAATGGCGCCCACTGCACGCTCAAGCGTGGGACGCGTGGTGATAAAATGTTTCGCCGGGTAAATCGCCGCGCGCTCCAACACCGCGATCGTGTCACCGGTGAGTGGATCGATCTTGCTGATGCGCTCGATCTCCTCGCCCCACAGTTCAATGCGCACACCCTGCTCTTCATACGCCGGCAGAATCTCCACCGTGTCGCCACGCACACGAAATGTACCGCGCTCAAACACCGCGTCGTTGCGCATGTACTGAATGCCCACGAGCCCACGCAGGAGGTCGTCGCGGGATTTCTTCTCGCCGCGCTGCAGGCTCATCATGCGCTCGCGATACGACACCGGATCGCCGAGGCCGTAAATCGCGCTCACGGTGGACACGATGACCACATCCTCGCGCTCCATCAGACTTGACGTGGCCCGCAATCGCAGACGATCTATGTCTTCGTTGATCGACGAGTCTTTCTCGATGTACGTGTCGCTGCTGGGCACGTATGCTTCGGGCTGGTAGTAGTCGTAGTACGACACGAAGTACTCGACCGCGTTGTTGGGGAAAAAGCTCTTGAGCTCCCCATACAGCTGCGCCGCCAGCGTCTTGTTGTGGGAGAGCACCAACACGGGTCGCTGGTAGTCGGCGATGACATTGGCGATGGTCATCGTTTTGCCGGAACCGGTGACGCCGAGCAGCGTCTGATACCGATCGCCCCGCGCGAGTCCGGCGTTCAGCTCCGCGATCGCGCGCGGCTGATCGCCGGCGGGCTCAAACGGCGAGTGCAGCGCAAACGGCAGTCGCGCCGCGCCCGCTCCCGGAAGATGGGCCAATGCCCTTATCACGTCAGCCATAATCTGAAAGATAGCCTTCGGGCTATGTTCGGAGCAATGACTGGTTCAGTCTTCTTCGGTCGTGAGGCGCTCGCGACGGGACACCGCGCCCACACCCTTCACCCGGCGCATCGCCTTCATGATCTTCTCGAGGTGCGCCAGGTTCTCCACCTCCACCAATGCCGCGCCGGTGACCTTGCTGTCGGTGGTACGCAGCTCCAACGATCGGATGTCCGTGCCGGTGGCACTCACCGCCGCTGCGACATCGGCGTACAGCCCGCGGCGGTCGGTGCCCTCGAGGACGAGCCGCACCACAAACCGCTCGCCTGCCACTTCCTGCCAGTCGATTTCCAGACGCCGTTCGGGCTCGTTCACGAGCGTCAGGAGATTTGGACAGTCGCCGCGGTGAATGCTCACGCCGCGTCCCCGCGTGACATATCCCACCACCTTGTCGCCCGGCACCGGTTGGCAGCACTGCGCGTAGCGCACGAGCAGCCCGTCGGCGCCTTGAATGCGCACGCCGCGCGACGTACCACGGACGCGGTCCACCAGCCGTTCGATCGTGCCGGTTTTCTCGACCGGCTCCGCCGCCGTCTCGAGCTGCGGATGCAGCACCTTGAGCACTTGCATCACGTGCACGTCGCCCTGTCCGATCGAGGCGATCACATGCGATGGATCCTTGAGCTTGAGCACTCGGGCCACGGGCACCAACCCGGCGTCATCCACTTTGGGCAGCTTGCGACGCTTGAGCTCACGATCGAGAATGTCGCGGCCCAACCGCACGGCCGACGTCTGCTCTTCGTGTCGCAGCCACTGACGGATCTTGTGACGGGCGCGACCCGTGCGCACATGCGAGAGCCAATCGCGACTCGGACGCGCGTTGGGATTGGTGAGAATCTCCACCGTCTCCGAGTTTTTGAGCTCACGCGACAGCGGCGCAATGCGGCCGTTCACCTTCGCGCCGGCGCAGTGCGAACCAACCTGCGTGTGCACGGCGTACGCAAAGTCGAGCGGCGTGGCGCCCTTGGGCAACTGAATTACATCGCCCGTTGGTGTGAACACAAAGATCTCGTCCTGATACAAATCGAGCTTGAGGAACTCGAGGAACTCGCCCGGCGTCTCGGCGTCCATCTGCAGTTCGAGCACCTGCCGGAACCACGCCAGATGACGATCGAGATCGTCGGTGCCGCTCGGCTGCTCATGCTCCTTGTACAGCCAATGCGCGGCGATGCCGTATTCGGCCGTGCGATGCATGTCGCGCGTGCGGATCTGGATTTCGAACAATTGGCGGCCGGGACCGAACACCGTGGTGTGCAGCGACTGGTAGCCGTTGGACTTGGGCTGCGCGATGTAATCCTTGATGCGCTCCTGCACCGGCGTCCACCCGTCATGAATCACGCCGAGTGCGTGATAACACTCGAGCACGTTGGGCACGATGACACGAATCGCGAGCAGATCGTAAATGTCTTCGTAGGGGCGGTCACGCTGCTGCATTTTTTTGTAGATCGACCACAGATGCTTGGGTCGGCCGCCTACGTCCACGTCTACGATGCCGGCTTCGGTGAGTCGCCGCAGCAACGGCTCGCTCATCTGCGCGATCAACGATTCACGCTCCCCGCGTTTGGCCGCGACGAGCTTCGCCAGCGAGCGATACGCCTCGGGCTCAACGTGCTTGAACGACAGATCCTCGAGCTCCCATCGCACCTTGGCCATGCCGAACCGGTGTGCGAGCGGGGCGTACAAGTCGCGCGTTTCCTGTGCGATGCGCCGCCGTTTCTCCGGCGAGAGCCAATCGAGCGTGCGCATGTTGTGCAGCCGATCGGCCAGCTTGATCAGGATGACACGCGCATCCTTCGCGATCGACAGCAGTAGCTTGCGATAGTTCTCAACCTGTCGGTCTTCGCGCGACGTGAGCGGCAGGTTGGCAATCTTGGTGAGCCCGTCGACAATGCGCGACACCTCGGGGCCAAACTCGACCTCGATGTCGGCCACGGTGATGTCGGTGTCCTCCACGACATCGTGCAGCAGGCCACACGCCACCGTGGCCGAGTCGAGCTGAAGATCGGCCAGAATGCGCGCGACCTCGACGCAGTGCGTGACGTAGGGTTCCCCGGAGTGCCGGACCTGACCGGCGTGCGCACGCTCCGTGAACTTGTAGGCACGAATCAACAAGTCGGTGTCCAGCCGATCGTAGTCACCATCGACACGCGGCACGAATCCGGGAATGACATCATGCAACCGCGGCGCTGACACGGTGCCGCTTGCACGAGCCGCGGCCTCGGAACCGTTGAGACCGGTGACCGCGACGCCTGGTGGTTCGGGTGAGACTGCTGGGGTGGTAATCGGGCTCACAGCAATCCTGATTCCGCGAAACTCATGTACCGTCCGCGTCCGATGATGACGTGGTCGTGTACGGGAATGTCAAGCAACCGTCCGGCCGCGACCAGTTGCTGCGTGACCGCACGATCTTCCGGAGAGGGCGTCGGATCGCCGCTGGGATGATTGTGCACCAGCACGACCGCGGCCGCCCGCTCCGCAATCGCCTCGCGAAACACCTCGCGCGGGTGCACGAGCGACGAGCTGAGCAGTCCGCGCGTGATCAGCACGTCGCGTTCAAGCCGGTGCTGTGCATCGAGAATGGCCACGTGAAACTCCTCGACCGGTAGATCCTGCAGACGCGGAGCGAAGACCGCCGCCACGTCACGCGGCGAGCGCACCGGTGCGCCCGCTTCCCGAGCTTCCGAGGCCATACGACGCCCAAGTTCCAAGGCCGCATGCACCGCGACTGCCCGTGCTGTACCAACACCCGGCACGCGGGTGAGGGATCCCACCGAGCCAGCCGCCAGTCGACCCAGAGACCCGTCACAGCTCGCCAGTACTTGTCGCGCACATTCCAACGCCGAGCCTGCCACGCCGCCGGTACCGAGCAGCAACGCAACCAGTTCGGTCGTGCTGAGGGCCTGCGCCCCGAGTGCCCGGAGCCGCTCTCGCGGCCTGTCCGAGCTCTGCATCTCTCGAATACTTAGCGGGCGAGGGCTGGTGCGGCCAGCGGTGGCGCTGAATGCGCAGTCCACGGTGGGGGCGCGTCGAAGCGGACGTTCCGGTATGGGTGCTGACTGTCTGGGGCTCATACGAGGTCGCGGTGAGGGCGGTGACCTCAGCGCGGCGTGCCCGAGGCTCGCACGCACAGTGGCGCACTCGCCCGCGCCGAGCGACACCAAAACTCCGCCGCTCCGTGCTAAAGCGCTTCGGCCGACTTCGCCTCGCCTCGCTCACACACCGCACTGCCGGCTCGCGCCTGCTCCATCAACTCGACCACCTCGTGTACGATGCTTGCGCCACGATCTGTCTTGTACCAGGCGGCGGTATACTCGTGCAGCGGCCCGCTCGGCATCGTATCGCGCCGCGCGTGCGTCCAGCCACGAAGTGCGCGCGGGTATTCCACGATGCACCCCACGTCCCGCCCCTGCTCGTCGAGCAGAATGAAGGTCGGGGTCGCGGTGCGTCCGTCGAGCGATCGGTGCGACTGTTGCGCCGCCGCGCCAACCGCCGGCGGCACGATCCGCAGCGCCAATCCCGGCACCAGCTCCGCGAGCCGCGCCACGTAGGGCACCTGCTGCATGGAATCGCCGCACGCATCGATCGCGACGACCAGCAGCTTGAAGTTTCCGCCCGTCGCGCGCGCACGCACCAGCGACGAGTCAGCAATGCGCACACTGTCGTTGATTCCGTGCCATCCCTCCCGTCGGCGTCGCGTGTTCTCGAGAAACTCCGGATAGGCTTCGCCGCGGGCGTACAGCGCGAGCAGGCTCGAGTCAGCTGTGATGATCGGCGATGGGCTCAGGGAGGGCGATGCGGTGCCGCAGTCGATCGC
>JBBRFQ010000081.1:0-15132 GCA_038224035.1 Gemmatimonadales bacterium
ATGAAGGAAAAGAAGGCCCGTGTCGAAGACGCACTGCACGCCACGCGCGCAGCCGTCGAAGAAGGCATCGTCCCCGGCGGTGGCATTGCGCTCATCCGCGCGCAGGTTGCGCTGAAGAACGTGAACCTGACCGACCGTGACGAGCAGATCGGCGTCGAGATCATCAAGCGCGCCATCGAAGAGCCGCTCCGCATGATCGTGCAGAATGCGGGTGGTGAAGGTTCGATCGTCGTCGAGAAGGTGCGTCAGGCGAAGGAGCAGAATTTCGGCTACAACGCGCTGACCGACACGTACGAAGACCTCGTGCAGGCCGGCGTCATCGATCCGACCAAGGTCACGCGTACTGCGCTGCAGAACGCGGCCTCGATCGCGTCGCTGCTGCTGACGACCGAAGCGCTCATCGTTGAGCGTCGTGACGACAAGCCGGCGGCGCCGGCTGGTGGTCATGGCGGCGGTGGCATGGGCGGTATGTACTAAGCGCACCTCGCGCGGCTGGAAACGCAATGGGCGCCTCGTGAGAGGCGCCCATTGTTGTTTCATGGCCACGAATCACAGAAACGCGCTGCTGTTGCTTTACGCCGTTACCGCGTCGTGATGAATCTCGCTGACGTAGCTGCGTACCGGCATGGCATGCGCCGTGGCAACAGTCTCCGAATCCATCAGCCCGGAGATCAGCGGACGCAACAGACCGTCGTGGGCATCGTACACCATGCCGTGCAGAATCGGCCGCTTGCCGCGTGACCATGCACGCTGAATGATCGGCGTGCGCGCCAACTGGAACACCTGCTTGACCACGTTCAGCTCAACGAGGCGATCTTCGCGCGACTGATCGTCGGGCAGCTGTGCCAACTCATCTGCGTGGCGCAGCTTGAGTTCACGCACCACGTGCAGCCAATGATCGATGATGCCATGTCCCATTGGTCCCATCGCCGCCTTGACGCCACCGCAACCATAGTGGCCGCTGATGGCGATATGCTTGACGTCGAGCACTTCTACGGCGTACTCGATGACGGAGAGCGTGTTGAAGTCACTGGGATGCACCTGATTCGCGATGTTGCGGTGCATGAGCACTTCGCCAGGCAACGTGCCCGTGATGGATTCGCTCGGAATACGGGAATCATGTCCCCCGATGAACAGAAAATGCGGCTCCTGTCTGGCCGACCGCCGATCGAAATATTCAGGGTCCGTCGCACGCATCGCGTCGGCCCACTTTCGGTTGTTCTCGAAGAGGTGGAGGAACTGCTCCATGGCTAGTGTCCGGAGGAAGAGGGGCCCGTCAATGCTGGAACACCAACGAGTCGATAGTCGATTTCACGAAGCTCCGCGGTGGTCTTGAAGTCGTGAAGAATCTCGAGCACGTCGTGATCAAAGCGCTTGGTATTGCGGCCGTCGATCTCGATGCGTGAGCCGGGAGGCAGCGCATCAAGGGTTTGCTCGATGTTGGCCTTGCTCAGGAACGTGGCCTGATCCGGCAACTGAAAGCGCTGCAGCACCGCGTCAGGCGAGCTGACGCGATTCAGGGCGGGCTGGCGCAAATACTCCGTCAGGATGAAGGACAAACCCACCAGCATGCCCACCGCGATACCGACCAGCAAATCCGTAAAGACGATCGCAATCACCGTCACCGCGAAGGGGATGAACTGCTGCATCCCTTGCTGGTACGATGCTTTCCAGAGGGCCGGCGCGGCGAGCTTGTAGCCCGTGTACAGCAGGATCGCGGCCAGCGCGGCGAGCGGGATGTAGTTCAGCAGCGACGGAATGGAGACGACCGCCAGGAGCAACAGAATACCGTGCATGATGCCTGACCAGCGTGTGCGTCCACCGGCGCCAACGTTCGCCGCCGAGCGCACAATCACGCCGGTAATCGGAATCGCGCCGATAAATCCGGCGAGCGTATTGCCGATGCCCTGCGCAAGCAGTTCGCGATTCGTGTCAGACTCGCGCTTGTACGGATCCAGTTTATCGGTGGCTTCGAGGCTGAGCAGCGATTCCAGGCTCGCCACAATCGCAATCGTGACGCCGACTCGCCATGTCTCCGGCCGCGCCAGGGCGGTGAAGTCGGGGAAGATAAAGAAGCCGAGCAGGTCACGGGCCGTTTCGGGAATCGGCAGTTGCACGAGATGCGTTGCGCCCAGCGCCCACTCCGGCGCGATGGAGCCGAAGAGCACATTGAGCCCAATTGCCGCCAGCACCACCACCAGCGGACCGGGCAGCAGCTTGATTTTCTTCAGCGCGGGAACTTTGGCCCACACGATCAGGACGATCAGCGACACCAGACAGATCAGCGCCGCACCGGGCTGAATCTGCTCGAATGCAGACTGGAGCGCACTCAGGCTGTTCGAGCCATCGGGCTGAAGAAATGCCTCGTCACCCTCGAAGTCCGCGTCGTAGCCAACCGCGTGCGGCAACTGCTTTAAAATCAGAATCACTCCAATGCCCGCCAGCATGCCACGAATCACGGCGGACGGGAAGTAGTACCCGATGACGCCGGCGCGAAGGATGCTGAGTCCGATCTGCAGCACACCGCCAATGATCACGGCGGTCAAAAACGCCGGAAAGGAGCCGAGCGCCGTGATGCCGGCCAGCACAATCGCCGTCAATCCGGCCGCCGGTCCGCTGACCATGAGCTGCGAACTGGAAAGCAGTCCCACGAGCACGCCGCCGATCACGCCGGCCAACAGCCCGGACGAAAGTGGGGCGCCCGAGGCGAGCGCGATGCCAAGGCAGAGCGGCAGCGCCACGAGCAGGACCACGATCGACGCGGGCGCATCCTGACGCCAGCTCTCTGAGAACGGCGGTGTCGAGTGGTCGATCGCAGGGGGGCCGCCGTTGGCGCCACTCAGCGACGAAACGGCGGGTGCGCCCACCGCTCGTCGGGATCGGCGCGGTGGAACGGTGACGCCACTAGGGTCGATCATGCAGAGCACTCCTAAAGAAATGACATGAACAAAGTATGAATTCTAGTCGCTGCACGTGGGCTTGGTCCACAGCGCGCCTTCCGAATCAACACGTGCGATGTCGGCGTGACGACCAACGCGCCGACGGGGCCGCACTCAGAGTGCCAGATCCAGCTGCCGTTCTCGGCAGGAGTGCGCTCCGGAGGCCGAAATGGGTCCGAGCGCGGCGCGCTGCGAGGCCGCTCGGACACGGTCGACGGCAGGGGCACCGGTTCGGCCGTGGCGACGGAGAACCGCCTGCACGGTCCCTACGGCTAACTCCGGCGAGTTGTTGGTTTCGCTCAAGTGCGCGAGGATCACCGCGCCGAGCCCGCGATGCGCGCAGGCGCTGACCAACGCAGCGGTTTCATGATTGCCCAGATGTCCCGTGGCACTCGCAATGCGCTGCTTCAGGACCCACGGGTACGGACCGGCCATGAGCTGCGCTTTGTCGTGGTTCGCCTCGACCACCATCATGTCCAGGCGCTGAAAGAGCTGCACCAGCGAGTGAGGGACATGCCCGAGATCAAGCGCGATGCCCAGCCGCTGCCCCGAGCCACGGTGCTCGAACACAAACGCGGCGCAGTCGGTCGCGTCGTGCGGCACGGAGACAGACTCGCCGTGGAGATCGCCGATGGACCAGCGCTGCCCATGCGTCACGGTGCGCACCGGTACCAACGGCGCGGGCAGCTGCGCCAGCGTGCCGGCCGTGGCGTAGATCGGCCACCCCCACTTCGCGCACGCCTGCAGAGCGCCCTGTGCGTGATCCACGTGCTCGTGTGTGAGGACGACGCCGGCAATGGATTCGGGTGCGCAGCCGACGGCCGCCAGTCGCAGCGCCAGCGTGCGTGGCCCGAAACCGACATCGACAAGAATGCGTGTATCGCCGGCGTCGACCAGGATGGCGTTGCCTCGGCTTCCGGAGCCGAGCACACTCACACGCATCGCACGGTCAGCCGAGTGTCCAGCGCCGCGCGTGCGCCGCGCGGAGGTGTTGTGACATCACGTCGTCGAGCGCGATGCCGCGTCTCGACATCACGCGCTGTGCCGTGTCGAGGAACTTGTCCGCATCGTACGTCGCATATGGCGCACCGCTGCCCCACGCGAACGGCTCCACGGATTTCGGTGGCATGCGGTCCATCACATTCGCGCCCGCCCCGAGCACGCAACCGGTGGTGAGTCGCAGTCCGATGCCGGTCTTCACGTGGTCGCCGAAGAGTGTGCCGAGGAATTGCAGGCCGGTATCACGCACGCCGTCCGGCGTCCACAATGCCACGTTGCCGTAGGTGTTCTTGAGATTACTCGTCGTGGTGCCCGCACCGAGGTTTACCCATCGACCGAGTATTGAGTGGCCGACAAAACCATCGTGTCCCTTGTTGGCATGACCAACGAACACGGTGCTGCTGAGCTCGCCGTTCACTTTGCAGTGATCACCCAATGAACTCGTCGCGATGCGGCCGCCGCTCACGATCGTCCCGTGTCCTACCACGCACGGTCCCGTGATGCGCGTGAACGCGTGCACCACGGATCCCGCACGCAGCAGGACCGGGCCTGCGGTGGTGTCAAACACGGTGTGCGGTTCAACGTGCGCATCGCCTTCAAGCCAGAGCGGATGTCCGCCGATGATGGACGTCGTCACGCGGCGATCTGCGTCCGCGGCCGCGCAGTGCCACGCGTGCGCGAGTCGCGGGATATCATCGGCGAGCTGCGCGGCGAGCATTCGAATCACATCCCACACTTCGTCGCACCACGTGCCGCCTGCGACGAGACCGCGCACCCGTGGGTGATGTTCACGCGCGATGCGCTCGAGGGTCAGCGTGCCGTCGGCAAAGTGCGCCGCGGGCTCGTCGCGCGACAGCCGCACGGCGGCCACCCGTCCGTCACAGCGATACACGCGCGTCTCTTCGGGACAGGCGTCGAGTGACACCGCGCAGCGACTGTTCGCGACGAGTGTACCGGCGCGCAACACCCCGTGTGCCGCTCGGGGTGCCGCGGCCTCGCGGAAGGACTGCATATGCGGGCCCGCCATGAAGCCACGCGCCTGGGCCCCTGTGGCCATGGCCCATCGCTCCCGCACCAGCAGCGCACCGACCCGCATTTCGCTCCACGGACGCGTCAGTGCGAAGGGCTCAAAGAGGCGCGCGCGCACATCGTCGTAGCAAACCAGCGGAGTGCGACGGGCCATCCGTGTTCAGAGCTCCCGAAGGTCTGGGGGCAGGGAATCGAGCAGTGATTTGAGGTCGGCCGCCTGTTCACGTGTGGTCACGAGCACCACACTGTCACGCACCACGACCACCAGATCTTCCACGCCGTACAAAACAACCGGCGCGCCCTCGGTGTGCACCACATTGCCACGCGCGCGCAGTGCGTGCACACGACCCGAGACCGCATTATGATCGGCGTCGTGCGTGCGGACGCGGTGCAACGCGGCCCACGTGCCGACATCGTCCCAACCGAACGAGCCTGGCACCACGAGCACGCGCGCACTGCGCTCGAGCACGCCCACATCGATCGCCACCGACTGCACCTCGGCAAAGAACGCTTCGCGGTCGTACGCGTGGGCAGCCAGCGCGGGCGCGACTTCGGGGGTGAGCGCCGAGATTTCATCGAGCAGATCGCCCACGCGCCACGCGAAGATGCCGGAGTTCCACAAATAACCGTCGGCCACCATGGCGGCCGCTCGCTCGCGGCTGGGTTTCTCGACAAACCGCTCCACGCGATGAACGCGCTCGGCAACCTGCACCCCGGGCTGGATATAGCCGAAACCCGGATCGCCGCGAGTTGGTACAATGCCCACGGTCACCAACGCGTGACGCTCCGCCGCCACATCCGCTGCAAACGCGAGGGTGGATTGAAAGGCCGGGACATCACCAATGGCCCAGTCGGCGTGCACACAGAGCATGACGGCGTCGCGTCCATCACGTTTGGCGATCTCGGACGCCGCCCAGGCGAGGGCCGCGCAGGTGCCTGCGGGACGTGGCTCAGGAATGACGTTGTCGCGCGGCACTTCCGGCGCCGTGTCCCGCACCGCCTCGGCCAGTGACGCGTTCGTGAGAATCAACGTGCGCTCGGGTCCGGCGAGTGGGGCGAGGCGCGACAAGCTGTCGGACAGCATGGACGACGAGGAGACCAGCGGCAACAACTGCTTGGGCCGTGTTGGTGTACTGAGCGGCCAGAACCGCGACCCCACGCCTCCGGCGAGTATGACGCACCAACGACTCACGAGGCGTTCTCCGCATCGCCGCGCACTTCGGAATCGTCGACGCCGGTGAGGGCGACGGCGCGGGCGTACAACCGGCGTGGGCTGAAGGGCTTGGTCATGAACTCCGCGACGCCGAGGGCGTCGGCTTCGCGGTACTGGGCATCCTGACCCGCTGCCGTGAGAATCAGACACGGAAGATGTGCCCAACGGGGATCGCGTCGCACCGTGCGGAGGACATCGATGCCGCTCATACCCGGCAGCATGAGGTCCAGAATGAGCAGTCGCATGTCGGGCTGTTGCGCCAGCGCCTCGAGTGCGGCTGGTCCGGTCTCCGCAAGCGTGACACTGAACGGCCCTTGTTCGAGACGCGTCTTGATAATGCGGCCGATGTGCGGTTCGTCGTCGACGACCAGCACGGGACTGGGAGGTTGCACGATCGGCTCGCCCGTTTCAGATGAGCGCCGCAATCTGCGGACGGTGCCGTCGCAGATCGAAGAGCAGCTGGGCGAGATTGGCCTCACGCCGCACAAGGACGAGAAGAAACGCATCAGCCGACACGGCCGCGACGACCGCAAGCCCGTGCTCATACTCCAGCACGGACAAGCCGAAGGCGCCGCGTCCCAGCGCGCTGGCAAGCTCGGTCGCCGCTCCGACGAGCGGCGGGACATGTGCAGCCAGGCCGTCGGCGTCGAGCCCCGCTTCGACCGCGCCGTCAATCAGCAACCCGTCGCGTCCGAGCACAACGACCGCGTCGACGCCGTCTCGGCGC
Organism: Gemmatimonadales bacterium; assembly: GCA_038224035.1. Lineage (GTDB taxonomy): Bacteria > Gemmatimonadota > Gemmatimonadetes > Gemmatimonadales > Gemmatimonadaceae > JAABRT01. The sequence continues at coordinate 6,908 of JBBRFQ010000081.1, forward strand.
CGAAGGGCACTCACCAGATCGCGAATCGTGGCCATACAGACGAACTCCTGCTCGGGGAAAAGACGAGGCCCGACACGCGGCGATCGTCATTTCTGCGACAGCACCGTGTGGTCAGGCTAGTGATTGTACGGGTAAGGCGTCAAGACATAGCGCTGAGTCGATGGCTCCGACGAGCAGGCAACGCTTGCTCGGACTCCGTTTGCTCGGTAAGCTACCGGGTCTGTCCGTGTTGTCTTTCTCGAAGCTTCCAGAGGCGTCCCCTGCTGCTCAAGATTACCGAATCGTGGCGTGCGATGGTTGGGGTGCTCTGTCTCATGACCGTCTCTGCCTGTAGTGATGACGACCCGTTCCGCGCCTCGGCAACCGTACCGAACGTCACCACCGGCATTTCGCTCGCGTCCTTCTCTACCGGCACCGTGGCGCCGTCGGCCATTGATCTTCTGAATCTGCGTGCTGTGCGTCCCGAGGTCACGAGCACGGGGCAGGTGAATTTCCAGATCGCGGTGGACGTTGATGCCGGTGGCCAAATCCGGCTGCTGCCTGTGCTCTCGTTGCTGAGTCCGCCGGGCGGCGCCATTTCTGTCGGACTGGGGCGTTCCGTCGCCGACTTCGATGATCTCGCGCGCGCGCCAACGGGCGGTTTTGTGGCCGATTCCGCGGTCACCACGAGGGTTGGTGAGACGTGGCTGGTGCAGCTGCAGTCCGGAACGTGCGTCAACCGGGATCCGCTGTACGGCAAGCTCGTGGTTGATGAAGTGAACACGAGCACCAAACGCGTTTTCGTGCGCTTGATCCTGAACCGTAATTGCGGCTACCGTGATTTGACTCTGGGCTTACCGCGAAACTGACCTTCCCATGCACGATATTCGTCTCCTCCGCGATCAGATGGACCATCTCCGCGAGGGGATGCGACGCCGTGGCAAACTCGATGAGCTGGGCCCGCTGCTGGATCGCGCCGAATCGCTCGAAAAGGAACGGCGAGACGCCATCCGACACGCCGAAGAGGCGCAGGCGCATCGCAACAAACTCTCGCAGGAGGTGGCGCAACTCCGGCGGTCCGGCGAGAACGCTGATGCGCTGATGGCAGAGTCGCGCGCGCTTGGTGAACAACTCACGGAGCTGGAAGCGCGGCGCTCGGCACTCGACAGCGAGATGCAGCAGATCCTGCTTGAACTCCCCAATCTCACGCTCGACGAAGTCGCCGAAGGTGGCGAGGACGCAAACCGCGTCATCCGCACGTGGGGCACCACGCGCGAAGGCGACGCGGGTATCGCGCCGCACTGGGAGGTTGGCGAGCGGCTTGGCATTCTGGATCTTCCGCGCGGCGCCAAGATTTCAGGCAGCGGATTCATTGTGTACCGCGGGGTCGGCGCACGCCTGGTTCGCGCACTCATGAACTTCATGCTGGACGTGCACGTGGACGAGCATGGCTACGAAGAGTTGTGGGTCCCTCTGGTCGTCAATCGCGACACCATGACGGGTACGGGCCAGTTGCCGAAGTTCGAAGACGACATGTACGCCGTCGCCAACGATGATCTCTTTCTGATTCCGACGGCTGAGGTCCCGATCACGAATCTGTACCGCGACGAGATTCTCGACGCGCACGATATGCCGCGCAGTTTTGTGGCGTTCAGTGCCTGTTTCCGCCGTGAGGCGGGTTCCGCGGGCAAGGACACGCGTGGCCTGCTGCGTGTGCACGAGTTCGACAAAGTCGAGCTGGTGCGCTACGCGACGCCGGAGAACTCACGGCAGGAGCTGGAGTTGCTGACGAGCCATGCGGAAACCATGCTGCAGCGTCTTGAGCTGCCGTACCGGGTCCTGCAGTTGGCCGCTGGCGACACCGGGTTTTCGAGCGCCATGACGTACGATCTCGAAGTGTTCTCGCCGGGTGTGGGCAAGTGGCTTGAAGTCTCGTCGTGCTCGGTGTTCACGGATTTTCAGGCGCGGCGCGCCAACATCCGTTATCGCAGTGCGCCGGGTGAGAAGCCAAAGTTTGTGCACACCCTCAACGGCTCGGCGCTGGCGTTTTCGCGCATCATCGCCGCGCTGCTCGAGCATCATCAGCAGCCTGATGGTTCGGTCGCTGTGCCCGCTGCGCTGCGGCGGTATCTGGGGCGCGACACGCTGAACTGAGATGCCTCGTCGCGCGCCGCCGTTCGTGCTTGTGGCGCTTGCCGTAGCGTCGCTCTTGGCGTGGTACGTCGTGTACACCAAGTCGGTGGTGACGGAGTTGCGCCGCGCCGCGGAGCTGCAGGGTCGCATGGCATCGCGCATTTACACGGCGCTGGCCGACACCAGCAGCGATGCTGGATCGCAACTCGAACTGCTTGCGCTCGTGCAGCAGCTGCGCAACTCCGGTGTGCCGCAGGTGCTCGTCGCACCCGACGGAACCATCGCAGACACGGCGAACCTTCCGTCCCTGCGCGACACGGCCGAGTTGCGCGCGTATGTCGACAAGCTCGATCGCCAGAACGTGCCCATCGACGCACCGGGCGCCGGCTCCATTCACTATGGCGACAGTCGCCTGGTGCGTGGCCTGAGTACCATTCCTTTGTTGCAATCGGGCGCGCTGGGGCTGCTGCTGCTGGTGGGTTTGTGGGGACTGCGAGAGCGTGGCCGGGCGGAGCGCGAAAAGGTGTGGGCCGGCATGGCCCGCGAATCGGCGCATCAGTTGGGCACGCCGCTCTCCTCGCTCGGCGGGTGGCTCGAGCTGCTTGAAGATCAAGGCGCTGAGAACCCCTCGCTCGCCCGCGCCGTGTCGCAGATGCAGCAGGACCTCACGCGTCTCGATCGCGTGGCGCACCGCTTTGAGCGCATCGGCCGTCCGCCGCGCCGCGACGAGGTGGATCTCGGGCAGATGGTCGAGCGCATGGCGACGTACTTCGCGGCTCGCGTGCCCACGCTCGCGCGAAAGGTCACCGTGTGCGCCGAACTGCCGGATGAACCGCTCCTCGTCGCTGCTGATGGCGTGTTGCTGGAGTGGGTGCTGGAGGTGCTGGTGAAAAATGCCATCGACGCGTTGGGCGGTCGTGATGGCAACGTGGTGCTGAGCGCCGAGCCGGTGGCCGAAGGAGGTGCGCGCGTGCGTGTGTCCGACGACGGCCCGGGCGTTCCGCGCAGCATGCGCAAGAAGATCTTCGATGCCGGCTTCACCACCAAGGAACGTGGGTGGGGGATCGGTTTGTCGCTGGCACGGCGCATCGTTGAGGAGAATCACGGGGGCAAACTGTTGTTGGTCGACACCGACCGGGGCGCGACGTTCGACGTTATCTTGAACGCATGACCTCTGTCTGGACTGGTTCCCTGTTCGATCAGCCACCTGCCGCGCCGGCGGTTGATCTCTCCCGCACGCTCACCGGGCTGAATCCCGCGCAGCGCGAAGCCGTCCTGCATAACGAGGGGCCGCTGCTCGTGCTGGCCGGCGCTGGCTCCGGCAAGACGCGCGTGCTCACCACTCGTATTGTGCGCCTGATTGCCGAACGCGGTGTACCTGCGCCGGCGATTCTGTCGGTCACGTTTACCAACAAAGCCGCCGGCGAAATGCGCGAGCGCATCGCTCGACAGCTGGGCGAAGAACCGCGCGGGATGTGGAGCGGAACGTTTCACAGTATCGGCGCGCGGTTGTTGCGACGCATCGCGCCGCTGGTGGGGCGTACCGCGGCGTTCACGATCTACGACGAAGATGATTCCATCTCGCTTGCCAAACGGGTGATGGAACGCCGGCGCATTGATCCGAAGCTGTTCGCACCCAAGGCGATACTCGGCGCGATCTCGGACGCCAAGAACGCGTTGGTGTCGGCAACCGAGTACGGTACGTTGGCCCGAGACCCGTTCACGCAGGCCGTGGCCGGCGTTTACGTGGATCTTGACGATGCGCTGCAGCGCGCGAATGCGGTGAGCTTCGACGATTTGCTCGTGTTGCCCGTGCGCGCGCTGGAGCAGCACGAGGCATTGCGCGATGACTTGCAGCAGCGCTTTCGCTACATCCTCGTGGATGAGTATCAGGACACGAATCGTGCGCAGTATCGATTCATCCAGCTGATCGGCGCGGCGCACGGCAACGTGCTGGTGGTGGGTGACGACGATCAGTCCATTTACGGCTGGCGCGGTGCGGATATCCGGAATATTCTCGACTTCGAACGCGATTTTCCCGGCGCGGGCATCGTGCGCCTCGAAGAGAACTACCGAAGCACGCCGCAGATTCTCGATGTTGCGAACTCGGTCATCGCCGGCAACACCACCCGTCGCGGCAAGACACTGCGCGCGACGCGGCCCGCGGGGGAAACGGTGATGCGTGTCGGCGCGCTCGACGAGCGGGATGAAGCCGACTTTGTGGCCGACACGATTGTCGATCGCACGACGCGGGGTGGCATGGGACGCCGAGAGTGCGCGATTCTGTATCGCACGAATGCGCAGAGCCGCGCGTTTGAAGACGCGTTCCGTCGGCGCAGCATTCCCTATCGTCTCGTTGGTGCGGTGCGCTTCTACGACCGCCGTGAAATCCGCGACCTCATGGCGTATCTCAAGCTTGTCGCGAATCCCAATGATGACGAGGCGTTTCGGCGCGCCGTGTCGGTACCGAGGCGCGGACTGGGCGACACCACGATCGCATTGCTCGCGGAGGGCGCGCAGCAGGCGCGGATCCCCATGTTCGAGGCCGCGTCGCGGCCGGATATCGTGGCCGGTTTGCGCGGCGCCGCCCGCACGTCACTGGGCGATTTTCTCGGGTTGATTCAGCAGTTCCGCGAGAAGGCCGTTGAGGCGTCGGTGGATGAGTTGCTGCGTGACCTCGTGGTGGCCATTCGCTACGAGGATCATCTGCGTGCCGAGGGGCAGGAGGGGCTCGAGCGCATCGAGAACGTGCGCGAGCTCATTGCCGGTGCGGCTGAAGTGGTGGCGGATGAGGGCGGTGAAGTGGGGCTCACCCCCCTCGACCACTTCCTGCAGCAGGCGACACTGGTGGCGGGCACCGACGCGCTGGATCCCACCGCCGATGCCGTGACCATGATGACCATGCACAACGCCAAGGGATTGGAGTTTCCGCTGGTGTTCGTGACGGGGCTTGAGGACGGCCTGTTCCCGCTCGCGCGCGCGGCGGAAGATCCAGCGCAGCTCGAAGAGGAACGACGTCTGTTTTACGTGGGCGTCACCCGCGCTGAGCGCACATTGTACCTCACACATGCGGAGCAGCGCCGGCGCAATGGCGAGTTCATGGCCTGTGTACCGTCGCGCTTCCTGCGTGAAATCACGCCGGGCCTCGTGAAGCGTGCGGATACCAAACGCGTGATGATGGAAGGACGCGGTCGCTCGGCATTTGACGATGCGGACGATGCGCCCTTCGGTGGTCGCCGCAACAGCGGCTGGCGCGACCAACCGCGAGGCGATGGCGACTCGCGCCGACGCTCGGCCCCCGGTCCGTACGGCAGCGTCGGATTCGGAAGCAATGCCTTCGAAGGCAAGAGCCGGCTCGACGCCGGTCGCTCCAGCGGACGACGTGTCGAGCCGTCGTCGTGGTCGGGACGTGGCGACGCCGATGCCCACGCGCCTGAAGATGAATCGCAGGACGCGCCCGAGCTGCGCATTGGCGAGCGTGTCAAGCACGCCAAGTTCGGCGCCGGCACGATCGCTGAGTTTACCGGCAGCGGCCGGGATGCCAAGGTGCGCATTGATTTCGATGACGAAGAGATCGGTCGCAAGACGCTCGTGATTGCACAGGCCAAACTTGAACGGGGATGGGAGTAACGTGGCCGTTTCGGAACAGGATGTTCGACATGTGGCCGCACTCGCTCGGCTGGGACTCGCCGACGATCGGGTGCAGTCGCTTGTGGGTGAGCTGAACGGTATTCTCGAGCACATGGACGTGCTGCAGCAGGTGGATATCGGTGGGGCGTCGCTCGATCCGGACGCTACGCACGGTATGCGCATGCGCGACGATGTGCCCAATCCCATCGTGCTGCATCGCGCGCGCGAAGACTTCGCGCCGAGCATGCGGGACGGCTTCTTTCTGGTGCCGCGGTTGGCAACGCACGGAACCGCAGAGAGTCCAGATGATGAAGGCGACGAATGAGTGATTCGCTGTTGCTCTCCCGCTCCGCCGCGGATGTTGCGGCTGATATTGCGTCCGGACGGTTACCGCGCGACGCGGCACTCGACGCGTCGCTGGCGGCGATGGAGTCTGCCAACGCCGGACCAGGTGGATTGAACGCCGTACTCTGGAGCGATGCGGAAGGCGCGCGTGCTGGCGTCGCCGCGCTGACGCTGGACCCTGAGCAGCGGCTGGCCGGCGTTGCTGTTGCCGTCAAGGACAACATCGCCACGCGCACGATGCCGACCACCTGCGGCTCCAAGATCCTCGAAGGATACGTGAGCCCGTTTGAGGCCACGGTCATCGCGCGGCTGCGTGCGGCCGGTGCGGTGATCCCCATGAAGACGAACATGGACGAGTTCGCGATGGGATCATCTACGGAGAACAGTGCGTATGGCGTGACGCGGCACCCAATGGATCACACGCGCGTTCCAGGCGGCTCGAGTGGCGGTTCCGCCGCGGTGGTGGCGGCCGGTGTCACGCGCATCGCGCTTGGCTCCGAGACTGGCGGATCCGTGCGACAGCCGGCGGCATTCTGCGGTATCGTGGGGGTAAAACCCACGTACGGGCGCGTGTCGCGCCACGGGCTGGTGGCGTTCGCGTCGTCGCTCGATCAGGTGGGCGTATTTGGCACGACGGTCGATGATGCGGCACTCGGCCTGCAGGTGATTGCGGGAGTGGATCCGCTCGACAGCACCACGGTGGATGTACCCGTCGCGGACTATCGCGCCGCACGTGGCGCGACGGGTCACCAACCACTGGCTGGTGTCGTGATTGGGAGACCAGTGGAATACTTCCCCGAGTCGCTCGATCCGCGCATGTGTGCGCTGCTTGATCGATCCGCCGACCATCTGCGTGCGCTTGGCGCCGAAGTGCGCGATGTCTCGCTGCCGCACACGTCGCTCGCGATACCGGTGTACTACATCGTGGCGCCCGCGGAGGCGTCGTCGAATCTGGCGCGCTTTGATGGTGTGCGGTACGGCTTGCGCGTGGAGGGAGACGGGCTGCGCGGCATGTACGAGGCCACGCGATCGCAAGGCTTCGGCCCCGAAGTCACTCGGCGCATTTTGCTTGGCACGTATGTGCTGAGCGCCGGCTACTACGACGCGTACTATAAGCGCGCGATGGCAGTGAGACAGCTGATCGCTGATGATTTCACGAAGGTGTTTGCGGGTGGTGTGCACGTACTGCTCACGCCCACCACGCCGTCGACGGCGTTTGTGGCCGGCTCCAGGTCAGATCCGTACGAGATGTACCTGAGCGACATCTTTACGGCCACCGCCAACCTGGCGGGCGTGCCGGCGATGTCGCAGCCGATCGGCCGCATTGACGGCTTGCCAGTGGGCGGACAGTTGCTCGCCTCGCATTTTGACGAAGCGACGATGTTCCGCGTGGCGTATGCGCTCGAGCGCGCGTTGGGTACGGAGGCACACACATGAGTGCGAGCGGGACGAACGTCGCGGGGGATGCCGCCGTCGATGTCACGGACGGCTACGAAATGGTGATCGGGCTGGAGGTGCACTGTCAGCTCAAGACGCGTACAAAGCTGTTTTCTGCGGCGAGCGCACAGTTTGGTGATGCGCCCAACGCGAATACCGATGCCGTATGTCTGGGATTGCCCGGCGCGTTGCCGGTACTCAACCGGCACGCGATCCTGCTCGCGACGCGGGCGTCGATCGGGCTCGAGTGCACCGTGCATGACGTGTCGGTGTTTGCGCGCAAGCATTATTTCTATCCGGACTTGCCCAAGGGTTATCAGATCTCGCAGTTCGATCGGCCGCTGGCCACCGGCGGGCGTGTTGTCATCGGCACAAATACGGATGGGTCGGAGAAGGTGATTGGCATTACGCGCGTGCACGTGGAGGAGGATGCCGGCAAGTCGGTGCACGATCGCTTTGCCGGCTTCTCCGCGATCGATCTTAACCGTGCCGGCACGCCGCTCATCGAAATTGTGAGCGAGCCTGACCTGCGTTCGGCGGCTGATGCCGGTTTGTATCTTCGCGCGCTCAAGCAGATCATTGAGTACACCGAGGTGAGCGACGCGAGCATGGAAGAAGGGTCGCTGCGTGTCGACGTCAACATTTCCGCGCGTCCCGTGGGCCAGGTTGCGCTTGGGACGCGTACGGAGATCAAGAACCTC
>JBBRFQ010000082.1:0-14812 GCA_038224035.1 Gemmatimonadales bacterium
CCCCGCGAGCGCCGGTCCGTTCTTCGTATCGCTGGTGCGCGCGCCCGCGTCATGGGCGGCCATGCGGGGCAAGTGGAGCAGCAGGGTGAAGCGCGTTGTGCGTTCGACGAGCGTGCCGATCGCGGAGCTGCCCGAGCCCACGATGAGATCGCCTTCGCAATGACCCGGCACCGCCCGGTCCTCCACCTCCGGCGGCCGCTCGCTGATAATCACCTCCGGCGTCACCCTGCGCTTGCCCGTGCTGCGCGTCCGGGCGGCGGGCACGCGGAGCGCGCGGCCCGTCCGCAGGCAGGCGGTCAGCTCTCGCCGCAGCGCCCCGCGCCCCTGGATGTACAAGGCCTGATAGATCGCTTCGTGGCTCACGCGCATGGCGGGATCGTCGGGAAAGTCGAGCACGAGCCGCTGCGCGATCTGCGCCGGGCTCCACGCGCGCGCCCAGCGCCGCGGCTGCCGCGGGCCGTGCCGGTGCCCTTTCCAGACCACGGTCGGTCCCGGCGTGCGGGTGCCACTGGGGGTCGCGATCACGCCCGCCAGCCGCTCCTGCACATAGTGGCAGAGCGGCGGGTGGGCCGCCAGCTTCGCGACTTTCGGGCGGCGCGCGGCTCGGTCCGCCCGCCATTGCGCGGTGCTCGCGACATAGGCGAGACCCCAGCGGCGCGTCGTCGCATTGCGCTGCAACTCGCGCGAGAACCTTGGAGGGCGAGCGCCCCAACTGGCGCGCACACGCGCGCACGCCGCAGCCCTGCGCGCGCAGCAGAGCGAGTTGTTCGCGCTCGGTGACGTCGAGATACCGGCGCCGAGGGCGGCGGCGCCGAGGGCGCCAACTGGGTCGGTGGCATCCCCCCAGCTTGGCGAAACCACCGTCGGCCCACCAGAGGCGATACGCCCGCGCCGGCGACCGCGGCCTGCGGATACAGCCCGCGCGCAATCGCCCGCCAAAAGGCCACTCGATCCGCGCGCCGTCCCACCGCGGGACGACCGGAGGGGCGGCGCTCACCGCGCGTGCGAGCACCCGCCGTTTGCTGCTGCAAGTTCGTCATTGCTCACCTCCATCAAGGGGTGTTGCAACAACCGTTTGAACTCACCCAGCGAACGGTTCACGGTGCACACCGTCTACTGTCAACCGTCAACTCGTACCGTCAACCGAAGGCGCGATCCCCACGGTACGGGCGACGTGCGTAACGAGGGAGTTACCCGCCCTACGGCACAATCTTCAGCCCGTCCCACACCCGCGGCAGTTCGCTCACCAGCGCCGCCACCAGCGCAATCGCGTCCCACAAGTTCCCCACGCGCAAATTTTCATTCGGCGCGTGCTGGTTGTTATCCGCATTCACCGTGGGCAGCGTCACGAGCGGCGCGTCAAACACATCTGCGAAATGAAACAGCGGCAACGATCCCCCCAGCGTGGGCGCCATGAGCGGCGCACGGCCGTACACATCGCGCATCACCTGCTGCAACGCGGCAATCACTGGATCTTCGAAGGCCGTGCGTACACTGCGGTACCCCTCGTCCCACTGCACGAGCGCCACACGTTCACGATCGCCGCGCGTACCGATCGCCGCCGCATCGCCGAACACCTCGTACCCCTGCGCGCGGATGTGCGCCGTCACCACCTCGCGCAGTCGCGCCGGCGACTGATCGGGTACCAGCCGGAAATCGATGGAGATATTGGCGGATGTGGGAATACTGTTCGTGGCCGTGGCGCCCGATGAGCCGGCGCGAATGCCACGCACGTTGAGCGCGGGTTGCATGATGCGCTCGCCGAGTGCGGCATCATCGGCCTCCGTGCGCGTGAGTCCAAGCGACGTACGCACGGAATCGTCCGTGGTCGAGAGTGTGCGCGCGGCGGTGAGTTCAGTCACCGTCGCTGCGCGCACATCATCGTGAAACCCGCTGATCGTGATGCTGCCGTTGCGGTCGCGCATCGACGCCACCAGATGGGCCGCCGCAACGGCCGGATTGGGCGCCCAGTTGCCGTAGTGCCCGGAGTGCAGCGGACGATTGGGGCCGTAGAGCGTGATCTCCAGCCCGACCACGCCGCGTACGCCGAGCACGATCTGCGGTGCGCCACTCACGTGCACCGGCCCGTCCATGAAGAACCACGCGTCAGCCGAAAGTCGCTCGCGATGCGCGCGCAATAGATCGCCAAGATGACGCGAGCCCGCTTCTTCCTCCCCTTCAAGCAAGATCTTGATGTTGACGGCCGGCGCTCGCTTCGTGGCGGCGAGCGCATCGAATGCGGCCAGCATCGCGATGATCGGACCCTTATCGTCGCTCGCCGAACGTGCATAAATGCGCAAGTTGGGATCGATCGTCTGACCCGCCCGCGGCAACGCGACCTGTTCACCGGCCACGCCGTTTTGGACAGTGCGCAGCGTCGGCACAAACGGATCACCGTCCCACGGGGCACCCGCGACCGGTTGGCCATCGTAGTGCGCGTACAGCACAATCGTGCGCGTGGCGCCCGGCACGAGCTGCTCCGCGTACACCGCCGGCGGACCCCCACTCGGCGATTCCAGCAGATCGGTGGTAAATCCGCGCGCTGAAAACGATGTGATCAAGTGCGCGGCAACACGCCGAATCGCCACCGAATCGCTGGCCAGATTCGGCATCGCGAACAGCGCAAACGCTTCGTCGAGCACCGCGCGTTCGTTGGCGCGTCGCCAACCATCGATGTCCTTGCGCAGCGCGATGCCGCTGGCCGACGACGGCTGCGCGTACGCGCGTGGGACCGCGGTCAGCGAAAGCAGAGCGGCAAGCAATAGGGTGGCCCGCTGCCACGAAAACTGAGCAATGCGTGATTTCATGATTTCCTCGACCGTGGCGGACGCGATCGGGCAAACACCACCTGACGCCCGCCGGTTGTAGTGGAGACGACTCGATCGAGCGGCAGCCGAATCTCGCTGGCCAGCGATTGATCAGGAACAACAACGCCCAGCGTCCACCCCGGACCGCCCTCGCGCACCACCGCCCCCAGACGTCCCCACAGGGCGTGCAGCGTCTCCACATTGCCGGTACGAATGCCGTACGGCGGGTTGGTCACCAGCCAGCCGGTCCCGCCGTACGACGATAATCGGATGTCAGACAGTGGTTGGTGCACGATCGTGAGATCCTGCAGGACACCAGCACGCTCGGCGTTGGTTCGTGTCGCCTCGATCGCCCCCGTGTCACGGTCACCGGCGACAATCGGCGCGTTGAGCGGTCGCACCGCCGCGCGCGCCGCCTCACGCACCGCCGTCGCAATGCGAACGTCGGCGCCGGGCCAGCACTCACACGCGAACGTGCGTGACAAGCCCGGCGCGATGTTGCGCGCGAGCAGTGCGGCTTCGATCACAATGGTGCCGGCACCGCACATGGGATCCACGAGCGGCGCGCTGGTCGGCCATTCCGACGCCACCAGCAGCGCGGCGGCCAGCGTTTCACGCAGCGGTGCCTTGCCGGAGTTCAGACGCCAGCCGCGTCGATGCAGCAGGGCCCCGGAGGCATCGGCGGACACCGTGCACATATCGTGATCAAGCCGCACAAGAATGCGCTGGGTGCGCCCCACCGACATATCCTCGACGTCAACATCATCGTCATCACCGCGTGCCGCCGCCGTGCGTACACCGGGCAATGCGCGCTCGATGCCACGCGCCACACGTTCGGCGACGGCATCCGAATGATAGAGTCGCGACTTGCGACACGTGACGGACAGCTCGGCCGTTACGCCGGGCGCGAGCACGTCGCGCCACGGCACGCGTTGCGCACGCTTTTCGAGCGTGGCGAAATCGCGGGCTTCAAACTGGTCGAGTCGAACCACCATGCGCGTGGCCAGGCGCGACCAGCAATTGACTCGAAACAGCTCCTCCGGCGAGGCGTCGAAGGCCACACCGGCCGGTTCGACGGCGTGCACGACGATCCCCATCGACTGCAACTCGGCGGCGACCATCGGAGCCAGTCCGGGCGCGGCGATCGCAAACGCGGCGCGACGCGAGGGAAGGCTCGCGTCCGCCGGTAGATCAGACCGCGGTCGCGACGCCATGGCGACGACGCAGGGTCTCCTTTACGCGAGTGCCGCGCACGCGCATCAGCACACTCAAGTCTTCGGCACTGAGCGGCGGCGCAAACAGGAAGCCCTGCCCGAACGCACAGCCAAGTTCCATGAGCATCCCACGCTGCGCTTCGGTCTCGATGCCCTCGGCCACGGTGTCGAGACGCAACGTCTCACCCAGCGCGACGATGGCACTGGCCAACACCGCGCCGTCTCCGCCTTTGTCAATCGTGTCCACGAACGCCTTGTCGATCTTGAGAATGTCGATGGGGTATCGCTGCAGATAACTGAGTGAGGAATATCCGGTACCGAAGTCGTCGATCGCAAGCGATACGCCCAATTCCTTGAGCTGCGTGAGTCGCAGCAGCGACACGTCCACATGATGCATGAGGATACTTTCGGTGATCTCCAGCACCAGATCAGCCGGTGTGAACTGTGATTCCAGCAAGGCGCTGTGCACATCGTCCACAATCGCCGGATCCTGCAGTTGCCGTCCCGAGAGATTCACCGTCACACGGACCGGCGCGCCGCGTTCCTGCGCCCAGCGAGTGCCCTGTCGGCAGGCTTCGCGCAAGACCCAGCGCCCGATCTCCACAATCAGACCGGTTTCTTCCGCCACCGGAATAAACATGATTGGTGGCACCGTGCCACGACCAGCGCGACGCCAGCGTACGAGTGCTTCCGTGCCACACACCTCGCCGCCATCCAGCGCGATGATAGGTTGATACTCGAGGAAGAACTCCCCGCGTTCGGTAGCGCGCCGCAGATCGGCTTCAAGATCCAGCCGCTCGAGCGCGGCGGCGTGCATTGCTGGCTCAAATAGCACGTAGCGCCCTTTGCCCCGCGTTTTGGCGATGTACATGGCCACGTCTGCGTTGCGCACGAGTTCGTCGGACGTTTCGCCCTGCGCCGTGCAGGCGATGCCGATGGACGCACTCACGAACACCTCCTTCCCGTTGAGCACGAACGCGCGACCAAGTGCGGCCACGACGCGCTCGGCCATGTTGAGCACCTCGTCCACACTGTCGGTGCTTTCGATCAGCACCGCGAACTCGTCGCCGCCAAGTCGCGCAATGAGATCGCTGTCACGTACGCATGCCGACAAGCGACGTGCGGCCTCCACCAGCAGCCGGTCTCCTGCTGCGTGCCCTAGCGAATCGTTGACGTTCTTGAAGTTGTCGAGATCGAGAAAGAGCACCGTGACCGACTCGCCGTGGCGCACACCGCGCGCCAGCGCGTGCCCCACCTGATACAGGAACAGCGAACGATTGGCGAGATCGGTGAGCGGATCGTGGAAGGCCTGATGCATGTACTGTTCTTCCATGATGCGTCGCTCGGTCACGTCGCGCGTATTGAGCACCAACCCCTGCACGGTGAGTTCGTCGAGGAGGTTGGTGCCCACGTTATCGACGGTGAGCCAGCTGCCATTCGCGTGCGCCAGCCGCCACTCACGCGCCAACGAACCGCGGGAGCCGGACGGACCGCCGGAAGCGAGTTCGGCCATGAACTGGCGTGCGCCGGGTTCGTCTTCGGGATGCAGGAGGTCGAGCAGCCGCGTCCCGACAAGCTTGCGCGGATCGTGGCCGAGCACCGTCCGGGCCGAGGGCGAGAGAAAACGAATCGTGCTGTCGGGCGCCAGAATCGAGATCACGTCGCTCGAGTTCTGCACCAGAGCGCGAAAGCGCGCTTCACTCTCGCGGGCTGAGGCTTCGGCCAGCACGCGCACGGTCTCACGCGTGGACGCGACCTGCCGACCGAAGGCGATGGCGGTGACGACCACCGCACCCACCACCAGTCCCGCAAGCGGTTGCACGCCGCTCTCACTCGCGGCCTTGAGCAGGAGCCCGAAACCGGGCAGCACCGCGACAAATGGAATCACGCTGATGCCGGCGAGCGTGTCCGGCAGTATGGGCGTGGCCTTGGGCTCAAGCGACGCGGACGTGGTGCGCTGCAACCAGGCGGCGCCCGCAACAAGACACGCCGCCGCCGGTGCCGCCGCCAGCAACCACAGCGGTCGCTGACCACTCTGGTGCAACTTCACGATCGCGGCGATATCCGCGAGGAAGTACACCAGGAGCCCGAGCGCGAGTACCACCAGCACGTTGGAGCGGCTCTGGCTGGTGGTGCGTCGCCAGATAATCGACGCGGTCAGGAGCAGGATGAGATCGCCGATCGCCGCGGCGTGCGCCGCCACGAGGTCAACGGGGCGCATGAAGACGCCGTCGATGAGCGGACGGCGCAAATCGTACCAGATCACAAGCAGTCCACCGCCGGTTATCGTGGCCACATCGAGGGCGAACTTCGTGCGGTCAAGCGCCGATCGTGGCGCGCTCGCGAGTTGGAGCAGGCCGGCGAGTAACAGCGGCTGGCTGGCGATGGCGCCAAGCGTGAGCAACCGCGCGGCCATCACCGCATCGCCTCGGCGCCACGCGAAAAACGACAGGACCGCGGCGACGATCAGCATGGCCTGACTGGCCGACGCGAAGGCCCAGCATCGGCGCGTCCCGGCGTCCAGGAACTTGGCCGAGGCGGTGTGTAGCGCCAGCGCGACGGCGACGAGCTGGATCACAACGGGTGCAAAGCCGACCAGCGGATGCGTCGGGTTGAGCCGATCCGCATTGATCGCCAACCAGGTCACCACCATTGCCGACGCGCCGACGAGGCCGGCGAGGAGCCACACCTCCTCCCGCGTCGGTTCCGCCGGCGCGGGAATCGCGGGCACGCCCTGCGACGGCGTGCGAGCGCCGAGGGCAGGGTATGGTCCGGAAAAGCGGGGCGAGGGTCGCTCCGCAACGGGTGACGTCATGCTGGCGGGAAGGACCCCGGCACGTGCGTGTGGTTGAGCACGACGGCCGGGAGCGGGCGTAACGACAGGGCGCGAGGCCGAAAGAGATCGGCCACGCACGCGGCGGGGGAAGCTACTCCGAGACGCGTGGCACACCCGAAGCGTCACGCTGCGCCTGGCGGGGCTACGGCGCTGGCGGCCGCCTCAACGCGACTCCCTTCTGGGCGGCATTTGGCTCTTTGATGGCGCTATGATGCATCGATAGTGCCACGGTCTTTTACCGCTTTTTCGACTCGCCGTCGCCTGTAGATAAAGAGGCGAAATCCGAGTAGGAGGCCAACCGCGATGAAGTACACAATTGGAAGCGTGATATCCAGCTTCACTGCCCAGAGGTAGTGCGTGATGGCCGCCAGCATCGCCACGTAGACCAGCCGGTGCAGCTTATTCCAGCGCGCGCCGCCCAGCCGCTTGACCCAGCCCTTGGTCGAGGTGACCGCCAGCGGTGCGAGGAGCGCGATCGCCAGCATCCCGATCGTGATGTAGCGACGCTTGACGACGTCTTCGAGGAACAACTCAAAGTCGAAGAACAAATCGAGGCCCACGTACACGCACAGGTGCACGATGGCCCAGCCGAAGGCCGCCAAGCCGAGCGTCCGGCGACTGACCACGAGCCAACCCCACCCGGTAAGCGTACGCAGCGGCGTGATGGCCAGCGAAGCGGCCAGCAAGCGAATGGCGTAATGCCCTGTACGATGCTGCAGGGACTCGATGGGGTTCGCGCCGAGCCCGCCGGACACGAACAGCCACATCAGCCACGGCACCGGGCCGAGCACGGCCAGCCACACCAGCCCGCGCACAACTCGCCGCCCCGTGGGGCCGGAACGCGAAGCGGTCATGGGAACAGCGGGCTGCCGCTCAGTAAAACTTGCGCAGGTCCATGCCCGCGTAGAGCGAGGCCACTTCGTTCTGGTAACCGTTGAACATCAGCGTATTGCGACGCAGGAACTCGCCAATGCGGCGCTCCTTGGCCTGCGTCCAGCGCGGATGATCCACCGTCGGGTTCACGTTGGCGAAAAACCCGTACTCGCTCCGGTTCGCGTCGTTCCAGCTCGTGCTGGGCTGCGTGGCCGAGAACTTGATGCTCACAATCGACTTGATACCCTTGAACCCATACTTCCACGGCACCACCAAGCGCAGCGGCGCGCCATTCTGATTGGGCAACGTCTTGCCGTACATGCCCGTGGCGAGCAGCGAGAGCGGATGCATGGCTTCGTCCATGCGCAGTCCCTCCTTGTACGGCCAGACGAGCGAGTTGCTGCGCTGCCCCGGCATCTGGCGCGGGTCGAGCAACGTGGTGAACTCGACGTACTTCGCACCCGCCGTTGGCTCCAGTCGCGCGATCACATCACGCAGCCGCACACCACGCCAGGGAATCACCATCGACCACGCCTCCACGCAGCGGTGGCGGTACACCCGGTCCTCGACCGCCAGGCCCGCCAGCAGCGCGTTCAGGTCCCAGCGCTTGGGGGCCTTGACCAAACCATCCACATTGACGGTCCACGGCGACGTGACGAGCGAGCCGGCGTTGCGCTTGGGATCATCCTTCCCCAGACCGAACTCGTAGAAGTTGTTGTAGCTGGTCGCGTCTTCTTCCGGGGTCACCTTGTCGTCCTGCGACGAACCCACAGCCGCCGAGAGCGCCGACGGTGCCGCCAGTCGGGCCAGTGCGATCGCGCCCGCGGTGCCCAAAAAGGCCCGACGGTTCACATACTGGGACTCGGGCGTGATCTCCGAGGAGGGGATGTCGGACGGGCGTCGGATGAGCATGGGCAGGCGTCTGAGTGAAGGATCTGTACCAACCTACTATACCGGACAGCTTCAGGTTCCCGAAAAGCCGTTGACCGCCCGCGCCCGAACCGCTTGCATTCGGTATGTCCACCACGCTGCCGCCTTCCATCACGCGCACCCTCGCGCGTTTCCAGGTCATGGACCGGGAAACGCGCATGCAGGCGTTGCTCAGCCACGCGAAAAAACTCGAGCCGCTCCCGGAGCGGTTCGTCGCGCTCGACCGGGACGCCTTTACCGTGCCGGAGTGCCAGACGCGCGTGGATTTGTTCCCGGAGGTACAGCCCGATGGCACCATGCATTACTGGGCCGACGTCAACGCGCGGCAATCCCCCACCGTCGCGGCGGTCTTGTCGATTACCTTTTCGGCGGTGAATGACCAGCCGCCGGAAGTCGCGCTCGCACTGCCCGCCGACTTTGTGCGCACCCTGATGCAGAGCATCGGGCTGGGCGCACGCGAGGCTGGTTTATCGGCGATGGTGCGACGCATTCAGCGTCACGCCGCTGATGCCATCACGCAGCGCGAACAGTTCGCCAATCCTTCGTGATCGCCGTCCGTTTCCGGATAGCGTCACCTTCCCTTACGCTCCACGACATGCCGATTACGATCACCGTCCGGAAGACCGGTTCTTTGTTCATCACTGCGGAAGACGCCACCCAGGTGCGCCTCGTGGACCACGAGGGTAACGAGATCCCGATGCCCCCCGAAGGCAAGCCGTTGTCGCTGTGCCGCTGTGGCGCGTCGTCACGCAAACCGTTTTGCGACGGCACACACTCCAAGATCGGGTTCCTGGCGGGCGATCTCGCGCGCGAACTGTCGGACGCTCGGGACTGAATCGAGGCACGCATGCTCGCCGCGCTCGGCAGCTGGTGGACGTGGGTCAGTACCGTGGTGATCGTCATCATCGGCACGCCGATTGTGGCGCTCATCTATGCGGTGACGCGCCCGTTTGATGCCGGACGGTACGCCGCGGGACGCGCGTTTCGTCTCGTGGCCGTGACGACGCTCAAGCTCAATCCGTTCTGGCACTTCCGGACGCGCGGTGTGGCACCTGCCGATCCGCGCCGACCGTATGTCGTGGTGGCCAATCACGAGTCGTATGCCGACGTGTTTCTCATCAGCAAGTTCCCGTGGGAAATGAAGTGGCTCAGCAAGGACACGATGTTCAGAATTCCGTTCATGGGTTGGATGATGCAGATGGCCGGCGACATCAAGCTCACGCGCGGCAATCGCGACAGCGCGGTGCAGGCACTCGCCCAGTGCCGTGACCGCCTCGAGAAGCGCGTCTCGGTGATGATCTTCCCCGAAGGCACGCGCTCGCGCGACGGCGCCATGCTCCCATTCAAGGAAGGGGCCTTTCGGTTGGCCATCAAGGAGCGCGTGCCCATTCTCCCGATTGCCGTGGCAGGCACACGCCACGCGATGGCCAAAGGCAGTTTCCGGTTTCGTCGGGCGCGCGCGTTGGCCGTGGTGCTGGAGCCGGTCTCCACAGAAGGACTTACGCTCAAAGATGCGGCACGTTTGCGTGAAGACGTGCGTCGGCGCATCGACGCGGCACGACGCGAGCTCGCAAGTGAACTCGGGCTCGACGCCCCACCGCCGCTCGACAGCGGCGAGTTACCGCGCACGCCCCATTCGAGGCCGCGCGAAGGCGAACCGCGCGACGGCGAACCGGGCGACGGCGAATCACGCGAAGGCACGCTGACCGCGGACGCTCGGTAGTGCAAACCGCACCAGTCGACGAAGCAACGCTCGAACGAGCGCTCTCACGTCCGCGCACGGCCGCGCGCAACGCGCTGATGACGCTGACGGGCGACGTGATGATTCTGGGAGCGGGCGGCAAGATGGGCCCCTCACTCGCCCGCATGGCGCGACGTGCACTCGATGCGGCCGGTGTGCCGCGCGAGGGCGAAGGTGCGCGTCGCGTGTACGCCGTGGCGCGCTTCACCGACACCACGTTGCCCGACCTGCTGCGCGCCAACGGGGTGATCCCGATCCGCGCCGACCTTACCGATCGTGCCGCGCTCGCGCAGTTACCCGACGTCGAGAACGTGTTGTATCTGGTGGGTCAGAAGTTCGGTACGCAGGCCGATCCCGTTGGCACGTGGACCCAGAACGTCGTGGCGGCGGTGCACTGTGCCGAACGCTTCGCGTCGTCGCGCATTGTCGCGTTTTCCACCGGTAACGTGTATCCACGGACGCTCGTGCGCGATGGTGGAGCCCGTGAATCGCAGGCGCTCGTACCCGATGGTGAGTACTCGGCGAGTTGCATCGGGCGCGAACGTGTGTTTCAGCACGCGGCCGCGCGATACGGTACGCGCGTGTTGCTCCTGCGCTTGTGCTACGCGTGCGATCTCCGCTACGGCGTGCTCACCGACCTCGCCACGCGCATCTATGCCGGCCAGCCGGTCCCGCTGGCCACCGGGTACGCCAACGTGATCTGGCAAGGCGATGCGAATGCGTTTGCGCTGCGCGCGCTCACGCTCGCGAGCACGAACGCACCGGCACTCAATCTCTCCGGGCCGATCGTGTCGGTACGCGCGCTCGCACAAATGCTCGCGCAGCGCCTGGGAGTGACGGCACAGTTCAGCGGCACCGAAGCGGCCGACGCGCTGCTCGTCAATATCGAGACGCTGCAAGCGCGGCTGCCCGACGAACCCATGCCGCTCGGCATGCTCGTGGACTGGTGCGCCTCGTGGGTACAGCGCGGTGGCCGGTTGCTCAACAAGCCCACCCGGTTCGACGTGCGCAGCGGAGCGTACTGACGTGAATGTGCGTGCCCACCTGCTCGACGGGCAGGTCATTCCCGCACATCCGCTCGCGCTGACACCGTCGCGTACGCTCGATGAACGACATCAGGTCGCGCTCACGCGCTACTACGTGGAGTCCGGCGCCGGTGGTATGGCGGTGGGCGTGCACACGACGGGTTTTCGCATTCACGATGCGGACGTCGGTCTGTATCGCCCGGTGCTCGAACTGGCCGCGCGTTCGGCCGATGAATGGCTGGCGCGGACCGGAGCGCGACCCTTCGTGCGTGTGGCCGGACTCGTCGGCCGCAGCGATCAGGCACTGCGTGAAGCAGCGACCGCACGCAGCCTCGGGTATGACTGCGGCCTGCTCTCGCTCGGTGCGTGGCGCGAGGCAACGGACGACGCGATCCTCGCGCATTGCCGACGCGTGGCCGACGCCATCCCGTTGTTCGGATTCTACCTGCAGCCCGCAGTCGGCGGACGCGTGCTCTCATACCGATTCTGGCGGGAGTTTGCCGAGATTGCGGGTGTGGTCGCGATCAAGGTCGCGCCGTTCGATCGATACGCCACGCTCGATGTGGTCCATGCCATCGCGGACAGTGGTCGTCGCGACATCGCGTTGTACACCGGCAACGATGACGCCATCGTAGCCGATCTTGTGACCGACGTGCCGGTGCGCGTGGGCGGCTCCGCGTCCGGGTACACATTTGTGGGCGGACTGCTCGGCCAGTGGGCGGTGTGGACGCGCCGTGCCGTGGAACTGCTTGACACCATCAAACAGTGGCGAGCCGGCGGCGGCGATGTGCCGCGCACGCTACTGGCGTACGGCGCGACGCTCACGTCAGCAAACGCCGCGGTGTTTGATGTAGCACACAACTTCGCGGGTTGTTTGCCCGGTATTCTTGAAGTGCTGCGCCGTCAGGGACTGGTCCGTGGCTGCTGGACACTCGAGCCACACGAACGATTGAGTGCCGGTCAGGCGGACGCCATCGCGCGAATCACGTCCCAGTTTCCTGAACTTTCGGATGACGCGTGGGTGGCGCAGCATCTCGACGTGTGGCTTACGGCGTAGGTTCGGCCGACGGCGCGCGGCGCGCTTCGAGCAGATCAGCGAGGCTCGCCAGCGAGAACGGTTTCTCGAGCACCGGACAGCGTACCGACTCCAGAAACGACGCCACATCCGGCGACGCAACGTCGCCGGTTGCGAAGATCCAGCGCTCGAGGATTTCCGGTTGATGAACTTCCAGATGCTGATACAACTGAATGCCTGACATGCCTGGCATCTTGAGGTCACACACGATCGCATCATAGCGCTGCGCCTCTTCCGCGTCCATCAGTCGGTCCCGCGCTTCGAGACCGGTGGCGCAGGTCTCGACGAGCCAGCCGCGGCGCGTCAGAAAACGCTGCAGCGCCATGCGGATCGCGGCTTCGTCGTCGATGAGCAGCAGGCAAGGAGGGTGCGTCATGGCAGGTATGGCGAGCGGTGAAGTATTGGCACCAGGCATGCTGAAGATCGCCTCGATGGCGGGCGAGGCGTCTTCGTCAGGTAAAGCGGCCAGTGCGGCGGGCAGCCACACGGTAAAGCTGGCGCCCGTCGACGCGTCGTCGAGTGCCTCGTCGAGGACGAGCGAGCCGCAGTGCTGGTCAACGATACCCTGAGACACCGCCAGCCCGAGCCCCGTTCCCTCTCCGACCGCGCGCGTGGTGAAGAACGGCTCGAACAGGTGCGCGCGCACATGATCGGGGACACCGGGTCCGACGTCGGCGATGGTAATCACCCAGCCCCGCGCATCCCAGCCGAGATGCACGGACACCTCACTGGCCGGCGGAGAGGCCAGCAGCGCGTTGCGCAGGATATTGTCGATGACTTGCGCCATCCCGACCGGATCAACCACGGCGCGCGGTGCGTTCGATGCGTACGTCGGCACAACGCGCACTCCGCGCTCTACGAACGCGGGACGCAGTGCATCGATCGATGCCGACACCAGCAACTCGAGATCGGTGGGCATGCGTTCACGCTCGCCGCGATCGCGCACGACCTGCAGCAGGTCGCGCACAATCGCCCGCGCACGTCCCGCCTGGGCGTGTACCACGCCGAGGACCTCCCGGGTGTCGGCGTCGTGTCCCTCGTGCAGCAACTGCTCCGTGAACGACATCACCGCCGCCAGCGGATTATTCAGCTCGTGCGCGACGCCGGAGACCAGACGACCGACCAGCTGCATCCGCCGGGATTCGGCCAGCTCGCGCTGCAACGCGTCGTTGGCCAATGCCGCCGCACGCTCGCGTGTGATGTCGCGGGCGATCGCGAGCACTGACCGGTCGGCCAAATTCGAGTCGATCGGAGAGTAGGTGACATCGAACCAGCGCCGGGTGCCGTCGCCGCACTCGAAGCTGTGCTCGAAGTGCACTGCCTCGCCGCGCAGCGACCGCTCGAACATCTCGAGAATCAGCGGGCGCATCTCCTGCGGCACATGCATGAGCATGCTCTTGCCGATCACCTCGTCGGCGCTGAAGGCCGTCATGTGCAGCGACGCCGGGTTCGCTTCCCGCACGTTTCCATCGGCGCCGAGGGTGAAGGTGGCGTACGGCGACGCTTCCACCATGCGCCGGTAAGAATTGAGGGTACGGCGTGAACGGCCCACCTGTGCCCGCAGCATCACCCACATGCCGACGATGGAGAGCAAGCCGAAGACGTACTGCGTCACCAGCACTTCGGGGTCGTCCGACACCTGCGGCAGTGCCCTCCACTTGCCCGGCGACCTGATGCCGAATGTTGGCAAGGCAAGTACCACCGTCCATCCGAGCAGCGTGGAGGCAAACACAATGCGCCCGTAGACGCGTGGCAGCGAGGTTGCGCCCATCGCGGCGACGATGCCGAAGAAGGGCACGCCGAGCCACCAGCCGCCGCCCCAGTTGTGCATCTGCAGCGTGATGAAGGCAGAGTCGAGCACACACGCGGTCGTGCTCCAGAAGAGCACGACATCGCGCTCAACCAGTCTGCGACGGATGATCTCAAGTGACGCGATGGTCATCATCCACCAGACGTTGCCGAACAGCACCGTCGACGAGGACCATTCCAGACCTGCCGAGAACATGACGCTGTTGATCAACAACCCGGCGCCAATCAGCGCAAATCGACGTCGATTGAGTTGCGCGAACTCCTGCGACCAGAACTGGGCGCGCAAATCCCGCGCGACCCGGGCGATGTGCTGCGCTGTTGTTGGCATCTTGTCAGCGCGCATCCGCAGGAGCGGCGAGCTGCTCGAGCAACTGCGTCAGCTGCAGCAGACCGAACGGCTTCTCCAGCACCGGTACGACCACCCCGGCGAGAAACGCCGCCACGTCCGCACTGGCCACATCGCCCGTTGTGATGATGAGCCGATCGAGTAACGCGGGCGCAG
>JBBRFQ010000083.1:0-14596 GCA_038224035.1 Gemmatimonadales bacterium
GGCGGGTGGTTCGCTTCGGTTTGATATGCTGGCGCGTGATACTTCGCGTCTGCGACTGCGCGGACAGTTCGCACGCGGCGATGACACCTTGCTCGTGCGCAGTGACTCGGTGGCGTTCACATACGCCGACGTGCAATGGGCAAACACACAGCCGCTCGTGCTGCGTAACCGGCCGGATGGCTTCACGATTGATTCATTCTCGTTTGTGTCCAACCAGGGCGGAAGTCTGGCGCTCGGGGCGAATGTGCCGCGTGATCAACCGATCGATGCGTATCTGCGTCTCGATCGCTTTCCGGCGGGTGAGCTCACGGCGTTCGCGCTCGGCACGGCACGGTTGCCCGGCATTGTGACGGGACGCGCGGATCTCTCCGGGGTCCGTCAGGATCCCAGCCTTGTCGCACGGTTCGTCGCGGATTCGCTCGGTACGGCGGCCATTGCACTCAGTGGTGTCCGACTCGATGCCAACTATGCCGCGCAGCAGTTGCAGGTGAGTGCCTCGGTGTCCGATACCGTTGGACGGTCGCTTCGCGGATCGCTGACGCTGCCCGCCGATTTGCGACTGCAGGATGTGGTCGGCGATCGCATCTACACGGAATCCCTGAATGGCGAGATCGTCGCGGACTCCGTACGATTGCGCGATCTTCCGCTGCGTGTGGCCGACGTCCGAGACCTCGACGGGTTCATTCACGGGCGGTTCGCCCTCTCCGGCACCTTCGACCAGCCCAACTTTGACGGGACGCTGCGTCTCGATGACGGCACGCTGTTCAGCGAGATCCTTGGCATACGGCCAACGGGAGCGCGGCTGGCATTTGTGGCGGGCGGTGACTCGCTGCATGTGAGTGAGTTCCGCTTTCAGAGCGGTCCGCGCGCCGTCGATACATTGCACCTGAACGCCACGGTGCGTCGGCCGCTGCGCGACAATCCCGCGGTGTCGCTGGATGCGACGCTCAACAGCGTGCAGTTGGCGCGGCAGCGCGATGGCACGGATCTCGATCTGTCAGGCACCGTCACGGTGCGTGGGCAACTGAAGCGCCCCACCGTGTCGGCCGATTTGTTTGTCCCGAGCGCGAACCTCGTGCTTGACCTCACCGAGACGCGAGCGGTGCTCGACCTCAACTCACCGGAAGCCACCGCACTGCTCGGTCCCGACGAGCTTCCGACGGTGGTCACAGCGTCCGAGCGGTTTTCCTCGCTCGGTGAATACGTCGAGGCGCGCGATGTCCGCGTGCGGCTGGGGAACGATGTGTGGGTGCGTACGAGTGAGGCCGCCGTCAAGCTCGCCGGTGAGGTCACCGTGCTCGAGGCCGACGGACAGCGGCTGTCGCTCGACGGCGAACTGTTCGCGGAGCGCGGCACGTACCGGCTCGACCTCGGCGTGGTCCGGCGACCGTTCGAGATTCAAAGTGGCAGCGTCCGCTTCTTCCCGCAGGATGCGCTCAATCCCGTGGTGAATGTGCGGGCGCGACATATTGTGCGCGGTGTGGACGGACGTGATGTTGCAATTGACGTGGCCGTGGGCGGTACCCTCGAAAATCCCACGCTGGCGCTGAGCACACCGGACGAGGCATTCGCGCAGGCACCGGAATCGGAGTTCATTTCGCTGCTTGTGTTCGGCGCGCCCACCTTTGCGCTCGACGGGCAGAGTCAACAAACCGTGCGGGCCGTGACCGGCGTGTTGATTCCCACGCTGAGCAACCTCGCCGAGGGACCGCTACAGCGGCTGCTGCCGGTGTTCAACACGGTGCAACTCAATACAGCCGGCGGGCAATCGGGTGAACAGCTGGGTGTGCTCTCACTGGTTGACAATCTCAGTGTCACCGCGGGCTTGCAGATCGGCGTTCGCACTTATCTGCGACTGAACACAGGCCTGTGTCGCGGTGTGGCGAATAACGCGTCGGCACAGTCACTCAACTTGTGGTATGGCGCCGCGGTGGAGTATCGCATTGCGCCGGGCCTTTCGGCGCAGGTGGGTGTGGATCCCGGCCCCAGCCCGTGTAGTGCGCTACTGGGGGGCGCCGCGACGCGTCGCCTGCAGGTGGGTTTTGACTTGTTCAAGGAGTGGGTGTTCTGACCACGGTTCGCGTCGCGGTTCGCGTCGCGCTGCGCGAACGCAACCATGAGAACGCAGTGCCTGCCAGTGCGCCCAATCCGCGCGCTACGGACACCAGCCGGTCCTCTCCCGGTTCCCCACTGAACAGGGTCCCCAGAATTTCGCGGCGCATGCGCAGCACGACCGGCGACGCCACCTGAATGCTGTTGAACGCGGGGTCATACTTTGCGCCCACCCCTTCAATAAGCGCCGCGGTCCGTGCGAAATACACCAGCTCGCCCGGCAACACGATCGGCCAGTCAAACAGCTCACGCATCACACGGTCGGCCAGGACCTGCGCGCGCTGAGCCGTCGTGCCATCGGTGTACGCGATTTCGAGCAGCGTGCTGACCAACGCTTCCATGGTGGCCACCGGCGTGCCAGGGGTCACCAGACCAAGCGCATAGAATCCAGACACCGTTGCGGGCACGTCACGACGGATCGCCGCGAGCACCGTGTTGAACAACGCGCGGCGCACGGTGGTATCCACGTCGATGACCATACCAAAATCGAGCAGCACCAACGCACCATCGGGCGCCACCAGCAGATTGCCCGGATGTGGGTCGGCGTGAAACACACCATCGCGCAACATCATGCGCGCATACGTTTCGATCAGCGTTTCGGCGAGCTTCGCCGGCTGGACATTCCCTGCGGCGACGCGGGCCTCCAGCTGGTCCACCCGTGTGCCTTCCAGAAATTCCATGACCATGACGCGTTGACGCGTGAAGCTGCTTTCCACCCGTGGAATCCGGATGCGACGATCTTCCCGAAACCGCTCACGCATGCGCTCGCACTGCATCGCCTCGCGCCGAAAATCCATTTCTTCTTCCACGCGCTTGCGAAACTCCGCCAGCACCACGCGTAAACCGTTCACATGGTGATGGGGAAACCGGTCATATACCCGATCAGCCACCCAGGCCGCGATGGCGCCATCCCGACGCACGACGTCTTCGACGCCCGGCCTGAGCACTTTCACCACGACATCACGCGCATTGACCCGTGCGCGATGCACCTGTCCGAGTGAACCGGCGGCCAGTGGCTCGGGATTGATATAGGTGAACACGGTATCGGGCGACCCACCGTAGGCCTCGAACAACGCGCGGCGAATCGACGCCCAAGACACCGGCGGTACGCGATCGGTGAGCGTGGCGAGTTCCGAGAGGTACGGTTCCGGCACGAGGTCCGCGCGAGCGGCGAAAATCTGTGCGAGCTTCACGAACGCCGGACCGAGTGCGCTGACGCTGACAATCAGTTGCTTCGCGCGACGCGCGTGCGCGGACGGGGTCCGCACGACCGGATCACCCCACCAGATCCAGCGTCGCGAGTCGCGGCGAAACGATACGAGCAGTGGCAGGACATGCCAGGTGATGCGCACCGAGCGCAAGGCGATGCGAACGGTTTCAGACACGCTCATCGCTTGTGCACCTCAGCGACAGACGGCAGCCCGTCGGATGTGCCTGCCAGCGCCAAGGTCGCGCTCCATAACGCATCGGCCGTCTTCGTGTCCCGCGCCGCCGCTGACGGTGCCGTACGTGTGCGGCGAACCCAGTATTCACCGGTTTGCGCTGCGCCTTCCGGCGAAGCGAGCAGCCACGCCGCCGTGTCGGCGCCGGCCATCGAGGAGATCGAGAACAGATTCATCACACGGCGCTGCAGACGCCCCATTGCGCCGTTGTTGGCCGCGAAGCGCGACGCGACAAGTCCCGGATGCACGGCATGCACCGCGACGCGCTCCGCGTCGACACGCCGGGCGAGCGCGTTCGTAAACAGAATGTTGGCGAGTTTCGAGCGACCGTAGACGCGCCACCCCGAATACCCGTGCGCTGACTGCAGATCGTCCAGCTCGATCGACGACCCCACGTGTGCACGCGACGCCATGTTCACAATGCGCGATGGATCCCCGTCCTTCGCCCCGGCGTTTAACGACGGCAGCATGCCGAGCGCCAGCGTGACGTAGGCCACGTGATTCAGCGCGAACGTCCGTTCCATCCCATCACGCGTCACTTCCCGATCCAGAAAAATCGCGCCGGCATTGTTCACGAGCGCGAACAGCTGCGGATGTGCGACGCGGATCCGCTCGGCCAGCGCATGTTGTTCGTCGAGATACAGGAGATCGGCCGTTTCCACCGTGACCAGTCGCGAACCCGTGCGATTCATCACGACTGATGCGGCATGCGTCGTCTTCGCGGCGTTGCGTCCCACCATTACAACATGGGCGTCCGCCTGCGCGCACAACTCCGCCAGGGCACGGCCGATGCCATCACTTGCACCCGTGACGACGACGGTCTTGCCGCGCAGCGCGCCGGGCGCGAGTGCTGGAGTATCGAAGACGGGATCGGGACGCACGGACTCGGGCTGGGGGGTACCGGCCGGCGTGATCGCGCGGACGATGACAGACTGAACTACTACCCCAATGCCCGGCGCACGTCACCGGATCCCATCAAAGGATTGCCAATCAGGTCCCGGTCGCGCTCAGTACGATCGGCGCGAGGTTGAGCGCGGACGCCTGAATGTTCTGGGCGCCCGGCTGATTGCCCAGCGTCCAGCGCACGGTGATTTCGCCATTCGCATTGGTGGTGCTCGACGCCGGATTGATGCTGCCGCCGCCGCTCGTCACCGAAAGCGACACTGGAATGCCGGGTATCGGCGTGCTGTTCGAGCCGATGATGCGCAAGACGATCTGTACGGGCAGCGCGGTGCCCGCTTTCGCCGTCTGGTTATTGCCCTGCGCGACGATCAGATCGGTGGGGAGAATGCCAGTCGCAGAAATCGTGACGCCGTCCACGCCGGGCACGCTGGCGATGAGTTCATGAATGTTCTGGTGCGGGCCCAGGGTCCAGCGCGTCTTCACCTCGCCATTGGCATCACTCAGGCCGGTGGCTGGTTCGACGACGCCGCCGCCGCGCTGCACGGAGAAGCCCACCGGTAGCTCCGATACCGGGGAGCCGTCATCGCTGCGAACGCGCACCACGACGGCCGTGGGGAGAATCGTGCCGGCGGCGGCACTTTGAAAGTTGCCTTGTACAACGAGCAGTTCGGCAGCGGTCGCCGGCGCGGCCACCTTTTCGCAGCCCAGGGTCACGGCCAGCAGCAGCATCGTCGCGCCGCGGGCGTAGGCGCCCGTCGGACGGAGCAGGGGAGCAGAAGGATGGGGGCGTCGGACGTCGGGCATCATGCGAAGAGCTCCGGGGTTGGGCTGAAAACTGCGACACCTCAGGGTTTCGGCAGCGGGCACCGCAGAGTTGAGCCGGTTCTGCGCCTGATCGGGGGCGGCGCCGTCATCGTCGGGCGGATATCTTACAGGAATGACGTCTGCCAGCCGGCCAGCCTCGGCCCCCAACGCTCGTCCGGTGGCCCTGCATACGGGTGCCGCCGAGGCGCCTCTGACCCGGATTCCCGGGTTTGATGAGCATCCGGTCCGGAATCCGGGCACCGAGCTTGATCTCGATGTGGTCGCGGCCACGCACGTGAATCGAAGCGCGGTCGAGCGACGGGCGGCCACATTGCCGGCGCGGCGCACGGTCAAGAAGGAGTGGCAGGCCGCGTGGCTGTTGCGCGCGATTACGTGCATGGATCTCACCACGCTGTCGGGCGACGACACCGCGGGTAACGTGCATCGGTTGTGCGCCAAGGCGCGCCGACCGGTGCGCGACGATTTGCTGGACGCGCTGGGTGTGGCGGATCTCGGCTTGACGGTGGGGGCGGTGTGCGTGTACCACGCCTATGTGGAAACGGCGGTGCGCGCGCTCGCAGGGAGCGGGATTCCCGTCGCGGCCGTGTCCACCGGATTCCCGGCTGGCCTGTCGCCGCTGCCGCAGCGAATCGCCGAGATCCAGGCGTCGGTGGACGCCGGCGCACGCGAGATCGATGTCGTCATCACTCGCGCGCATGTCCTGCGCGGTGAGTGGAACGCGCTCTACGACGAAGTGCGCGCGTTTCGTGAGGCGTGCGGCGCGGCGCATTTGAAAACCATTCTCGGGGTAGGAGAACTGGCGACGCTCACCAACGTTGCGCGCGCGAGTCAGGTCGCGATGATGGCGGGTTCCGATTTCATCAAGACATCAACGGGGAAAGAACCGAGCAACGCGACCTTGCCGGTGGGTCTCGTGATGGTGCGGCAGATTCGCGACTATCTCGAACGCAGCGGCCACGTGGTCGGCTTCAAGCCCGCCGGTGGTATTCGCACGGCCAAGCAATCGCTCGACTGGTTGATTCTGGTGAAAGAGGAACTGGGAGATCGCTGGTTGCGACCCGACCTGTTCCGGTTTGGCGCGAGTGGATTGCTCACCGATATCGAGCGGCAACTCGAGCATTTCGTCACGGGTCGCTACTCGGCGGCCCACCGACATCCGATGGTCTGACGCACCGAATGACTTCCATTACGAAGCCCTCCAACTCGGTGCGCGAGCTGTTCGACGCCATGTCGTACGGCCCGGCACCGGAATCCGACGCACCGGTTCGCGCGTGGCTCGCCTCGCATGGCCGTCGTTTTGGTCACTTCATCGACGGCGTGTTCGTTGATCCGCGCGACGGGGTGCACTTTGACGTGCTCGATCCGGGCAGCGGCGCGGTGCTGGCACAGGTAGCGCAGGGAAGCGCGACCGATGTGGATCTGGCCGTGCAGGCCGCGCGCGCCGCGCAGCCGGCGTGGAAGGCGCTGAGCGGGCACACACGCGCACGACACCTGTATGCCCTCGCGCGCGCGGTGCAGCGGCACGCACGGGCCCTCGCGGTGCTCGAGTCGCTCGACAACGGCAAGCCGATTCGCGAAACGCGCGACCTCGACATCCCGCTCGTCGCCCGGCATTTGTATCACCACGCCGGATGGGCGCAGCTGTTTGATTCGGAGTTTGCCGGCTACGCACCGATTGGTGTGGTCGGTCAGATCATCCCGTGGAATTTCCCGCTCTTGATGCTCGCATGGAAAGTCGCGCCGGCGCTCGCGGCCGGCAACACCGTGGTGCTCAAGCCCGCTGAGTACACGCCGCTCACCGCACTGATGTTCGCGGAGTTGGTACGCGATGCGGGGCTGCCCGCGGGCGTGTTCAATCTGGTCACGGGCGATGGCGCGACCGGTGCCGCGCTGGTTGACCATCCCGGTGTGGACAAGATCGCGTTCACCGGCTCTACCGAAGTGGGCCGTCGCATTCGCACGGTGACCGCAGGTACCGGCAAGTCCTTGTCGCTCGAACTCGGCGGCAAGAGTCCGTTTCTTGTCTTCGCCGACGCGGACCTTGATAGCGTCGTGGAAGGCGTGGTCGATGCGATCTGGTTCAATCAGGGACAGGTGTGCTGCGCGGGATCGCGCCTGCTCGTGCAGGAAGGCATTGCGGACGCGCTCACGGAAAAGTTGAAGGCGCGCATGGAACGTCTGCGCGTTGGTTCGCCGCTCGACAAGTCGATTGATATGGGCGCGATCGTTGCGCCGGTGCAGTTGACGCGCATTCGTGAGCTTGTGGCCCAGGGCGTGGCGGAGGGCGCATCGTGCTGGCAACCCACGTGGGCTGAGCCGGCGGACGGGTGGTTCTATCCGCCGACGCTCTTCACCAACGTGGCGCCTGCGGCGACGATTGCGCAGGTGGAGATTTTCGGGCCCGTGCTGGTGACGCACAGCTTCCGCACACCCGACGAAGCGGTGCAACTCGCGAACAACACGCCGTACGGACTCGCGGCGAGTGTCTGGAGTGACGACATCAATCTGGCGCTCGACATTGCGCCGCGTTTGCGCTGCGGTGTCGTTTGGGTGAACAGCACGAACTTGTTTGATGCGTCGGCCGGTTTCGGCGGGTATCGGGAATCCGGCTTCGGACGTGAGGGCGGACGCGAGGGCATGTGGGAGTACGTCAAGGCCGTGCGTGTCCCCGTGACAACCACGCCGTACGAAAGCGATGCGGCGCCGGTCGCCGCGCCCGTGACGCATCGCAGCGCCGGTCTTCCCTCGCTCGATCGCACGCCCAAGTTGTATATCGGCGGCCAGCAGGCGCGACCGGATTCGGGTTACAGCCGTCCGGTGCACGCACAGGACGGCCGCCTGCTCGGCGATGTTGGTGACGGCAATCGCAAGGACATCCGCAACGCCGTCGAAGCGGCCCACGCCGCCTCAGCCTGGGCACGTAAACCGGGACACGCGCGTGCGCAGATTCTGTACTACATCGCGGAGAATCTCTCGGCGCGGGCCGACGAGTTCGCCGCACGCCTGGCGAGCAGTTCGGGCGCGTCGGCGATCGAGGGCATGCGTGAAGTAGAATCCTCGATCTCGCGATTGTTCACGTACGCCGCGTGGGCGGACAAACACGACGGCGCGGTGCACGACGTCCCGGTGCGCGCCGTCTCGTTGGCGATGCATGAACCGATCGGTGTGGTTGGCGTCGTCTGTCCGCCCGCACCCTCGTTGCTGGGCTTCATCTCGCTGGTCGCCCCGTTGGTGGCCGCCGGTAACACCGTGGTGGCCGTCCCCAGTGAATCGGCGCCGCTGCCGATCACGGACTTTTACAGCGTACTCGACACGTCGGACTTGCCGGGCGGTGTCATCAACATTGTGACGGGTCAGGCCGACCGACTGGCACGGGTGCTGGCCGAACACGATAATGTGGATGCCGTTTGGTACTGCGGCAGTCATCACGGGGCCACCGCTGTGGAGCGCGCCTCAACCGGCAACCTCAAACAAACGTGGACGGAGTGGACGCCCCGGGAGTGGGGAGATCCCCGTATTGGCGAGGGGCGCGAGTTCCTGCGCCGCGCTATACAGGTGAAAAACATCTGGATCCCGTACGGCGCCTGAGTGCGTGATGACGACGACGTGACGGTAGGAAAGCATCCCGTCGCCGCTCTGAATAGCTTCCAACGCCGTTTCTTCCCTCCTCGCGCTGCTGAATCGATGATTGTGCTTCCCGAGTCCCCCGCCGCTTTCGCTGATGCGACCTGGTCCGACATCCTGCCATACTACGAGGCGCTGGCGCAGGTGCCGTTGAGTACGCCACCGGAGAGCGTGCAGATCGAGGCGTGGCTCTCGTCGTGGTCGCAGCTGGATATGCTGGTCGGGGAGGCGGGCACGCTCGCGATGATCGCCTACACGGGCAATACGGCCGATGAGGCGGCCGAGCGCGCATATTTGCGCTTTTCGATGGAGATTTTTCCACTACTCGAAGCGCAGCAGGTGCGGCTCGCCCGCAAACTCGTGGCGCTTGGTTGGTCGCGCCCCGATCTCGAAACCACGATTCGCCGGTTTCGCTCCGACATCGAGATCTTTCGGGAGGCCAACGTCGCCCGGTTCGCGAAGCTCGAGGAGTATTCGGCGGCGTACCAGAAGCGCACGGGCGGTCTCTCCGTCGATTGGGACGGCGAGGCCAAAACGATTCCGCAGTTGCAGCCGTACCTCAAGTCGAACGATCGGGCGATGCGGGAGCGAGCGTTCCGGTCGGGTGCGCACGCGTACCTGGAGCATCGCACCGAGCTGGGCTCGCTCTTCGATCGCATGCTCGAGTTGCGACGGGACGTGGCGCGCGAAGCCGGCTTTTCAGACTTTCAACGCTACGCGTTCGCGGCCAAGCATCGCTTCGACTACACACCTGAAGATTGCGCCGGTTTTCACGCCGCCGTCGAATCAGCGGTGGTGCCGGCGGTCGCGCGTTTGTACGCGAATCGTCGCGAACGGCTGCACGTGGAATCGCTGAGGCCGTGGGATCTCGCGGTTGACGTCGACGCCACGACGCCGCTGACGCCATTTCGCACGGTCGAGGAGTTCGTGGGCGGGGCGCGCCGCATTTTCTCGCGCGTTGACGGCGAGCTCGGTGAGCAGTTCGACATCATGGCGGCGGAGCAGCTGCTTGATCTCGAGAGTCGGCCCGGCAAAGCACCCGGCGGCTACTGCACCGATCTCGCGTTCCGAGGCCGTCCATTCATTTTCATGAATGCCGTGGGCGTGCCGGACGATGTGCAAACGCTCGTACACGAGGCGGGGCACTGCTTCCACGACTTCGCCACTCACGAGCTGCCGTACGCGTGGCAGCGCCGGACGGGACACGAGGCGGCCGAGTTGGCGTCCATGTCCATGGAACTGCTGGCCATGCCGTATCTCGTGCAGCCCGACGGGTACTACACGCCGGAAGAAGCCCGCATTGCATGGCTGGAACACTTCGAAGATGTGCTGTGCTCCCTCACGCACATCGCCAGCGTCGATGCCTTTCAGGCGTGGATCTACACGCATGCCGAAGGCGCCGATGCGGCGGCGCGCGACGCGGCATGGCTCTCCATCCGCGCGCGCTTTGAACCGGAAGTGGACTGGTCGGGACTCGACGACGAACGCGTGTCGCGTTGGTATCGTCAGCTGCACATTTTCGAGCTGCCCTTCTACTACATCGAGTACGGACTCGCCCAGCTTGGCGCCGTGCAGGTATTTCGCAACGCGGTGCGACATGGACCGGAAGCGGTGCAGGCATACAAGCGTTTCCTCGCGCTGGGGGGCACGCGCCCATTGCCTGCGCTCTACGCCGAGGCCGGTGTCAAGCTGGTATTTGACACGGAAACCATGCGCGAGCTGGTTGCGTTCATCGAAGAGCGCATTGTAGAGTTGCGCGAAGGGTCCGTGTCACCCTTCGGTGCGGCGCTGACGGTGGCGTAAGGCGCCAGGATGGCGCGAGACGCGTGTACGTATGGCACGATCGCCGGGTCCGGGACCGCACCGCCCGGTGTCTTGGCCATGGTCAGAATCGGCCACGCATCGGTGATGCCCCACCACAGCAGAATCGTGAAGAGATAGATGGGCGTGATGTACGTCATGATGAGCTTGAACACGCGCGGCAGGCGGATATCCGCACCCTTATGGAACGACTCCCACGCGCGCTCCGTCTCGAACACCCACATAAAGAGCACGACTTCGATGGACGCAAAAAGCACCAGCCCGAACGTGCCGGCCCAGTAGTCCCACGACGAATGCCAAACTCTTCGCGGAAGAACGCCACGATCGGTGTGGCCATCGCCACCGACGAGGTGATGCCGGCGAAGAAGAGCAGACCAAACCACATGACGCCGAGCACGTTGCCGAGCGGCAGTTGTTGGAACACGACCGGCATTGTGGCGAAGCCGATATTAAACGAGCCGGACGAGGCGACTTGCAGGGCGCCCGCGACCCCGAAAAACACGGCGGCCGCTGGAATCGCGATGGGCCAACCAAGCACGACTTCCGCCGTTTCGTTCGTAGCTGCCGTGGCCAAACCGGACAGCACCAGATCGTCCTTCCGGGTGAGATACGAAGCGTAGGACTGCAGCGCACCCATACCAACGGACAACGTGAAGAAGATCTGACCAGCGGCGGCGAGCCACAATCCCGGTCGCGAGAGCTGCGAGAAGTCAGGATTAAAAATGAAGTTGAGGCCGTCGCTCGGCGCCGGTCCGCCCGGTGTGAGCGGATCCATCGTGAGAATCACCAATGCCAGGATGGCCGCGAAGATGAACAAAATCGGCATGCCGATTTTTGCCAGTTTTTCGATGCCCGCCGAAATTCTTCTGGACACCACTGTAGATGTTCACCGCGAGCGTGATGAAAAAAAACAGGAACGGCTTTCACATGCCGTGCACGCTGCTGTCGCCGATCATCTGGTACGACTGCAGGTACGACACCATCGATGCCTGCGTGGTGTTGCCGAAATAATCCTTCGTCAGCGAAAAGAACGTGAGCGCCAGTGAACAGAAGATGGCGCGGCGGTCATTGTGCAGTGGCCAATGAGCACGCGCGGGCAGACATATGGGAATGGACTACTGGTCGGAAGGCACGGCCTGTGATGCGTGCTCCACGGTGCCGGCGGCGCTGCCGCCGTCCGGCAACCCGGCGACACCGCCGGACACAATGAAGGCCATGATGTCCGAGCTTGGCTTTTCAATACGCTCGATACGATTGGACTCCACCACCAACAACTGTCCGGAGAAGTTGTACGAGTGAGGACAGTACACACTCACATGTCCCGGCAAGCCGAGCGTTGCCAGCGATTCCTGCGTCACGAAACCGAACAGGCGTACAGCACCGGTCTCATCGAGACGAAGCGATACGGGCTGATCGAATCGACGCTTCTCACCCACGAACGCGTTCAGAATGTCGCGCACGGCACCGTACAGCAGTCGCACAAATGGCAGCCGCTCCAGCACCCGATCAAACAACCCGATCGCCGATCGCGTGATCAAGTTGGAGCCGAGAAACCCGACGAGGGTGATGATGGCGATCGTGATCGCGAGACCGAGGCCCGGCGTCTCCGCGCCGGTCATGGAGTCGACCGTCCGCAGCACCCAGACGCAGACGGCGACCGTGATGAAGATCGGCGCGAGCAGCACAAGCCCCCGTCCGAAATAGCCGAGCAATCGTCCCAAGACAGACCTCGTGCGGGCGAGCCGCAGGTAGAGGGGCCGGTATGTGCCCCGTGAGCAACGCGATCGGCCCGCCATGCGTAGCTCAGATCGGGTCACGCATGCAAGTTGATAGGAGTAAGGCTGGGGAACCACCCCAGACTCGGCTCGTACTGTCCCGCGACCTCGGTCGCATGGGCGTCCCTCCACCGTGCTTTTCTGATGCCTCTGGTTTTCTCCGCCTCTCCAGCCGCACCGACGTCCGCGCGCTGGCACGCCTCGGCGCTCACGCGCCGCGCGGTCACCGCGCTCGTGTTGTCGTTTGGCGTACACTCCGTCGTACCAACGAGCGATGTCGTCGCGCAGGCCCGCAAGCCAATCACCCAGGATGTGTACGACACGTGGCGAGGCATTCTCTCGCCCACGATGTCGCGCGATGGCGCGTGGGTCGCGTATACGAACTCGCCAGGCATCGGGGACGGTGACTTGATCGTCCGCGCCACGGAGGGCAGTGCCGAGTTCAAGCTGCCGCGTGGGTTCACCGGGCGTCCGAATGACCGGCCCGGTGGCGGCGGTGGCGGATTCTCGGCCGGCGCGCCGTCGTTCAGCGCTGGTAACCAGTATGTGGCGGTGCTCGTGTACCCGACACAGTCGGTGGTCGAAGCGGCGCGCGGTGATCGTCGTCGCGCGGCCGAATCGACGCGCACGTCGTTGGCGATTGTTGCGTTGCCGTCGGGGCAGGTAACCACGCTGCCGCGCGTGCGCAGCTTCCGCATGGCACGCGATGGTGGCAAGTATCTGTTCTACCAGCCGGAAGTGGACTCGACGCCGGCGCGCGCGAATGCTGATTCGGCGGCTCGCCCTGCCACGCCGCGTCCAGCGGCCGCTGACTCGGCGACACCACGCGCGCCGCGCCGCGAAACCGGAACGCCACTCGTCATGCGCACGCTGGCCTCGGCCCAAGAAGTGCGGATGGAGGACGTGGTCAGCTTTACGCTGAGCGACAATGAGCAGTGGTTGGCCTATGTGATTGGCGAGGCCGACTCTACTAAAAGCGGTCTGTATCTGCGTGATCTCGCATCGGGCGTCGTGCACACCATGCGCGCCGGCAAGGCACGCTATCGCGGCGTGAGCTTCGACCGCGAAAACACGCAGCTCGCGTTCCTTGAAGCGAAGGCCGATTCGGTGCCGGCGGCGCGCGCGTCGTACAGCGTCTACCTCGCGTCGCTGGTCACGCGGCGCGGCACGGCGCCATCGGCCGCCGTTGCCGTCACACCGGCCAATGCCGGTGACGGCATGCTCATCCCCGAGCGTAGCCGTCTTGATTTCACGCGTGACGGATCGGCGTTGCTCTTCGCCGTGGCGCAGCCGCCAGCCGATAGCATTCCGCAGGATTCTCTGGCCAACAAGGCGATCTACGACCTGTGGCACTGGCAGGATACGCGACTGCAGCCCACGCAGGCGCAGCAGGCCGGACAGGATCGCAATCGCACGTACACGTCGATCTATCACAGCAAGCTGCGTCGCGTGGTGCACCTCGCGACTGACTCGTTGCCGAGCGTGCAGGTCAGTGATGACGGTCGTCTCGCGTTGGCCGTGACGCCGGTGCCGTATCTTATGGAGCAGATGTGGGGCGAAGGCGGCAATGACGTGTACATCATCGATGCGACCACGGGCACGCGCACGTTGGTGGCGAAGAAGCTTGAGCGCGGTGCACAGCTGTCGCCGAACGCAAAGTTCGTAACGTGGTTCGACCAGGATCAGTGGCACGCGTACGATATTGGCACGAAGCAGACGCGCGTGGTCACCAGCGGAATCAAGGATGTGAAGTTCAGTCAGGAAACGTGGAGCACGCCGAGCACACCGGCGGCGTGGGGTATGTCCGGCTGGACCGTGGATGATCGCCAGATGCTGATCAACGACCGCTATGATGTGTGGGTGGTGGACCCGCGCGGGAGTATCGCGCCGCGTCGTCTTACCGGTGGCGTCGGCCGCGCAAAGCAGCATGTGTTCCGCGTGGTGAATCTCGATCCCGAAGACCGGGCGATTGATCCCACCAAGCCGGTGCTGCTGTCGGCGTTTAATGATCTGACCAAGGGCTCGGGCTGGTTCCAGGGCAGCTTTGCGGATTCCACGCCCACGCAACTCGTGATGGAGCCCAAGCGGTTTGGT
>JBBRFQ010000084.1:0-14513 GCA_038224035.1 Gemmatimonadales bacterium
TCGGGAAATGCGTAGCGGGCCATACATCGTGCTCACGGTGACGGATACAGGTGTCGGCATGGATGCCGCGACCGCCGCACGCGTTTTTGAGCCATTCTTCACCACCAAGGGCGTGGGACAAGGCACCGGACTGGGCCTGTCGATGGTGTACGGCGTGGTCCGGCAGAGCGAGGGGTACATCATCGCCAGCAGCGAGCTGAACCGCGGCTCCGAGTTCCGCATCTTTTTGCCGGCGATTGCGCGTGGCGTGATTGACGGTGCGCCAGAACTGAGGGAGTCCCTCGCCGGTACCGAGACGGTTTTTTTGGTGGAAGACGAGCCGTCTGTGAGGGCGCTGGCGGCGCGAGCGCTCCGTGATCACGGCTATCACGTGCTTGAAGCCGGCAACGGGCGCGAGGCGCTTCAGCTGGCCGTCGACTACGACGGACGCATTGACCTCTTGTTAACGGATGTGGTGATGCCGGAGATGGGGGGGCGTGCCCTCGCCGAAGCACTGCGTCAGACCCGGCCGCTGACTCGGCTGCTCTTCATGTCCGGCTATCCGGACGACGAGGTGCTCCGTCGGGGTATCCAGCAGGATCGCACCGCGTTTCTCGAGAAACCGTTTACGCAGTCCACGCTCACGCGCAAAGTGCGGTCGGTCCTCGATGCCCGCGTTGAACTCCGCAGCAGCTGACGATTTGTTCTTGACAGGTCGAGCCCTGATCGGCATACTTTGTTCGCTAGCCAAACAAAGCCCGCCCACCGTCGCCTGACCTGGTCATCGGCGGGCGTGGCATCTCCGCCCCCTCCTCGGAGCACGCAGATGCACCCGCGATCGTCCTCACGCCACGTTGCCGCGTTGGTTGGGGTGTCGCTGATCCTCGCCGCCTGCAGCCGCGATATCAGTTCACTCGACTTGGCGCCCTTCCCCAGTGAACCGGGCGTCTTCGGGGATGGCTATGCGCCGGGCGTGTCGTTTCAGGCGTTCCTCGGTTCCAAAGTCGACGCCGTGGCCATCGACCCCGGCATCAAATTTCGCGGCGCATCGGCGCTCAAGATCACCATTCCGTCGTTTGGTGACCCGGCCGGCTCGTACGCGGGCGGCGCGTTCGTCAGCAATGTCGCACGCAATCTGAGCGAGTTCGACGCCCTGACATTTTACGCCCGGGCCAGCCGCAGCGCGACGCTCGATGTCGCAGGCTTCGCCAATGACAATACCGGCGAGTCGCGCTACACGGCGCAGCGTTCGGCCATCCCGCTCACCACCTCGTGGCAGAAGGTCGTCATCCCGATTCCGCTGGCTGCACGCCTTATGGAAGAGCGCGGCATGTTCTTCTTCGCGGAGGGGCCGGAAAACGGCGTCGGTTACGACGTGTGGATCGACGAGATCCGCTTCGAGACGCTCGGCACGATTCGCAACACGCGGCCGGCGATTGCGTCGGCGACGTTGAGCGGCGAAGTCGGCGGCACCGTAAATGTGACGGGAACGACGGTCACGTTCGACGTGGATGGCCTTGATGTGCTGGTCGCGGCCGCGGTCGGCTATTTCACGTTTACTTCGTCGAACGCCGCTGTCGCGGCCGTGACGGCAACCGGGGCCATCTCCGTGATCGGTCCGGGCTCGGCGACGGTCAACGCATCGCTCGGGGAAACGGCCGCCACCGGTGCGATCACCATCAACGCGCTCAGTCCGCCAACCACGGCGGCGCCCGCACCCACGCGCGCCGCGGCTGATGTGATCTCGCTGTTCAGCAATGCGTACACCAACGTGCCCGTGGACAAGTGGTCGGCCGACTGGGACATGGCCGACGTGTCCGACGTGCAGATCGCCGGCGACGCGGTGAAAAAATACGCGAATCTGTCGTTTGCCGGTATCGAGTTCCTGACGCAGACGGTCAACGCCACGGCGATGACGCATCTGCATCTCAATGTCTATCAGCGGAACACGTCGCCGCTGCGTGTGAAGCTGATCAACTTTGGAGCCAACGCCGTGTTCGGCGGCGGTGACGACAGCGAGCACGAGGTGTCGGTGTCATCGGGGCTCACCGCCAACGCGTGGAGCACCGTTGAGATTCCGCTGTCCTCATTCACGGGACTGACCGCACGCGGCCATCTCGCGCAGATGATCATCTCGAGCGGCAGCTCTACGCTCTACCTCGACAACGTCTACTTCTACAAGGCGCCGCTGCCACCGCCACCGCCTCCCGCTTCGGTGCCGACGACGGCCGCGCCCACACCAACGCGTCCCTCGAGCAGCGTGATCTCGCTCTTCAGCGATGCGTACACCAACGTACCCGTTGGTACCTGGTCGGCGCCGTGGGATGATGCCGATGTCGAGGATGTGCAGATCGCCGGCAACACGGCCAAGAAATACACCAACTTCACGTTTGCCGGCATCGAGTTCACCGCGCCAACGGTGAACGCCGCGGCGATGACGGGCTTTCATGTCGACTTCTGGACGCCCGATGCCACCGCCTCGCCCGCGACCTTCAAGATCAAGTTGGTGGACTTCGGGGCGAACGGGGCGTTCGGCGGCGGCGATGATGTCGAGCACGAACTCACACTCGATGCCGCGTCCACGCCCGGCATCCGCACAGGCCAGTGGACCGGTCTCGACATCCCGCTCAGCACGTTTACCGGGCTGGTCACGCGTGGCAATCTGGCGCAGCTGATCTTCGTGAGCGATCCGAACACCGTCTATCTCGATAACCTGTACTTCTATTCGAACGCGGTTCCCACCGCGCCGACGACGGCGGCTCCGACGCCCACGTTTGCCACCGCTGATGTCATCTCGCTCTTCAGCGATGCCTACACGAACGTCACCGTGAATACCTGGTCGGCGTCGTGGGACAACGCCGATGTGGTCGATGTGCAGGTCGCCGGCAATAACGTGAAGAAGTACTCCAACTTTGTCTTCGCCGGGATCGAGTTCACCTCGAGCCCGATCAATGCAACGGCGATGACGCACTTCTCGATGGATATCTGGACCGCCGACCCGACCGCCTCGCCAGCGATCTTCAAGATCAAGCTGGTGGATTTCGGGGCGGGCGGCGTGTTCGGCGGTGGTGACGACCGCGAACATGAGATCACACTGACGGCCGCGACGACGCCGGCGATTCGCACCGGGCAGTGGACGCGACTCGATGTGCCGCTCTCGATGTTCACCGGGCTCACGACCCGCGGTCATCTGGCGCAGTTGATCCTGGTGGCCGATCCGAATACGGTCTATGTCGACAACGTGCTGCTGCACAAATGACATCGACCATGGCACGGGTCTCCGTGCCTGACTGGAGACACGATGACTGAGCGGTTCGTAAGCCGTCCCGACGTGGGTATGGCCACCCAGGCCCCGCCGCGTCCATCGGCGCTGGCCGACGCGGTGCTGCGGCTGATTTGGGAGGAGCGCACAATTTCGCGGGCGGAGATCGCGCGTCGCGCCAATCTGTCGCGTTCCACCGTCTCCGAGCTCGTGGGATTCCTGATCTCCACCGAGCTGGTGTCGGAGGCCGGCATAGGGGAGTCCCGTGGCGGTCGGCGTCCCATCAATCTCGAGTTTCAGGACGACGCGTGTGGCATCATCGGGGTGGATATGGGCGCCACGCATGTCACCGTGGTGCTCACCAACCTGCGCGGACGCGTGCTGGCCTCCCAATATCGCGAGTGGCCGGTACGCGCAGACCCCGAGGGAACGCGCGCGCTCGTGTCGGAGCTGATCAGCCGGTGTCTGACGGGATGGAACGGCGCGTCCAATCGATTGCTCGGCGTGGGGATCGCCGTGCCGAGTCCGGTCGATCCGCGTCACCCCGAGCGACTGTCGCCGCTGGTGATGCCGGACTGGGGCGGACGCAACGGGTTTGACGTGCTGCGCACGCAGTTCGGCGTACCGCTCTTCATCGACAACGACGCGAATCTCGGTGCCCTCGCGGAGCAGTGGTGGGGCGCGGGTCGCGGATACGATGATTTCGCGTATATCAAGGTCGCCACGGGCGTCGGGTCCGGGCATGTGATTGATGGCCGGGTACGACGCGGTGCAACCGGCGTGGCCGGTGAAATCGGCCACGTGGCGATTGATCCGCGCGGTGCGGTCTGCAACTGCGGCAATCGCGGATGTCTCGTGACATTCGTGGGATCCGGCGCGCTCGTGGAGCGCGCGCGAACGCTCTTGCCGGAATTTCCAGGCTCGTCGCTGCACGGTACAGCGCTCACGATCGAAGCAATTGAAGCCGCCGCGCTGACCGACGATCCACTGGCGGTGCAAGTGGTGTGTGAAGCCGCCGAGTATCTCGGTATCGCCATCGCCGGTATGCTCAACCTGATGAACCCCGCCGCCGTGATCATTGGTGGTGGGCTGGCGCGGGTAGGCCAGCGTCTCATCGGTCCGCTGCGTGAAGTGGTCCTGCGGCGGACCTTTGTCAGCGCCGTTGCCGCGTCGGAAATCCGACACAGCGAGCTTGGGCCCCTGGGCGTTGCGGTTGGTGCGGCAACGCTGGTGCTCGAGTCGGCGCTCAGCGATCCCTCCCTGTTCCCCACCATCGGCGTGCGATAGCGCGCCTTCATCCGAGCGATCATGCCCCGTTACGCCCTGCTTCTCACAGCGCTCGCCGTTTCGCTTCTCGGGTGCACGGACGCCAGTCCTTCGTGGACCCTCGTGTGGGAGGATGAGTTCGAAGGCTCGGCGGGCACGCTGCCCAGCTCCGCCAGCTGGCGATTCGATGTCGGCACCGACTGGGGCAACGCGCAGCTTGAATATGATACGAATCGTGCGGAGAACGCATCGCTCGATGGCACCGGCAATCTGGCGATCACCGCACGCGCTGAATCGTATGAGGGGCGTTCATACACCTCGGCCCGCATCACGACCAAAGGACTGCGCGAGTTTCAGTACGGACGCATCGCGGCGCGGATCAAGCTACCGATCGGTCAGGGTATCTGGCCGGCATTCTGGCTGCTTGGCGCTGATATCGACGCCGTGGGTTGGCCACAGACCGGTGAAATCGATGTGATGGAATATCGCGGACAGGAGCCGCGCGTCGTACTCGGCAGTGTGCACGGACCGGGATACAGCGGTGGCAGCGCCCTCACGCGCCGCTACGAGCTGCAGCAGGCGCGCTTCGACGATGATTTCCACGAGTTCAGCGTCGAGTGGTCCGCGTCGAAGATCGACTTCTTCGTTGACGGGACGATCTATCACACGGTTCGGCGCAGTGATGTGAAGGGCGAATGGGTGTTTGATCACCCGTTCTTCCTCATCCTCAACGTGGCCGTTGGCGGTGGTTTCGTGGGTGCGCCCAACGCGCAGACGCGTTTCCCGCAAACCATGCTGGTGGACTGGGTACGGGTGTTTGAGTCCGCGCAATGAGTCTGGCCTCGCGGTGGCGCGCGTTCACGCAATTGGCGATCTCGGCGTGGCACGCGCGCATCGACGACTCCGGCCACACCGGGTTCACCGCGCAGTACACCACCGCGCTCGCCGACCGTATCTCGTTCCCGCGCAAGCTCGCGTACGGCATGGGCGCGTTTGTGAACAACTTGCTGGCCGCCGCGATCGGTGGCATGGCGATTGTGCTCAACCTCGGACTGGGCATGAATCCCGCGCTCGTGGGATTGCTCGGGGCATTGCCACGCATCACCGACGCGCTGACCGATCCGATGATGGGCTACATCTCGGACAACACGTCATCGCGCTGGGGGCGCCGGCGTCCCTACATCTTTGCCGGTGCGATTGCGTCCGGCATCATCTTCGCGCTGTTGTGGCAACTGCCGATCGGACGCACGGAGTCGTTCTACTTCTGGTACTTCCTCAGCGGCTCGATCGTTTTTTATCTCGCCTACACGGTGTTTGCGACACCGTGGGTGGCGCTGGGCTACGAGCTCACGCCCGATTATCACGAGCGCACGCGCTTGATGGGCGTGCAGAACTTCATCGGGCAGCTCGCGTATCTGGTGTCGCCGTGGTTCCTGTGGATCATGACGTACAAGCCGTGGTTCCCCGACCAGATTGCGGGTGCCAGGGGGTTGGCGATCGGCATCGGTGTGGTCACCGTCGCGGTCGGCATTCTGCCGGCGCTCTTTTTGCGCGAGCGGTTCGTGCACGCGGCCGTGGACCCCAACGCGCCGGCCAGGCGTGAGTCCCGCGTTGCCGCACTTGGCCGAAACATGAAAGATTTCGGCAAGGGCTTCGCGACAACGCTGCGGTCGAAGCCGTTCATCAAGTTGTGTGTCGCCACATTCCTGGTGTTCAACGGGTTCATCATGATCTCGTCGTTCCAGACGTACGTGATCATCTATTACGTGTTCGGCGGCGATCAGGAAGCGGGTGCCCGGTATGCTGGCTATGCGGGCACGCTCGGCGCGGCGTCCACCTTCGGCGTGATCTTTCTCATTACGTGGCTGAGCACGCGCGTCGGCAAACGCAAAGCGTTCTTTGTGAGCACCGGACTCTCGATTGTCGGGTACGGCCTCAAGTGGTTCTGCTACAATCCGCAGTATCCGATGCTACTGCTGCTTCCCGTACCGCTGATGGCGTTCGGGCTCGGCGGGTTATTTACGCTCATGGGCTCAATGATCGCCGACGTCGTGGACGCCGATGAAGTCGAGACGTATCAGCGGCGTGAGGGGATGTTCGGCTCCATCTTCTGGTGGGTGGTGAAGCTCGGCATGGCGGCGGCGCTGGCGGCTGGTGGATACCTGCTCAACGCGACCGGGTTTGATGTCGCCCAGGGTGGTGCGCAGGCGGCGAGTACGATTTTCTACATGCGACTCTGTGATGTGGTGATTCCGATGGTGACGTCGGGGCTGGCCATCTGGGCCGTGGCGGCGTATCCGATCACGGAAGCGAAGGCGCGAGAGGTTCGCGAGCAGCTTGAAGCGCGGCGCGGCAACCCCGGGCCGGCGTTGACGGCGTAGGTACTGCACGCAAAAAAGGGGGCCGCGCGCGCGGCCCCCTTTCGCCCAATCCTGATTCTCGTGGTGCGACGCGGCGTTATAGTCCGTAGCCGCGCGGCCAGCGTGCGGTGATCTGCGGCCAGGCGAACGGCAGCACACCGGTGAACGGATGATCGCCGAAGAGCACATCGGCAATACCTTGACCTTCCGAGCCCGGTAACC
This sequence comes from Gemmatimonadales bacterium, assembly GCA_038224035.1. GTDB lineage: Bacteria > Gemmatimonadota > Gemmatimonadetes > Gemmatimonadales > Gemmatimonadaceae > JAABRT01. The sequence goes on from JBBRFQ010000084.1 coordinate 7,090, forward strand.
AGGCGGCCACGAAGGCTGACGTCTCGGAAAGCTCGGTGTCGATGATCAGCGGTCGACCCGAGATGAGCACGGCCACCAGAGGAATGCCGTGCCTGGTGATGGCGCGAATCGTCGCCAGATCTTCCGGATGCAACACCGCGAGCTCGAGCGTCTGGCCGTACGCGTCGAGCTTCGCCGTGCGCCCTTCCGGGCTCGATCCCGGCGCCACCGTTCCCGCCGGCCGAATGTCGCCCATGCCTTCGGCGTAGGGACGCTCCCCGATCACGACAATCGCCACATCGTGCGCCGCCGCGTCCGCCGCGCTCCCGTCCACGCTGAGTTCAGCATTGGGCGCAGCGGCCTTGATACCCTCCCAGACCGACGTACCACCGATGATCTGCTCGTTGCCACTCGTTCCCTGCCACGCCACGGTGAAGCCGCCACACTGATGACCACGGTTGTCCGCGTTCTTGCCGGCCACGAGCACGCGCAACGCGCGATCAAGTGGCAGGATGCCACTGGTGTTCTGCAACAGCACCAGCGACTTGCGGACGGCTTCACGCGCCACCTCACGATGTTCGGCGTGACCCAGACACGCCTGCGTCGACCAGTACCGTTCGGCCGGACGCGGACGATCGAAGAGTCCGTAACGGTGTTTGACCGTGAGAATGCGGCGCACGGCATCGTCGACGCGTGACATGGGCACGACACCCGTGCGCGCATGATCGAGCAGGTGCGCGAGACAGCGTTTCCATTCCACGGAGACCATGAACATGTCGACGCCGGCGTTCGCGGCCATCGCCACGGCCTCGGCCGGATCGTCGGACAGATAATCCACGCCATCCCAATCGGAAATCACGAACCCGTCAAAGCCAAGTCGTTCCTTGAGCACCTCGGTGAGCAGATGGCGGTTGCCATGACACTTCACACCGTTCCAGCTGTTGAATGACGCCATCACGGTGAGCACGCCCGCCTGCAGCGCGGGGAGATAGGGCGCCATGTGAATGCGTGCGAGCTCGTCTTCGGAGAGCGCGGTGTTTCCCTGATCCCGACCGTCGGTGGTGCCGCCATCGCCAACCCAGTGTTTGGCGCAGGCCACCACGCCATCGCGCCCGAACTCGGCCTGCAGTCCACGCACCAGCGCGCCCGCGTACGAGGCGACGAGCGCCGGATCGTCGGAAAAGCTCTCGTACGTGCGGCCCCAATACACATGCCGGGCCACCGCCAGCGTGGGCGCAAACGTCCAGTCCACACCGGTGGCGAGCACTTCGCGCGCCGTGATGCGCGCGATGCGCTCCATCAAGTCGGGGTCGCGCGATGCCCCAAGCCCGATATTGTGCGGAAACACCGTGGCACCGAGCACGTTGGCGTGACCATGCACCGCGTCCACGCCGTAGAGCAGGGGAATGGGCACGCGGTCAGGCGCCTCGCGCATGGACGCCATCCAGTAGGCGTCGTTCATGGCGATCCAATCGGCCGCGGCATTCTCGCCCGGCGCCGAGCCGCCACCGCTCAGCACCGAACCGATATGGTACGCCGCGACCTCGTCCGGAGTGATGGCCATGCGTTCGGGCTGCATCATCTGCCCGACCTTCTGCTCGAGCGAGAGTCGGGCGAGCAGTGATTCGACGTATGCGGTCGTCTCGCGATCCGCGAGTGTTGCGGTCATGGGGATGACGGGAAAGTGGTGGTGACGCGGTCTTACGGCGTGCGACAGCGAGTGTGCGGCCTGTCAGTGCACCGGATCATCGACCAGCCTGAACTCGGCGCGCAGCTCGGCGCTGGAGCTGCCGCCCAGCCACACGTGAAAGTGTCCCGGCTCCACGATGAGGCGCTGCGCCCGACCGTAGAACGCCAGATCACGCGACGTGAGCGTGAACTCCACGTGCTGGCGCTCGCCTCGCGCCAGATGCACGCGGGTGAATGCCTTCAGTTCCTTCACCGGCCGCGTGACATCGCCGACCAGGTCGCGCACGTAGAGTTGGACCACTTCATCAACCGCACGTGGTCCGACATTCACGACGTCCGCACCAATCGTGATGCGCCCGGTCATCGTGAGCACCGCGGTGCTGCACTGCATGTGTTCGTACTCGACGTGCGAGTACGACAGCCCAAAGCCGAACGGAAACAATGGTGTGAATCCGGCATCGAGATGAAACGAAGTATTGCCAACGGACACCTGATGCGCACGCGGCTCGATGTCCTCAATATGCACGAACGATTCAGCGGTAGCCGGCTTTCCCGTGTGCTTATGCGCGTAGTAAATGGGGATCTGCCCCGTCACCCGCGGAAACGTGACGGGAAGTTTGCCGCTTGGTGACACCGCACCGAACAGCAGGTCGGAAATCGCGGCGCCTCCCATCGTGCCCGGATGCCACGCGTAAAGCATCGCGTGCGCGTGACGCTCCGCCAACTCCAGCGCCAGCGGACGACCGGCCATGAGTACCAGAATCACCTTGGTCCCCGTGGCGGCAACCGCTTCGAGCAGCGCCTGCTGTGCGCCGGGCAGCGTGATGTCGGCGCGACAGTGTGCTTCGCCAGACAGGATCGCTTCTTCGCCGAGCACAAGAATGGCGACATCGGCGCGCGCCGCGAGCGCCACGGCTTCGTCGAACTCATCTTGGCCACGACTGCGCGTGCTGTGCACGCCACGCGCGAACTCCACCGCCGCCCGATCACCCACATGCTCGCGAATGCTTCGCAACACGGTGCGGCTGTGCGCGGCATCGCCGTCGAAGATCCAGGTGCCGAGCTGTTCGTACGGATCGTCCGCCAACGGCCCGATCACCGCGATGGTAGCGAGCGCATCCACCTCGAGCGGCAGCGCCCAGTCATCGTTCTTGAGCAACACGGCGCTCGCCACGGCGGCGTCGTACGCCGCCTGCAGATGTTCGGGATTGGCCGCCGGTGCAAACGCCGACGCGTCCGTCATCGCGTTGTTGAACAGACCGAGACGATATTTGACGCGCAGAATGTTGCGCACCATGCCGTCAATCTGTTGTGCGGACACCCGCCCCTCGTGCACCAGCGACGCCAGATGGTCCGCGTACGTGGTACTGGCCATTTCCATGTCCACCCCCGCCGTCGCCGCCTGAAACGCAGACTCGCGATCGTCTTCGGTGAAGCCGTGCACGGCCAGTTGCTGGATGGACTCCCAGTCGCTGATCACCATGCCATCGGCGCGCCACTCGTCCCGCAATACCTGTCGGAGCAGAAACGTGTTCGCCGTGGCCGGCACACCATCGAGATCGGAGAACGAGGTCATCAGGCTCGCCACACCTGCATCCACCGCCGCTTTGAACGGCGGGAGATGCACGTTGCGCAGTTCGTTCTCCGGAATATTCGTGGTGTTGTAATCGCGTCCACTTTCGCTCGCGCCGTATCCCGCAAAGTGTTTGGCGCATGCCGCGATGCTTCCGGTGTGTGACAGATCGTCGCCTTGAAACCCCCGAATCATGGCGGCGCCGAGCACGCCGGTGAGATACGGATCTTCGCCGAGCGATTCGGCTACGCGACCCCAGCGAGGGTCGCGCGCGATGTCGATCATCGGCGCAAACGTCAGATTCACGCCACTTGCCGCCGCTTCGTGCGCGGCAATTCGCGCCCCCCGTTGAACGAGCGCAGGATCCCAGCTCGCCGCCTGCCCGAGCGGAATCGGAAAGACCGTGGTGAAACCGTGAATCACATCCCGTCCTATGAGAAGCGGGATGCCGAGACGACTTTCGTGCACCGCAAGGCGCTGCAACTCATTGACGGTGTCTACGTGCACTTCATTCAAAACCGACCCGATGCGTCCGTCCCGGATCGCATCACGCAGGTGATCGGGCACGTGACCGCCGGCCGCATTGACCTGCGCCATCTGGCCGATCTTTTCGTCCAGCGTCATGCGAGCGAGCAGCGCGGAAATCTGCTGCTCGATGGACGCTGGACGGGCCGAAACGCGCTTGGTCACCAACCGACCGTGAGGTAGGTGCGAATCTCCCACTCCGATCCCTTCGCGCCCGGCGCGGTGGGATCACAGGTGGGCGTCCCCAGCGCATCGGGAACTTGCGCCGGGCAGTAGCGCGGGGAGAACCGGTCGAGCGAACGCCACGTGCCGCGCACACCGAACCGCGTGCTCGGTACTTCGGCCCAGTTCGGCAGGCCGAGAATGTACGACACGTCAGCCATGTACTGTTCGGGGAACGTGAGGTTGAAGTCGCGGTGATAATCGAACGGACCCCAATCGTTGAACTTCGCCGACGCAGCCACCTTGATCTGCCTGCGCACCGCGCGCACCTCGGCGCCGTAGCGCGTGAGCAGGCGATCGCTGTCACCATTGGGCTGCGCGGTGCCGCCGTACAAGTTCGTGATGAGTCGCAGATCCGGTGTTACCCTCGACACCATGCGGCTGCGCACTTCCCACAGATCCTTGGCTGGCGGTGCACCGGGGAAGGGAAAGAGTGAGCGTCCGTCGGCGAGGATACCGATGGCCGCGTCCTGCGTGGTGGGCAGATGGCGATACGTGAAGCCAAGGTTCGCGGCAAAGCGTGCGTCTTCACGCACGTCGGTGTCGAACGCGTACATCCACGTGGCCGGCGTTGGATCCCAGGTGAGAAGGATTTCACCGGCCACCGTCTCACGATTCCAGCGTACGGCGAACGGATCGTCGAGAATGTTGCGCGGACGACCCGGTGCCGGCACGTCACTCGGCACAGGGCCAACAATCGGTTTCTGCCAAAGGAAGTTCGGAGCGATCTGGAGGTTGCCCACACTGTACGTGAAGCCGGTCAGCGCATTCCACTGATTGCCCATGCCGCTGTCTTTCAGTCCCCAGCCGGTGAAGGTGAGCGTGGACGTCTGGCCGCCGTCGGCGACAATGCCCATCGCGGCGCCCTGCGCATACCAGTTCCAGCGTCCATTGGCGATCGTGATCTTGGCCTTGGCGCCGAGCGCGTCGGCGTCGCGCACCTGATCCTGCAGCACGCGGTAGTTGCCGGCCGATCCATCGGCAATCTGGAACGCCCGACCAACGCGCGTATTGCCCGCCCAGATACCACCCAGCTCAACACCGGCCGGACCAACCGTCGTGGCAGCGTGCAGCGTGAAGGCACGAATCTGTGGCTGCGGAATGGCAAAGGAACTCGCCGTGGTGCCCTGACGTGCGAAGTCTTCCTGATAGACGCCCGTCACATCGAGTCGCCCAAGCTGACGACGGTACTTCGCAAGGAACGCCGGATTGGCACCCCACCACAGTTCGGGGCCGACCGCAACCTTGAGGCCGGAGAGACTGCGCTTGCCGGTGAACTCCACACCAAGCGGCGCTTCACCGCCGTACAGATCGATGTTCGGCCCGTAGTTGGCCTCGCGATAGAGGCCGAAGAAATCGCCCTCGTACCCCCAGTGATAGTGGCCGGTGCGATAGAAACCGTCGAGGCGGAAATCACGCTCGTCCCAACGCACACTCGCACGATAGACGCGCAGCCGCTCGAGACTGTTGGTCGTGACCGGCTGCCCATCGGTGAGCAACGTGCGATTGCGACCGCGGTTTTCGTAGAAGATTTCGTTGATCGGATTGTCCGGCACGTTGCCCAGAATGTTCAGCGCCAATGTCGCTGTCACATTCGAAGCGGGACGCGCTTCGAGGTCCACGAAATACGACTCGAGATGATCAAAGCCCGTGAAGCCCGGACGCGCTGTGGCGCTCGGGTTACTCTGCGCGGGCGTGCTGATGTTGCTGCCGCCCGTATTGAAGCTCGACAACTCGAGACGCATGCCACGCACGCGGAGCTTGTCACCGACTTCGGCCATGAGCGCCGACCGATCGCCGCGGGCGCGCAACTCCATCTCGGACGGGTTGATCGCTGCAAAGTGTGCGCGAATGGTCGCGCTGTCGGTACGTGGGCCGTAGGGATCGAGCGTGTAGGCGCGCTGCAGCGCGTAGTATGCGGCGCGCGGGTAGAGCTGGAAGTAACCGCGCGAATCGGTGGGTCCCTTGGCGGCAATGCCCCACCACTCTTCGTTCATGTTGTTGTCGCCGGGCATATAGTCATCGCCATACGCCTGATTCGACCAGCCGGCATCGTTGTCCTGCACGTCGAGATTTGCTTCCTGCCCAACCTTCCACCAGCCGTCAGACCACTGGAAGGTCATGCCACCGATCGCATTGCCCACGCCGCCTTTGCCCGCGGACTGCGCGTAGATCTCCCGCCACTGCCCAATGAGATAGCGCGCCTGACTGACCTGATCTTCCCGGCGTTCCTTCGCGTTGTAGGCATCGGCGCCGAACTCGGTGAACATCACGGGCACGCCGAGCTTGTCCTTCACCTCCTGAAACAGCTGGCCGAACGAAATGCCGCGATACACGTTGGTGCCGAACACGTCGAGCCCTTTGGTTTCCTGCGCGATGATGTCGATGTATTGCAGATCACCGTTGGCGATGGCGACGGGGCGCGCTGGATCACGCGACTTGATCTCGCGGATGATCTCACCGAACAACGAATAGAGATAGCGGGCCTTGGCCGCGTCGCGTTCGCCGACCGGAAGGTTTTCTGTTTCCGCCGACTTCCACGAGAGACCGTAGTTGTTCTCGTTGCCGAGCAAATACATGAGCAGGCCGGGTGTGCCGCGGAACTGCTCGACAAGCGCCGTCACTTCGCGCTTGAGCAGGTCGCGCACACGCGGATCCGAGTAGTCGGTATTCGGATTGAACGCGCCGCCCACCGTCACACCATATCGTCCAACCGCGTGGTTCAAGACGGTGTAGATGCCGTAGTTCTCGTAGATGTAGCGCACCCACTTGGGCGGCACGCCGTTGTACTGCCGGATCGTGTTGACGCCCATGCTTTTGAGCAGCGCCATCTCGCGATCAAGGGCCGTCCGGATGAACTCGTCGGACTGGCCCCAGAAGTTGTAGGCGTAGTTCTGACCAATCGGGAAGTAGTCCCAGTTGATGCCGAGCACCATGAAATCGCGGCCATCGACCTGCAGGCGCGACCCCGAGGCGTCGGTGACCACACGAATGCTCTGTGGTGCCTGCGCCGAGACACTCGGCGTCGCCGACAGCAGCAGCGCCGCGGCAAGCGCGGTGACGGGGGCGAACCGGCGCCTGCCCGGAGTGCGGGTCAGGGACGTTCGAGTCGGGCTCATGCGTGCCTCGTCCTGGGTGGGAGCAGACGGGTGGGCGGGACGGTTGCGAGTCCCGGTCAAACTTTGTTCGGACGGCAAACAAAGTCGCACCAGAAGTCGAGGGTGTCAAGATCCGACTGCGTCCGTTTTCTCCGCCTGTCGTGATTCGCTTGTCCGGCTACTCCATTGGCACAAACACCCCGTTGCCGAGCGGGAGCATCTGCGGCGCCTGCGGCACACGCCCGGTGGGCGGCGCCTCGCCGAAAATGTCATACGCGCGAATCGATGCATCGACCGCTGCCAGCGCACGTTCGAGCTCGGCGGTCGTCTTGCTGATC
>JBBRFQ010000085.1:0-14355 GCA_038224035.1 Gemmatimonadales bacterium
GGCCGACGTGGTGGCCCGCCTTGATGAGTCGCTCGCGCTCATCGAGGCGCACCAACCGTGGCGGCTCGCGCACCTGCGCCGCGATATACGCGCGATTCGCGTTGAGCGATTCGCCTGCCGCGGTGCGTTCATTCCCGACGAGCGCGTCATCATCACGGAGCTCACGTTTCTCGCGCGGCGCGACATCAGCGCCGCGCCCGTTGCCAGCTCCATTCTGCACGAAGGCGTGCACGCGCGCGTGGACGCCATGGGCGTGCAACGTGAGGGACGGGATCGCGCGCGAGAAGAACGGCTGTGCCGCCGCGCGGAGCTCGCGTTCGGCTATGCGCTTCCGGCGGCGTTGGGCGCACCCGTCATCGAACGCGCGCTCAGCAGCTTGTCCCTCGACGATCGTGATGTCGCCCCCACGGTGGACTGGAACGAAGCGATTCGTCGGCAACAGGCCGTGGATCGCGACGCGAACCGGGTCATCTGACCCAGCTCGGGCGATTGCACGAACGCCGCGATCATCATAGTTTTCCGCCAGTTTCCGAACGTCTCCCCGGTATTCGTTTCATGGACTTCCTGCCTCGCAGCACTGTCACCGCCATCCGGCTTCGCTGGACTGTGTCTCACCTCACGGTGGGGTGCACGGTGTATACGTCGCCGCTCGAAGCAGGGCTCACGCTGTAGGCGCGGTCGACTCCGACCGCCTGCCTCGCGGATCACAACGCCCTCCCTGCTTCGACAACGAACAGGCAGGGCGTTTCCAATTCTGATCCCCGAGGTTCCCCTTGCACGCCCCTCTCGAGACTCCCGTGGCTGACGCAGCCCCCAGCGGCGCGGGCTTCTGGCGCGACGTTCGCGATGCGTTGCGCGGCACGACGCACGACTATACGACCGGCACGATCGGCCGCGCAGTTTTTCTGCTCGCGCTGCCGATGGTGATCGAAATGTCCATGGAGAGCATCTTCGCGGTTGTCGATGTGTTTTTCGTCGCACGACTCGGGGCGGCCGCCGTGGCCACGGTCGGCCTGACCGAGTCGCTGATGATTGTGATTTATACGATTGCGTTTGGACTCAGCATCGGCGCCAGCGCGACCGTGGCGCGGCGAATCGGTGAGAAGGACGGCGACGGCGCTGCGCGCGCTGCGGTGCAGGTGCTGTTGCTCGGCCTGCTGTTGTCCACCGTGTTGTGCATCGCCGGCGCGGTCTGGGCTCCACAGTTGCTCACGCTCATGGGCGCGGACGACACGGTGCTCCGCGACGGCACGCTGTATGCGCGTGTGACGCTTGGCGGCAGTGCGACGGCGTTCCTGTTGTTTCTGGTCAACGCGGTCTTTCGCGGCGCGGGGGACGCGGCGGTAGCCATGCGTGTGCTCATCCTTGGCAACGGCATCAACTGCGTAATCGATCCGGCGCTGATCTTCGGGCTCGGACCGTTCCCCGAGCTTGGCCTCACGGGTGCTGCCGTCGCGACCACAATTGGTCGCGGTGTGGGGCTGACGTACGCGCTCCTGCTGCTCACACGCGGCACCGGCCATCTCGCCATTCGCGCGAAGCATCTCGCCATTGAAGCGTCCACCATGCTGCACATCGCGCGCTTGTCCGGCTGGGGCACGGTACAGGTAGCACTCAGTTCGATGAGCTGGATCGCGCTCGTACGCATCGTCTCCGACTTTGGCAGTACGGCACTTGCCGGCTACACGATTGCGATTCGCGTGGTGCTGTTCGCGCTCATGCCCGCGTTTGGCATCGGTGCCGCAGCCGCAACCATGGTGGGGCAATCGCTCGGAGCGAAACTTCCTGATCGCGCGGAGCGCTCGGTGTGGACCGCCGTGAAACTCAACGTGCTGCTGCTCGGCACTGTGGGCGTGCTGTTTTTCGTCTTTGCTCCGCTGATCGTGTCACTTTTCACAGCCGCACCGGACGTGGCGCACGTGGCCGTCTACGGCCTGCGCATGATCGGACTCGGCTTCCCCGTCTATGCGCTTGGCATGGTCTTCGAACAGTCCTTCAACGGCGCGGGCGACACACGTACGCCCACTTTGATCAACGTGCTGTGTTTCTGGATCGTGCAGATTCCGCTCGCATGGCTGCTGTCGATGCGTCTGGGGTTTGGGGAGCGAGGCGTTTTCATCGCGGTACCGGTTGCGTATGCCGTACTCGCGCTCGTGAGTGCGGTGCTGTTTCGTCGAGGCGCGTGGAAGGCGCAGCTGGTGTGAGCGCCGGTGGCGTGCGCGCGAGCCGCTAGATCGCCTTGAACTCGTCGAACGGTTGGCGACACGCGTTGCACACGTGAATGGCCTTGCAGGCTGTTGAGCCGAACTCACTTTGCAATCGCGTGTCGGACGATCCGCAGAATGGGCACGGCACTGCGGTCCGTCGGCGCGTGAGCGTGATCAGGCCGCCCTGCTCGGCACGGCCCGGCGGCGCGATGCCGTACGCGCGAAGCTTCTCCCGGGCTTCGGCTCCGATCCAGTCGGTCGTCCACGCCGGTGCAAACGTCATGAGCACGGTGACTTCGTGCGCACCCGCGCCCAGCAGCGCGGTGCGAATGTCATCCTCAATCTCGCGCATGGCCGGACACCCGGAATACGTGGGCGTCACCGTGACCGTCACGCGATCCTCGACAACATCGACCTCGCGGATGATGCCGAGTTCCACTACGCTGATGACCGGGACTTCGGGGTCCATCACCGTAGCGAGCGTCTCGTAGACCGACTCGCGCGTGAGCATCAGTCAGGCTACCAGGTCGCACCGGGATGCGCCCGCGCCACGCTCTGCATCACGGTAAGCAAATGACCGAGGTACTCCGTGTGCCGACCACGACGTCCGCCGCTGGCCATCACCGCGCCATCGGGGATGGTGAGCGTGGCGCGTTGCATCACGTCACGCACCATGCTCTCCCAGCGCGAGAAGAGCGCGGCGCGATCAATCGCGATGCCATCGGCGGCCACGGCGTCGTCGATGACGTCGTGCTCGAACAACTCACCCGTGTAGCGCCAAAGTTCATCGACTGATTGCTGCACGCGTGAGTGGCTCTCGGCGGTGCCATCGCCCAGGCGCACCACCCACTCGCTGCTGTGGCGCAGATGATATTTGTCTTCCTTGAGCGACTTGGCCGCCAGCGCTGCGACGGCGGGTTGACCACAGCCGGCCAGTGCGTCGAGCAGCAAAACGCTATACGCATCAAACAGAAACTGACGCACCATGGTGAAGCCAAAATCACCACATGGTAGTTCAACGAGCAGTGCGTTTCGGTACTGCACGCCTTCGCGCAGATAGGCCAACGCGTCCGCATCCCGCCCCTGGCCTTCAACCTCGCCAGCGAGACCGAGAAACATGCTCGCGTGACCTACCAGGTCGAGCGCCATGTTTGACATCGCGATGTCTTCTTCGAGAATGGGACCGTGTCCGCACCACTCTGACAGCCGATGGCCCAGCACGAGCCGATCATCACCGAGCCGCAGCAGATACTCAACGAGCGGCGCGGCAAAGGCCGGTCCGCGAGTGCCGGCTACGCGCAGCGTGGCCGCACCAGCCGTCGCGATCGGCGCGTCCGTGTCGTCGTGATCACTCACGTGGGCACTCATCAGAACACGCGCACGCCGCGCGGCACCTTGTAGAACTGCGGATGCCGATAGGCCTTGTCGTTCCCGGGATCAAAGAAGGGACCAGCGTCGCTGGGCGCCGAGGCCACGATCGCATCGGCTGGCACGACCCACAAGCTCACCGCTTCGCCGCGACGCGCATACACGTCACGTGCGTTTTGCAGCGCGTGCTCGGCATCGGTGGCGTGCACACTGCCCGCATGTTCATGCGGTGCGCCTTTGCCGGGTTGCGTGAACACTTCCCACAGCAACCACTGACTGTCGGCTTCACGACCGTTGGACAACGCGTGTCGCGTCTGGACCTCGCCTGACATCAGGCGGCCTGCGTGCTACGGCGCGACTGCTTCGCCGCGTGTGCCGTCGCTGCATCGCGCACCCAGGCGCCTTCGTCGTGCGCCTTCTGACGTGCGGCAATGCGCTCACGATTGCACGGACCATTCCCCCCGATCACCTGAAAGAACTCCGTCCAGTCGATCTCGCCGAAATCCCAGTTGTTCGTTTCGGCATTGAAGCGCAGCTCCGGATCAGGGAGCGTGATGCCGATTGCGGCGGCCTGCGGCACGGTGAGGTTGATGAAGCGCTGACGCAACTCGTCATTTGTCTTGCGCTTCACGCGCCACTTGAGCAGCTCCGCGGAGTTCGGCGAGTCGGTGTCGCTGGGGCCGAACATCATCAGCGAGGGCCACCAGAAGCGATTCACGGCATCCTGCAGCATCTCACGCTGCGCGGCCGTTCCGCCGCCGAGCGTGGCGCAAATCTCGTAGCCCTGACGCTTGTGAAAGTTCTCTTCTTTGCAGATGCGCACCATCGCGCGCGCGTACGGGCCATACGACGCTTTTGCGAGGATGGTCTGATTCACGATCGCCGCGCCGTCCACGAACCACCCGATCACACCCATGTCCGCCCACGAGAGTGTGGGGTAGTTGAAGATGCTCGAATATTTGGCGCGTCCGTCGAGCAGCTGCTCCACGAGCTCGTGGCGATCAACGCCGAGCGTCTCCGTGCCGCAGTAGATGTAGAGTCCGTGTCCGGCTTCGTCCTGCACCTTGGCGATCAACGACATTTTGCGGCGCAACGACGGCGCGCGTGTGATCCAGTTGCCTTCCGGCAACATGCCGACGATTTCCGAATGCGCGTGCTGCGACATCATCCGCACGAGTTGGCGGCGGTAGCGCTCGGGCATCCAGTCCTTGGGCTCGATACTGTCGCCCGCGGCGATACGCGCCTCGAAGGCGGCGACGAGGGCCGACTCGTCGGCGGTCACGGTGGTTGTCTGTTCCATAGAGTGCAATCTACCGGGAAAAACAGGGATTCGACAATCGTGTGCGATCACTAACTTACCCGCCATGGCCAACGTCGCTCCCTCGAATTCCGTGCCCGATGGTCGGGTTTCGGTGCACATCGCCAACGGTATCGGTACCGTCGAGTTTTTCCACCCCAAAGGCAACTCGCTTCCGGGGGCGCTGCTGGGTACGCTGGCGGATCAGATTGCCACCCTTGGCAGGCATCCTGATGCGCGCGTGATCGTGTTGCGCAGCGGCGGCACCGGGCCCTTTTGCGCGGGTGCCTCGTTTGACGAGTTCTCCACGATCAGCGACGCGGCGCAGGGCACCGAGTTTTTCAGCGGATTCTCCCGCGTGATTCTGGCGATGATCCGCGCGCCGAAGTTCGTGATCACACGCGTGCACGGGAAAGCAGCCGGCGGCGCCGTCGGTATCATTTCGGCGTCCGATTATGCGTTCGCCACACGTGCCGCGTCAGCGCGCCTGAGCGAGCTGGCAGTGGGGATCGGGCCGTTTGTCGTGGGCACGGTGGTCGAGCGACGGGTGGGGAGGGGGCCGTTCGCGGCAATGTCCGTTGACACCGCCTGGCGGGATGCGACGTGGTGCGAGCAGCACGGGTTGTACGCGCAGCTGTGCGACGATGTCGCCAGCCTCGATACCGCCGTTGACGCGCTTGCGACGACCCTGGCGGCCTCCAACCCGGAGGCCATGACGGAGCTCAAACGGGTGTTTTGGACAGGCACCGAGGGGTGGGAGTCGCTGCTCGCCGAACGCGCGGCCCTGAGCGGACGCATGGTCCTGTCAGACTTCACCAGACAGGCGATTGCGGACTTTCGCGCCCGATAGGCCACGACTGAGCCTGTGGGACGCATCAAACGGGCTGGGATCGACGGTAATTAGTCTCGTCGCCATACCCCAAAAGTGTCAATTACCGTTGACACTCGCAGCTAATTGGGACACTGTAGGGAGAGTGAACTCGGTAAAGCGAAGGTGGGAACGCGTTCTCGTACCGGGCGTTCACCCCTGAGTGCATGGCCCGACCCGTTATGCGGTTCTTTCAATCGACGCTGCGGCTCAGCGTTTTCCAGCTCCGGACACTCCCTGTATGGCATGTCTCCTCACGCCGGTACGGCACAACGCATGACCGATCGTGAAGTGACCCTCAGCTCAGCGACGCTGCTCGGGCGCGCCGACGTGTCGATCGGACCGGCGGTGAGTACGGCGCTGGTCGACGGCATTCGGACCGAGTCCGCCACGGCGTCTGACGCCGCCGAATGTTCTGTCATCGTGAAAACGCATGCGCGGACGTTCACGCTCGCCAGCTATTTGCTGCCTGCCACGAAACGTCGGGCGGCGTATGCTTTGTATGCCTTTTGCCGCGTGGCCGACGATCTGGTAGACCGAGCGACGCCCGGCACCGAAGGAGAGTTGGCCGCACAGTTAGCCGATTACGAGCGTCAGCTCGGCGCAGCCCTGGCCGGTCGTCCAAGCGGTCCCGTCTTTCGCGAGATCGCGTGGGTGGCCGCCGAGTACGATGTACCCGCCGAGCCACTCTACGAGTTGCTGGCCGGTGTGGCGTGCGATCTGCGCCCAACGCGCTATGAAACGTGGCGCGATCTTGAAGTGTACTGCGAGGGTGTGGCGAGCTCGGTTGGGGAGATGTGCACCCATGTCTTCGGGGTACCGGGCGGCGAGGAAGTTCGCGTTCGGGCCGTTCGCTATGCTCGAACGCTCGGCGTCGCCATGCAGCTCACGAACATTCTGCGCGATGTTGGCGAAGACACGCATCGTGGTCGCTGCTATTTGCCCGAAGCAGATCTCGCCATGTTCGGCCTGACGCCTCGCGACGTGCTGAGCAATCCGGCGCTTCCGCGCGACGAGCGGTGGCGCCCCATGATGGCGTTCGAGGTTGGCCGAGCCCGGGCGCTGTACGAGGCGGCTCTGCCAGGCATTGCGTTACTTTCCCACGACGCGCACCGCTGCGCCCGGGCCTGCGCCACTGGCTACGCTGGCATCCTCGGCGCCATTGAGGCACAGGGGTACGACACGATTACGGCCCGCGCGCGACTTGGGCGAATGGCGCGCATGAATGTGTTGTGGGACGCTTGGCGGTTTCGCGCGGCCCCTCTCGATACGGCAACAGTTGGCGACGGTCCGACGTTGTTATGGGATAAGACTAATCCGGCCACGGCCAAGGATATCGTGCGCCTCGCGTGAGCGCGCCGACCTCTAACCTCTCAGGTATCGTGAATCGCTCGTCTTCTGCTGCTCCTGCCGACCGTGATCAGTCGGCGACGTTTCTTCGCATTGCGCTGATTTTTCTCGGCATTCACGTCGTGCTCAGCGCATTTTCGGCGTTTGCGTTCGCCACGTTTCTCTCGCCGCCGCTGCCCGCCTGGTTGCTGACGCCCGAAAATATGAAGGTGTACGCCATCGGCTACGCCTGGGGTGGTCAGACTACAGTCGTCGCCGGCGCCATTGCCGGCATCCTGCATGCGATGGGCAAGCTGGGAACTCGCACGGCGCTCACCATCTTCGGCGTGAGCTTTGCGGTCTCACTTGGCGCGGAACTGCTGGGCACGTCATCAGGACTGCCGTTCGGCGTGTATTCGTATACATCGTTGCTCGGCTACAAGATTCTTGATCTTGTGCCGTTCAATATCCCCACGAGCTGGTTCTACATGTTGTATGCGTCGATCGCGATTTGCGGGCGTCTGCTGCCGGCAAAGGACGATGGTGTGTCGCGTTGGTACTGGGCGCTCATGGCCGGTCTCGTGTTGACGGCATGGGACGTGTCAATGGATCCCGCGATGGTCAAGACACAGCACTGGATCTGGGATATCCCGGATCTCAGCAGCGCGTCGGCCTTCTCGCAGTTCATCGGCCGCGAAATGTTCTACGGCATGCCGCTTACGAACTGGTTGGGCTGGCTGCTCACTGGAATTATTGTGGCGCGCTTGATGCTCGCGATCGTGCCGCCGTCCACGTGGGCGCGACAGGTATCACCGAGCCGCTTTCCGCTGTTACTGTATGCGGTGAATGGTCTGCTGCCCATCGCGATCTGTTTTCGTCAGGACATGCCATGGGCCGGCGTGCTCGGCTTTATCGCCATGGCGATCCCGGTCGCTCTCGCGATTCGCGCCGGTTCGCCGGTGGCAGCGGACTCCCGCCCATCTCGCGGCCAGGCGGGTCTGGGCGACGCGGTCATGGCTGGCGACCGGGTCCGCTGACGCGCCGGCCGGACGTCCCATCGCTGAGGCGGTGGGGCTCGCCTGTCCGGGCGTGAGGTCGCGCGGCGAACGATATCCGACCCGTCTCGTTACGACGTCCGCATGAACCGTCTCTGGCCTCGCGTTCCGTTCGCCCCGTACGCGGTCCGGGCACTGGTGCGCGATCGTACACGTTCACTTAATCATTAGTCGTTGCGCTGATGTCGGCGCTTGTTTTCCATGTGTGGCATCTCGCGCTGCTGGCGCGACGCTGACATGTGGTGTCCTCAGCAAAAGCGTGACATGCGTATCATCGTCATAGGCAGTGGCTTCGGTGGCCTCTCGGCCGCCATTCGCTTACAGGCGCAGGGGCACGACGTTTCCATTGTCGAAAAGCTCGACAAGCCCGGCGGCCGCGCATACGTGTTCGAGCAGGACGGCTTCACCTATGACGCCGGCCCCACGATCATCACCGCACCGTGGTTGCTGCATGAGCTGTTCGAACTGTGTGGCGCGCGGACCGAAGACTATGTCGACCTGAGACTGCTCGATCCGTTCTACAACATTCGTTTTGAAGACGGCAGCTGCTTTCACTACAATGGCGACCCGGAGAACCTGCGCGCCGAAGTCGGGCGATTCAACGCCGCTGATGTGCCTGGGTACGAACGGTTCGTGAGTCGGACGCAGGAAATTTTCGGTGCGGGCATGGCGCTCATCGACCAGCCGTTTCCCACGTATGTCTCCATGCTCAAGGTGCTCCCGGATCTTATCCGGTTGCGGGCCGATCGCAGCGTTGCTGCGTACGCGTCAAGATTTGTGAAGGATGACCGGTTGCGCCAGGTGTTCAGCTTTCATCCGCTGCTGGTGGGCGGGAATCCGTTTTCGTCAACGTCAATTTACGCGCTCATTCATACACTCGAGCGTGAATGGGGCGTGTGGTTTGCGATGGGCGGTACCGGTGCCCTCGTGAGTGCCCTGGTGCGTCTGTTCACGGAGATCGGCGGCACCATTCGCTACGACAGCGAAGTCAGCGGCATCAACGTGGATCGCACGACACGTCGCACCACCGGGATCACGCTGGCGGGCGGTGAAACGCTCACCGCCGACGCGGTGGTGTCGAACGGCGACGTGGCGCAAACGTATCGGGCGCTCGTTCCCGCCTGGGCGCGTCCGCGAATGACGGACAAGAAGGTGGAAAGTTATGACTATTCCATGTCGTTGTTCGTGATCTACTTCGGTACCAACAAGAAGTACGACAACGTCGCGCACCACGAAATCCTCATGGGTCCGCGGTACAAGGAACTGCTCGAAGACGTCTTCGAACGCAAACTGCTGGCCGATGATTTTTCGCTTTATCTGCATCGTCCCACCGCGACGGATCCCTCGCTGGCACCGCCGGGCCACGATTGCTGGTACGTGCTCTCGCCCGTGCCACATCTGGGCGGCAAGGTGGATTGGGAGAAGGTTGGCGACCGGTACCGTGATCGCATCATGGAGTATCTGGAGGAGCGTTACCTGCCCGACCTGCGGCAGCACATTGTCAACGAGCATCGGGTCGACCCGCGCTACTTCCGTGACACGCTGAACAGCTATCTTGGCAGCGCGTTTTCCGTCCAGCCAACGCTGTTTCAGTCGGCGTACTGGCGTCCGCACAACAAAGATCGCGAAATCCCCAACCTCTACTTCGCCGGGGCGGGTACGCATCCGGGAGCCGGTCTGCCGGGCGTCATCAGCTCCGGCAAGATCGTCGCGGATTTGATCGGTCAGGCGTCCGGCCGGGCAGCCCGGACGGTTGGGCATCCCGAGGCCGTAGGCGCGTAACCTGTCTCGCGAGGCTCTTAGGGCGCCGGCCTCTGGGCTCGGTCTGGCGCCCTGACTATCTTTGTGATTCCTTCATTCCCGCGTCCATTTCCGCCTCATGACAATCACCATTACGCCGACCGAGAGCACGGGCGTCCAGCGCCGTCTCCAGGTCGCGGTCGCCGCCGATGCTGTGTCGGCCGCTGAAGACAAAGCAGCCCGCAAGTACGCCGCCAAGGTCAATCTCCCCGGCTTCCGTCAGGGCAAGGCGCCAGCCGCCGTCGTCCGCAAAAAGTTCGCTGAAGCGATTCGTCAGGAAGCGCTGGAAGCGCTCGTCAACGATGCCTTCAAGCAGGTTGTCGCCGACGACTCGCTCAAGCTCGCGGCGCAGCCGCACGTACATGACCTCAAGTTTGAACCCGGCTCAGACCTCACCTTCGAGTTGCACTTCGAAGTGCGTCCGGACGTCGTGCTCGACAAGGTCGAGGGCTTCTCGATCATGCGCAACGAACCGGCGGTGACGGACGATGCGGTCACTGAGCAGATCGATCGTTTGCGTGAGCAGAAGGCCACCTGGACCCCGGTCACGGAGAAAGCGCTGCCGGGCGACATGGTGGCCGTGCTGCTCTCGACCTCAGAGGCGGACGGCACGCTGCCCGAGGGCCGCGAATACCGCATCACGCTGGGCGGCGGTCAGGCGATTCCGGGCATTGAAGAGCTGATCATGGAGGCGGCGCCGGGCGAGACGGTCGAACGCCCCGTGAAGTGGCCGGAAGATTTCCCTGACGAATCACAGCGTGGCGTCTCGAAGCTCACGCGTGTGACGCTTACCGAAGTCAAGCGCAAGCTGCTCCCCGATCTCGACGACGCGCTCGCGCGCGAAGTGGGCGATTTTGATTCGGTTGCTGCCTTGACCGAAGGCGTGCGTACCGACATGGCCGCACACTTCAAGCGTGAAGCCGATTCCGAAGTGCGCGCCAAGCTCATCGAGCAGGTCATCGAAGCGAATCCCTTCGAAGTGCCAGATGCCTGGGTGAATCAGCTCATTGAAGGGTACGGCCGCATGTATCAGATCCCGGAAGCGGAGCTGTCGCGTTTTTCGGAGGAGTTCCGCCCGATGGCGGCACGTCAGGTGCAGCGTGATGTGATCATCGATACGCTGGCGGAGCGCGAGTCGCTCAAGGCGTCCGAGTCGGACATCGACGCAAAGATCGAAGAGCTGGCGAAGGCCCGGAACGTCGATCCTGGGCAAGTGTACTCGCAGCTTCAGAAGGGCGGTCGGCTTCCGGAAATCGAACGTGAGCTGACCGAAGAACGTGTGTTCACCTGGCTTCTCGAACGCAATACCGTCTCTGCGGGCTGACCCCGCACCCGTCTACGGAGCATTATAGTGCCCACGATTTACACGCCGTACATCATTGAACGTTCGTCCCGCGGTGAGCGGTCGTACGACATCTTCTCGCGGTTGCTCATGGACCGTATTGTCTTTCTCGGCACGCCCGTGAATGACGATGTCGCCAATGTGATCATCGCGCAGCTGCTGTTCCTGTACGCCGACAACCCGGATAAGCCGATCAATCTTTACATCAACTCGCCCGGTGGCAGTGTGTCGGCGGGCATGGCGATTTACGACACCATGCAGTTCATCAAGTCGCCGGTGCACACCACCTGCATGGGTATGGCGGCCAGCATGGGCGCATTCCTGCTGTGCGCCGGTGAGCCCGGCAAGCGCGCCGCGCTGCCTCATGCCCGCGTGATGATCCATCAGCCGTCGCAGAACGGCGGCGGCGGGTCGGCATCGGATATCGAGATTCAGGCGCGAGAGATCCTGTACCTGCGTGCGAAAATGAATGAGCTCATGGCCAAGCACACGGGCCGGCCGGTTGAGCAGATCGAGCGGGATACTGATCGTGACCGGTTCCTGTCGGCTGAGGAGGCCAAGGTGTACGGTTTGATCGACAACGTCATTGCGACGGATGCGGAGTTGGTGGCCGCGGCGGCGGCGGCGGCCAAGTAAATCGGTTCGGAGTTGGCAGTGAGTGAAGCGGCGGGGCAATGAGCCCCGCCGCTTTTGCTTTTCCGGCTCTGCGGGCCTTGCGAGCACTGCGGGGGGTTCGGGCATCGATCCGGCGTGTGCGTGTTGTGCGGCGTTTCGAAACACGGTTTGCCGAATGGCCTGAATGCCTCAGGCGCCCGCGAGGCCGGAAGACCGAATCGGGAACTGCAACAGACTGAATACGAACGGTGTGTTTACTGGAGATCGTCGAAGTCGTGCAGTTCGCGGCGCACTTTGCCCAGCAACGTGGCGAGCATGCGGCGGACGGTGTTGGCGTCGTCGATCAGGCGCTGAGCTTCCTTCGCATCCATCACGCGCAGATCCAGACACAACTGCAGGTGGTACTCGGCCTCAACCGTAGACGCCACCGCCACCTGCAGAAACCGCGCGAACTCTCGGCGTGAGCTGTGTCCGCACCCCTCCGCGATGTTGGTGGGTACCGCCGCCACCGATCGCCGGAGCTGCGTCACCAGCCCGGGATATCCAAGCCGAGGTACGCTCGTGGAGGCCTCGTATACGGCAAGCGTGAGGGCGTGGGCCTGTTGCCACACAAAGAACTTTCGGAAGTCGCGCATGCGCCAGTCGGCTGCCTCACGTTCGCAGCGCTTCACCCAAACTCCGCCGTTCTCACCATTTCCCCCCCGCCCGCTCGCCTCACCCCCTTCAAAGACCCCGCCGAAACGCTCCAGCCCCGCCCCCTTGCCGCCGAGACTCCCCTTAATCCCCTCCCGAACAGCCCGCTTCGCTTGACCCTTCGCCCCCGTTCGGGTTAGTTCATACACAGTACACGGGGATATCCCCCGTTTCCCGTTCCCCGCTCGCTGACATGTCCCAAGACAAGCATCTGCGCTGCTCCTTCTGCGGCAAGTCCAAGGACGCTGTCCGGAAATTCATTTCCGGGCCGTCGGTCTACATTTGCAATGAGTGCATCGCGCTCTGCAATGAGATCCTGGCGGAGGACGAAGAGCGCGAGGTAACCGAAGCGATCACGCAGGTCCCTTCGCCGCGCGAAATCAAGGGCACCCTCGACCAGTACGTGATCGGGCAGGAACGCGCAAAGAAGGCGCTCTCCGTTGCCGTGTACAACCACTACAAGCGCATCAACGCCGCTGCCAACGCGCGCGAAGATGATGTCGAACTCGACAAGTCCAACATTTTGCTCATCGGGCCCACCGGCGTGGGCAAGACGCTGCTCGCGCAGACGTTGGCGCGTATCCTCGATGTGCCGTTCACCATCGCCGATGCCACCACGCTGACCGAAGCCGGGTACGTGGGCGAGGACGTCGAGAACATTCTGGTGCGTTTGCTGCAGGCCGGCGACTTTAATGTCGCCGAGTGCGAACGCGGCATCGTGTACATCGACGAAATCGACAAGATTGCGCGCAAGTCGGAGAATCCGAGCATCACGCGCGATGTGTCGGGTGAAGGCGTGCAGCAGGCGCTGCTCAAGATTCTCGAGGGTACGGTGGCGTCGGTGCCACCGCAGGGCGGCCGCAAGCATCCGCAACAGGAATACATCCAGATCAATACGAAGGACATCCTGTTCATTTGCGGCGGAGCGTTCGACGGATTGGAGAAGATCATCGAGGCCCGCGTGGGCCGTCGCCAGATCGGGTTTGGCGGACCGAAGGAAACGGAGATCGAGCCGCTCGAGGGTGTCATCATCGAGCCGTCCAAGTCGCCATTCTCCGAGGTGGAGCCGGAAGATTTGCTGCGCTACGGTATCATCCCCGAACTGGTGGGCCGTATGCCCGTCTGTGTGCCGCTCGATTCGCTCGACGTCACCACGCTCGTGCAGATTCTCAAGGAGCCCAAGAACGCGTTGGTGCGTCAGTACCAGCGCCTGTTCGACCTTGAAGATGTGAAGATCACGTTCGAGGAATCCGCGCTGCGCGCCATCGCCGAGAAGGCGCTGCGCCGCGGAACGGGCGCACGCGGATTGCGCGCGATCCTGGAAGAAACGCTGCTCGAAACGATGTTCGATTTGCCAAGCCGCGATGACATCGTGGAAGTGAAAGTCACCGAGGCTTCGATCACCCGAGGCGGACCGCCGCTGCTGGAGATCGCGCCCAAGCGCCAGAAGAAGGAAGCCTGAGCCCACGTCCTGCCCCGCGTTCCGGCACCTCGCCGGCGCGGTACCCCGTCTTGCCGCTGCGTGATGTCGTGCTGTTTCCGCATGCGGCCATGCCCCTCCTTGTGGGGCGCTCCCGTTCGCTCGCCGCTGTCGCTGCCGCCGCCGAGGGATCGCGCGAACTCCTGCTCGTGACCCAGCGAAATCCCGACGATCAGCATCCCGAAGGCAGTGCGTTGCATCGCGTGGGTGTCGTCGCGCGCATCCAGCAGGTCACGCGCCTGCCCAATGGCACCACGCGTATTCTCGTGGACGCACGCGAGCGTGTCATCATCACGCGGTT
>JBBRFQ010000086.1:0-14274 GCA_038224035.1 Gemmatimonadales bacterium
CGAGGTGCAGCTCAACAGCACCGGCATCCGCTCACTGCGCCGACAGACGGTGTTCACCACGCCGAACTATCTGTCGCCGGGAAGCGATTCACAGGAAACGATCGATGATCCGGATTTCCGCGAGGCGCTGGAGCCGCAGCACTGTTACGTGTGCAAGCAGAAGTTCGACGTGCTGCACCACTTCTACGATCAACTGTGCCCGCCGTGCGCGGCGTTCAACTATGCCAAGCGCACGGAACTGGCCGACCTGACCGGACGCGTGGCGCTGCTCACGGGCGGCCGCGTGAAGATTGGCTATCAGGCGGGCATCAAGCTGTTGCGCGCGGGTGCCCATCTCATCGTGACCACGCGCTTCCCACGCGACAGCGCGGCACGCTATGCGGCCGAGCCGGACTTCGAACAGTGGGCGCACCGCCTCGAAGTATTCGGCCTCGACCTGCGACACACGCCGAGCGTAGAGGCGTTCTGTCATCAGCTCAATCAATCGCATACGCGTCTTGATTTCATCATCAACAACGCGTGTCAGACGGTGCGGCGTCCGCCGGATTTTTATCGCCACATGATGGAGATGGAAACGGCTTCGATCGCCAACATGCCAAACCACGTGCGCCAACTGCTCGGCGCGTACGAAGGCGTGCGATCGTACAACATGTTGCCGGAGAGCACCACGGAAAGCACCGCGGAGTCAGGGGCACTGGCGGCACGCAAACTGTCGGACGTGGCGGGGCTCACGCACGCCGCGGAACTGTCGCAGCTCGCGCTGTTGCCCGACGAGGCATCACCGCAGGCGCATCTCTTTCCCGAAGGACAACTTGATCAGGACATGCAGCAGGTGGACCTGCGTGATCGCAACTCGTGGCGCATGCTCATGGCCGAGGTGCCGAGCGTGGAATTGCTCGAAGTGCAGCTTGTGAATGCCGTCGCGCCGTTTCTGATCAACGCGCGTCTCAAGCCGCTCATGATGCGCACGGCTGATCGTGACAAACACATCGTGAACGTGTCAGCGGTGGAGGGCCAGTTCTATCGCAAGTTCAAAACCACGCGGCATCCGCACACAAACATGGCGAAGGCCGCGCTCAACATGATGACGCGCACGGCGGCGGCCGATTATTTCAGCGATGGCATTCACATGAATGCGGTGGACACCGGTTGGGTGACCGACGAAGACCCGGCCGAGATCGCGGCGCGCAAAGTGGCGGATCACCGCTTCCATCCGCCGCTGGATATTGTGGACGGCGCGGCGCGCATCGTGGACCCCATCGTTGATGGCATCAACACGGGCGAGCATGTGTGGGGCCAGTTCCTGAAGGACTATCGGCCGACGGACTGGTAGCCGGGCGGAACGGAACGGGCTTTTACGGTCGCTTCTCTGATACCAGGCGTATTATATTGATATCATGCATGATATCCTTGAATTCCAGCGACTGATCCGAGAGGCCCGGTTCCGCAGCGGCCTGACGCAGCGCGAATTGGCGGAGCGCGCCGGGACCTCGCAGCCGGCGATTGCGAGCCTGGAACGCGGCGACGGCAATCCGACCATCGAGACGTTGGCGCGGTGCGCCGCGGCGAGCGGCTTCGCGCTACGTATGACGCTCGAACCGCTGCCGGTTCGTGATCCGGTGGTGGAACGCTACAAGCGTGATGTCGATCGCACGTTGCTGCGCGAGAATCTGCGGCGGTCGGTCGACGAGCGCCTGCGCACACTGTCCGAATGGCAAATCGCCGGCGACGCGCTGCAGCGCGCCACCACGCTCGCGAGACGCACGGCGGCGCGAGCACGGAGCCGTCCCTCATGATGCAACTCGAACAATTGCTCGCGGTGCTGCACGATGCCAGCGTCGAGTTCATTGTGGCGGGAGACGTGGCCGCGCGCGCGCACGGGTCCTCTCGGATGACCGACGACATCGACATCTCCTACTCGAGAACACCGGAGAACCTGGCACGCCTCGTGAGCGCGCTCGCGCCACTGGAGCCGTATCTGCGAGGCGCGCCGAAAGGACTCCCGTTCGACTGGAGTGTTGCCACGTTGCAGGCGGGGCTGAACTTCACGCTCACCACAACGGTCGGCGCGATCGACCTGCTTGGCGAAATCACGGGCGGCGGTCAGTATTCAGATCTGCGGCCGCACACCCTCACCATCACCATCTTCGGTCGCGATGTGCAACTTCTTGATTTGCCGTGGCTCATTCACGTCAAGCGCGCGGCCGGCCGACCGAAAGATCTCGAAGTCATCGCCGAGCTTGAGATCCTCCAGGAGGAAATCCGCCTGGAGAGTGATGCGGCAGACTAAGCTCCCGTCCTCGCAGTCCCACCGGTACGCTCCTGTGAACGCACCTCGTCTCTCCCTGCTGGGTTGCACGCTTCTCGCCACACTCGCCGCGTGCACGGGTTCGCGAGCGCCGGCCGCGACCGAACCGCAGGTGGCGACTTCGCCCGCTCCGAATACGACGCCCGCCCCCGGCGCTGCTGCCCGAGCGCCCGGCGCGCCGCCGCGCCCCGTTGCGGCGGCCACACCGCCCGTCCCCTACCCGTCCGCCCTGCCCACGGGGCGTGTCACCTACCGCACGCTCAGCGAAACGAACGTCGAACTCGAACAGATTGCCGCTGCGCATCCGAACGTGGCGCGCCGCTTCGAACTGTCGCATCGCTCGCTGCTCGGACAGCGCATCTACGCGCTCGAGATCACGCACAATGTGCAGGCGAGCTCTGGCAGACCCGTATTTCTCATGACCGGTTTGCACCACGCACGCGAGTGGCCCACGGTGGATCTCACGATGGAGTGTGCGTGGGACCTGCTCAAGAACGATGGCGTGGACGCGCAGATCACACGTCTGCTCGACAGCGTGCGTGTAATTCTGGTACCGATCGTGAATCCCGACGGTTTTGATATGTCGCGCACGCTGCTCAACGAACAAAAACGCAAGAACTGTCGCATCACGATGGGACAGATTCCCACGTGGGCCGAGTGTGCGGCGCCGTCGCAGGAGAACGCCGGTGTGGATCTCAACCGGAACTATGGCGCGTTCTGGGGCGGCGGAGGTGCAACGATCGGCACGAACGGCGGCAGTGCGCGTGGTGAGTCTCCATTTTCCGAGCCGGAGACCCGCGCGATGCGCGATCTCATGGCGTCGCATCAGATCGTGGTCGCGCTGAGCAATCATACGCCCGACGCGAAGGTGTTGCGCGTGCCGAGTGCGGTGGAAGAACCCATACCGGCCGATGTCGTGCCGTACGACGAACTTGCGCAGGCACTGGGTCGCGATCTCTCGTGGGAAGCGGGGCCGTGGCCGCAGATTTACTACGCGGCCGCCGGCACGATGGAGCAGACGGCGTACTACTCCTCGGGTACGTTTGCCTTCACGTTTGAACACACACCGCGCCAGAGAGAGCGGTTTCACCCGCCGTACTCGTTTGTGATTGATCAGTATTTCGGCAGTGGCGCGTATCCCGCGAGCAGTGCACGCAACGCGTTCCTGCGATTGCTCGGCGCGGCGGCGGATCCCGCGCGGCATGCGGTACTCGATGTGCGCGCGCCGGCGGGCGCGACGCTTACCATCACGAAGTCGATCACGCTGGAAACCTCGCCGGTGCTCACCGCCGAGCGCATTACCGGTGCGGCTCTCACGTTCCCGATGGAGCTGACGTCGTCGATCACGATGCCGGCGGGACGCACGCAGATCGACTGGCACGTGAATCCCTCGCTGCGTCCCAGTCAGAAGGCACAGGGGTGGTTGCCCGAAGCCTGGACGTTCACCTGTTCGCTGGGCGGGCGTTCGCAGACGGTGCGCGTGACGGTGGCACGCGGGGAGCGGGCGACGGTGGATGTGCGGGGGTGTCGGTAGGCGGCAGGGGATGGCGAGGGTAGTACTTGACATCTTTTCTTTTAGTAATACTATTGGCGGGTAATGGTATTGCTTCATACGAAGAGACCGCTCGCCCCGACCATCATCCCCGCGCCGTATGCCCGAACTATTCAGGAACATCAAGCACGATCTGCCGGCCAGCATCGTCGTGTTTTTCGTGGCGGTTCCGCTGTGTCTCGGGATCGCGCTCGCCTCCGGAGCGCCGCTCTTCGCGGGGATCATCGCCGGGATCGTCGGCGGCATTGTTGTGGGAGGAGCGAGCGGGTCGCCGCTGGGCGTAAGCGGACCGGCCGCCGGTTTGGCCGTGATCGTGCTCGGCGCTATCGCGACCCTTGGCGGCTCCTTCGAGAGCTTTCTGGTGGCGGTGGTGCTGGCGGGGTGCTGCAGATCGCGATGGGTTACGCGGGGCTTGGCGTGATCGCGTACTACTTCCCGTCATCGGTGATCAAGGGAATGCTCAGCGGCATCGGCCTGCTCATCATCATCAAGCAGGTGCCGCATGCGTTTGGCTATGTGGGCGGCACCCAGGAGGAGTTGGTGACGAGCGGCGGTGACGCCGCGTTCGGTCCGCTCTCCAACATGATGAGTGCGATCACGCCCGCCGCTCTCATCATCTCCGGCGTCGCCATTGTGCTGCTCGTGAGTTGGGAACGCTGGCTTGCCCCTCGCGCGAAGTTCTTTCGCGCCGTTCCCGGGCCGCTCGCGGCCGTTGCCGTCGGCATTCTGATGAGCGGACTGATGGCGTCCGGTGCGCTCCCGTGGACGCTTGCGCCCAACCAACTCGTGGCGATTCCCGTGGCCGGCAGCGTTGCGGAGTTCCTGGCACAGTTCTCACGGCCCGACTTCAGCACGTTGGCGCGACTAGACGTCTATATCGTTGCGGTCGTGCTCGCGCTCATTGCCAGCATCGAGACGCTGCTGTGTGTCGAGGCCACCGATCGGCTTGATCCGCAGAAGCGCATCACGCCCACCAACCGGGAGCTCAAGGCGCAGGGACTTGGCAACATCGTGTCGGGATTGATCGGCGGTTTGCCCGTGACCCAGGTCATCGTGCGCAGCTCGGCGAACATCTCCTTTGGCGCGCGCACGAAACTGTCGAGCATCATGCACGGCGTGCTGATTCTGATCTGCGTGATCGCAGTTCCCAGCGTGCTCAACATGATTCCGCTCGCAACGCTGGCGGCGATCCTGCTGCTGGTCGGCTACAAGCTCGCGAAGCCCGCGCTATTCATTCAGATGTATCGCCACGGGTGGGAGCAGTTCGCGCCGTTCGCGGCCACGGTGGCGGGCATTCTGGCCTTCGACCTGCTGCGTGGCATCGGCATCGGCTTGGCTGTGGGTATCGCGGTCGTGCTGCATCACAACCTGCGGAATCCGTTCTCCGTGGTCACGAGTCACTCCGAGGCGCTCGAGTATCGCATCCAGCTCGCTGAGGAAGTGTCGTTCCTCAACAAAGGCAGCATTCTGGAGCAGCTCCAGGAGATTCCCGATGAGTCGCACGTTGTCATCGACGGGTCGCGCTCGAAGGTTGTTGACTTTGACGTGCTCGAAATCCTGCGCGACTTCCGCAACACCGCACCGGCACGACGCATTGCCGTGGAACTGCACGGCATCTCGCTCGATGCGCCCTTCCAGGCGGTCGTGATTGCTGGACCCTCCGGGACTGCGCCTGACGCGCCGTCCGTTTCTTCACCCATTGCCCCGGTCAACCGATGAAAACGCTTACTCGTGAGGTGCGCGACGCGCTCACCTCGAACATGGTGCTGGATGTGCTGCGCCGCGGCAACGATCGGTTCGTGAACAACCTCAAGGCGAACCGCAACCTGCTTGAGCAGGTGAACGAAACGAGCGAAGGACAGCACCCGATGGCCATTGTGCTTAGCTGCATCGATTCGCGCACGTCAGCAGAACTGATTTTCGACCAGGGACTTGGCGACATCTTCAGCTGCCGTGTTGCCGGCAACGTGCTCAACGAAGACATGCTCGGCAGCATGGAGTTTGCCTGCAAGGTGGCGGGGGCGAAGGCGATTGTCGTGCTCGGCCATTCGCGCTGCGGCGCCATCAAGGGCGCCTGCGACGGCGTCAAGATGGGCAACCTCACCGCGCTGCTCGCCAAGATCCAACCGGCGGTGGACATGGAAGAAGAAACGGTGGACAACCGGACATCCGGCAACGCCGAGTTCGTGGAGCGGGTGGCGTTGCACAACGTGCAACTCGTGCAACAGCAGATCGTGGAGCGGAGCGACGTGCTCGCGGCCATGCTTGAAAGTGGCGAGCTGGCGATTGTGGGTGGCATGTACGATGTGGAGACCGGTGCAGTAGACTTCCACGATGCATTCGCGGCCGTGAGTGCCGCCTGATTTCCGCTCTCGCAGGACACCCGATGACGCTTCCCGGCACAAGCGTACGCGTCACGTTGCACGTGGACGAAAAACTGTTTGTGAAGGACCCGAACTCGTCCGACACAGGACGGCGCATTCTTGAGCACAGCATCCGGCTGCTTGACGAGATCGGCTTCGAGGCATTCACGTTCCGCAAGCTGGCGCTGCGCATCGGCAGCACCGAACCCACGATCTACCGGTACTTCAGGAGCAAACAGCGGCTCCTGTTGTACCTCACGTCGTGGTACTGGACCTGGATGGAGTACCGGTTGCTGATCGCGACGAGCAACGTGGTGTCGGCCGAGCAGCGACTGCGGCTGGCACTGCGTGAGCTGACGCAGCCGATCGTGGCGGACGATGCAACGCCGCACATCGACGAGGGCGCGCTGTACCGTGTCGTGGTGGCGGAAGCTTCGAAAGTATATCTCAACCGCGAAGTGGACGCGGAAAACCGGGAAGGACTGTTCCGCAGCTACAAGCGGCTCTGTCGCAGCGTGGCCGACATCATTACCGAGATCAACCCTGACTACCGTTATCCGGTGGCGCTGGTCTCTACGGTGGTGGAGAGCTCGCACATGCAAAAGTACTTCGCGGAGCATCTGCCGGCGCTCACGGAGGTGTCGAAGCACAAGCCAAACGGTTCCACTACGGACTTTCTTACCGAGCTGGTGTTCCGGGCCATCGACCGGGTTGGGCGCGAATCGCCTCAGCCTGAGCCCTGACCGCCACAGTGTACGGGTGACGGCGAGCACCGGCCGGGCACTTGTTTTGCCGACATCGGTATTATTCGGCATGCCTATACTCTCCGGCCCCCGCCTCCGAGCGTCGCGCGTCGCGGCGCTCGGCCTGTCGCTGTCTGCGTTCGCCTGCAGCACCGATCCCGCTGCGATTGAGCCGCCGGATGACGACATCAATCCGCCCGCCACGGCAACGCCGGTGCTCACCCGCACCGTCGTGCTGACCGGCTTGAGCGGGCCGTGGGACATCGCGTTCGCGGCGGACGGCGCCATGTTCTACACCGAAAAATGCCGCGGGCTTACCGTGCGGCGTAGCGATGGGACGAGCACGCGACTCTTCGGCACGAGTGGCTCTGCGCTGGTCGCGCCTGATCTCGTGTGTCAGGGACAGAGTGGCATGCACGGCATCGCGCTCGATCCCGCGTTTGCGATCAATCGCACGGTGTACGTGTACATGGCGTCGAACATCAACGCCAACCCGCGCACCAATCGCGTGGTCCGACTGCAGCTCGATGCCGGCTACACGTCGGCGAGCGCGCGCACCGACATCGTCACCGATATTCAGTTCAAGCACGTGGGCAATGCTCACGGATCGTCCGGCGCGCATAGTGGTGGACGCGTGCGCTTCGGCCCCGACGGCTTGCTGTACATCACCACCGGCGACAACCACAACGGGGCGATTCCGCAGAGCCCGACCCTGCTCGGCGGGAAAGTGTTGCGTGTCACGCGCGATGGCACCGCGGCGCCGGGCAACAATGCGCCTGCAGGTTTTGATGCACGCATCTTCACCTATGGACATCGCAACGTGCAGGGCATCACGTTCCATCCCGGCACCGGGCAACCGTTCATCGCGGAACACGGCCCGAATCACAGCGACGAAGTCACGCCGCTGGTGGCCGGTGGCAATGGTGGCTGGGATCCGCAGAACCGTCCGGCGCTGACGTGTGCCGACAATTATTGCGGTTATGCCGGCACGCCGACCACGATGCCCATGACGGATCTCACGCGCTTTCCGAACGCGCTGCGTCCGTCGTGGTCGAATAACGCGCAGTCGCAGGGCATGTCACCGCTCACGTTTCTCACGGGCGCGCAGTGGTTGGCGTGGAACGGCCGGATGGCCGTGGGCATCATGGCGGGGCAGCGCATGGAAGTGCTGACGCTCGATGCGTCTAGAAGCGCGACGAGTACGGTGAACTCCGGGCTGCCGAGCACGCGGTATCGGGCGTTGGTGCAGGGGCCGGATGGCAATCTGTACGTGGCGACCGATGCGGGCGAGATCTGGCGGGTGGTGCCGTCGGCGCCGGCGGGGCCGTAACGGGCTCTTATGAAGCTTGATAGCGAACTATGATATGGCTATAATAGCCATATGAAAAGCGTGTCCGTTTCCGACGCGAAAAACTCGCTGAGCGCGTTGCTTCAGGAGGTGCGCGGCGGGGCTTGCATCGTGATCACCGATCGCGGCGTGCCCGTCGCTCGACTGGCACCGCTCGATACGCCCCCCGGCCTGCCTCCCGGCGCGATCGAGCTGGCACAGCGTGGACGGCTTGTCTTGCCCGGGTCGGCTCCTGAGGCCGCGTGGCTGCGCCTGCCAATCGGCGAACCGAGCGACGGGGCATCGGCCGTGCACGCGCTGCTCGCCGAACGCGCGGATTCACCGTAGGTGCGCTACTGGGACAGCAGTGCGGTGCTGCCGCTTGTCGTGCGAGAGCAGACGACGGCGCTGCTCACGGACGAAATCCACGTCGATCCGGCCATCGTCACCTGGTGGGGCACCCGCGTGGAATGCGTATCGGCGGTGTCGCGGCTCGAGCGCGAGGGGTTCTTGTCCGGCGCGGGCACGCGCGCGGCGCTGGCGCGACTTGACGCGATGTCGCAGGAATGGACGGAGGTTCCGGCCATCACCGATGTACGAACGCAGGCGACGAGGCTGCTGCGCGTGCATCGATTGCGCGGCGCTGACGCACTGCAACTGGCCTCGGCGATCGTGGCATGTGATTTCGCCGCGGCATCGCTTCCGTTTCTCACGCTCGACGTACGTCTCGCCGAAGCGGCCGATCGTGAAGGGTTTCCGCTGGGGCTGCGCTGATCGTCACGCAAGCGTGCTGGCGAGGAGGTCATTCACACCGAGCACACCCGCCCATCGTCGCAGGTACGAGATGTCCAGCGCATCACGATTCAGTGCCACGAGCTGTCGCACATCCCGACGTTGCACCTCCGACGTTGCACCTCCGACGTCTCTCCGCCAGGCCGATACCAGCGCAGTTTGGCAATGATGATGTCCTCAAGGCTCGACACCCGGAGTGATTCCTTGGCGCCCGGAATCTGGATGCTGACCGCACGATCGAGCGCTGAACGATTGAATGCGCTGTCACATGGAAAGAGATCCACCTTCAGGTAGGTGGTTCGATGGATGAGATAGAAACTCGTGCCGGTTTCAAGTGCACGCATCGCCTGGTCGATGTCGGCAACAAACGCTTCATCCCAGTTTCGGATGAGCGACGGAAGCACCGACGCGTTGAGCTCGGCGACTACGTCTATATCGGCGGTCGCGCGAAACTCCCCGTGCACACTGCTGGCGAACGATCCGGTGATGAAGTATGGCACCGAGTGCTCGCCGAGCGCAGAGATGACCGCATCGACGACTTCGATCAGTTCGCTCGCGTCACTCATCGCTTGGCTGACAGGTTGGCCCGGAACGACGCGGCGACCTCCGCACCATACAGTTGCGTCAGGAATCGATCGACCACCGCAGTCTCACCCTGAGCGGCAGCGTACCGCTCAGCCCCCTGCCACGCGAGCTGTCTCACGTACGCCGAGAGCGAGAGCGCTCGAACAAAACGCTCCGACGGCGAGAGCCGCCGGAGCATTGGATCGCGACCGTCTTCAGTCACCAATCACCTTGGGCTTCATTGGCTTGGTGCCATTGAGCCTGGGACGCGGGCCATTGCCAACTTCAACCGTGAGCGCCTTGAGATAGTTCGTGATTTTCGCGTAGTGTGGATAGTCAATGAACTCCGCTTCGTCGCTGCGCTGGTGATAGTCACCGTGCAACCCCGTGAAGAAGAACGCAATCGGAATGCCCTGACGCGCGTAGTTGATGTGATCGCTGCGCGCGTAAATGTTGTTGTAGCCGGCCCACGCGATCGGATCGTCGAACTTGTAGTCAAACGTGAGCGGCTTGCTCTGCCTGGTGTTCACCGACTTCACCATGTCACCGAGATCTTTGGAGTCGAAGGACGAACCCACCACGCCCACGTAGTCATCGCCGCCACCCGGCAGATCTTCGGCGCGGCCGCGTCCGATCATGTCGACGTTGATCGCCGCGACGATGGAATCAATCGGTACGGTGGGGAATCGGTTGTAGAACGCCGAGCCAACGAGCCCGCCTTCTTCACCCGTGTGCCACACGAACACCGTGGTACGCTTGGGCTTGACCGGCATCGCCATCATCGCTTCGGCGATTTCGAGCACGGCCATGGAGCCGGAGCCGTCGTCGTCGGCGCCGTTGTTGACTGAGTCGATGCGCGGTGTGCGATGCACGCGCCGGATGCTGTCCATGTTCACCTTGAACGACGTGATCACATCGATGCCGGGCTGCTTCATGTCGTTGCCGAGCTGCCACTTGATGCGCAGATCGTTGAACGCCTTGAGGGAGTCCTTGTCGACGGGAGCGGCGAAGCCCACGTGATCATTGTGCGCGCCAATGGCAACGTACTGATGCTTGAGCAGGGGATCGCTGCCGGGAATGAGCGCGACCACGTTGCGACCAAAGTTCGTGGGCTCTTCGACAAAGTGCAGCGACGCGTTCACCACACCGCCCGACGCGCCGGCGGTGAGCCCGTCAATCGATGTGCGCGCGAAGAGACGCGCCGCCGCCTCACGCGTGATACGCAAGACAGCCTGCGGCTGCAGCGCGGCCAACTGGGCTTTGAGCAGTGCGAGCGAATCAACGGGTGCAGCGTTCGCACCGGGCGCGCCCGCTGGCGCACCGCGCGGCGCGGCAGCCTGCGATGCCACGGCGGGCATGTTGATCGCGGCACGCTGCGCGGCGCTCAGGGCGTCGAGGTCAACCGTGGCCACGGCGACGGCATCGGCAAAGCGACTGGCAGCGGGAGCACCACCACCGCGCGGGCCACCAAACGCCTGCGGACCCTGCGGACCACCGGCGCCACGACTACCGGCCGCGGGGAGCAGCACCACAAACTTGCCGGCCGCTTGCGCCGCCGAAATCTGCGAAGTGGTGTCACCCTGCGTGCCACCAAAAATCACGTCCGCGTTACTGATCGCGCGCGGCGCACGTGCACCTGGCACGGCCACGACGTCGTCATTCCATGCGAGCGGATTGCCGTTGACGGCGAGGCGCGAACTCGCGGTGTACTTGCGCAGCGAATATGGCAGTACCTGGAAGTACGTGCCGCCGTCGCCGCCCGGTACCATGCCCAGCCGCTTCACTTCAGCGGCGATGAAGTCCGTGCCTTTCTGATTGCCCAGACGGCCAACCTGCCGACCCATCATGGAATCGTCGGCGAACTGGTAGAGACGGATCTTGAGATCGCGCGCGTTGATCTCCGCCGTGGTGGGGGCCGGCGCAAGTTTCTGCGGGTTACCGTATCGATTCATCGATTGCGCCTGCGCAATCGAGGGCAACGCCGCCAGGGGAAGGAGCAGAGCGTAGCGGGAAAAACCGAGGGACCTCATGGTCGCTCCAGTGGATTGGTGAAACAAATGGGGATGCTGAAAACTACGCAGTTCCGGTGCGCGGCGTTCGGTTGGCGAGCACTCCATCGCTGTGGCGCTACGCCGCGTCGGACAAATCCAACGCGTGCAACATCGCCCCCTGCGCTGTCCCAAATCCGGCCTGCGCAGGCAGCGTGAGACGCATGCCGTAGTAGTCGCCCACCTGATCGAGCACTTTGCGAAAGCTCGGCATGTCGGTCATGTGTCCGATCACCACCACACGTTCGAGCCGTTCGGCGCGTGCGGCATTGATCGCCGTAATGGCAATCACCTGCCCCACCAGTGTCATGAGCGCGGCCGCGAGATCGGCGGGGCTCGCGTCGTGGGCGGCATGGGCGATGCGACCGAAGTTCACGGCGGTGGCGTCGGGCGGCAGCGCACCGATGGGGCCGGAGATCACATCGCGCAGACTCAGGTCCGCGCCGTTGGGATCACCCTGCTGCGCGAGGGCGTCAATGGCGATGGCATCGGTGGTATTGAGCAGCAGGCGGCCGAGTCCGAGGAGCGTGCCGCCGCCGACACCGCTGCCGGTGATGTGCGAATATTCGCGTCCGCGCGCCGCGACCACAGCGGTGCCGGATCCGGCGCTGACCACGAGCATCGGGATGTACGGGTCGTCGTCGTCGTGCAAGCCGAGCGCCTGTCCGCCGCGCCCGATCGCCGCGACTTCGTTGATGCCCAGCAGTGCGACGTTGCTGATGAAGACTGGGAGCGCACGGTGTCGCCCGCCGGTGACGGCCAGGTGCGGGAGGGATGACAACTCGAGTCCACCGGCGGCGAGTACTTCGTGCACGCTGGCGGCGGTTGGCGGGCCGTCGGACGGGCGTGTCCAGCGATGCAGCGTGCCGTCGATCAAGGCAACGGCATCGATGTTGCTGATGCCGAAATCGATCGCGGCGTGCGTGGTGGCCGGGGCGTTGGGGGCGTGTGACACCCCACGATGTTAACGCGGGGCGAGCGGGGGCGTGAGGCCGAGGTGAGTCGCGCGGCGAGTGGCGACGTGACGCCGAGCTGGGTAGCGAGGCGCCGTTTCACGCGCCATTTTGGTGTTGCGCGTGCGCCAGACGCAACCACTCGCGGTAACTAATTCCCACCTCTTTATGGGCACTGGATGATCGCGCGTTTGCCACAGTGCCTACGCGTTGCCGTGTCGTGTGTGTGGCTCGCGCTGGTGAGTGCGTGCGCCGACCGCGCCGCGGCGCGCGACGCCTGCGCAGCGGAGGCACCACGGTTTTCCACGCGTGATTCCGCTGGTGTGGCCATCTCCATCAGTCGGGCGGCAGCAGCACTGCACATCATTGCCGATGCTGACGAGTTGTGGCGAGCGGGCGAAACGGAGACCGATAGCGTGTTGTTCGGTGAGGTTACCGATGCAACACGTCTCGTGGACGGGCGAGTGCTTGTCGCCGACGGTCGGTCGGTGGCGTTGCAACTGTTCGACTCCAGCGGACGCTGGGCGGGTGAAGTCGGAGACAAGGGGTCGGGACCGGGTCAGTATTCCCGGGTGAGCGCGCTGCTGCGCACGAGCGGCGACTCGGTGCTGGTATACGACGGTCGGACCGGCAATCTGACCACGCTCGATGCGCAACTCTCGCCAGTGAGCGTGCGCCGCGTGTCTCCATCGTCGCGGCGACCAACCGACTCTGCGGCCGTCTATCTGCTGGGCGCCGTGCCCAAGGGTGTGCTCCACGGACGTGATGTACTGGTGTCTCGTTTGGTCGCGACCCGTGTACGCGCCGAGGTCACGAACGTATCGCGCGACAGTCTCGTGCTGCAGCGTGAGAGCGCCGCCAACTCACTCTCTGATTCGCTCACGTTCGTGATGGGGCAGCAGCGTTTTGAGTATTTCGCGAACAACGGTGACCTGACCTTTGGTGACGTGCCACTCGGCTATGTGGAATCGATTGCGGTGGGCGCGGGGGGGTTCTTCGTTGGCGACGCCTACACGTTCAACGTGGCGCACTTTTCGCCAGCAGGTACGCTGGAGCGCTTCATTCGTGTGTGTCACAAACCGGCACTGCTCGACGAACGCGAAATCGACCGCACGATTAACGAGATGCTCACTGAGGTGTCGTCGTCGTCGCGCGCGATGGAAGAACCAGGTCTCCGGCAACTGCCGCGCGCCCGATTCACTCCGGCGCATCTCGAGCTGTTGACCGACACGAGCGGGCAGCTGTGGGCCCGCGAATTCACCTACGCCGGGGCGGCCCAGCGCTGGCGGGTCTTTGATCAGGCCGGACAGTGGCAGCGCACGGTGGAGTTGCCAGACAACGCCGATCTGCTCGAAGTGGGCGACGGCTACGCGCTGGTGCGCTACTCCGCACCGCTGGGCGTGGAAAGTGTGCGCCTGTATCGCTACGCCCCGGGGTAGTCGCACAGTTGCGTTCGCGACCAACGCGGCGTCTCGACTGAGGAGCAGTGCTCTCTGTTTCCTCTGGCCGCCCGGAGTTCCATGCAGAAGTTTCTGATCATGATCGTTTCGTCCCTCGTGAGTGCGCTGGGGTGGGCGATTGGCGCGCCGTTTGGGCTCATGAGCGCATTTATGGTGAGTATGGT
>JBBRFQ010000087.1:0-14032 GCA_038224035.1 Gemmatimonadales bacterium
ATGAATGACGGTACCGCGCGGTACCGACGCACCGGCGGTGACGGGTTTTTGTGCCTGTGCGGTGTTCGGCACGACGACGAATAGCACCGCGAATAGCACGGCGAACCGTGCGGCAAACAGCACGGCGAATGGCCGAGCGAACTGCCGAGGAAAGATCTTAGCGAATGGCGCGTCGAACCGCGTTGCCTTCATGCGGGGCATCAAATCGCTTCCTCAAGCAAACGCGTCGCCCGCGTCAGCAGTGCGCGTTTGCTTTCGTACGCTTCGCGCAGTGCGACCAGCGCGAGCGCACGCGCGTCCGCGTTCTGTTGCTGCTCAGCCTCCTGCAACAACGCGCGCGCATCGCGCACGGCCGATTCCGTGGCCACGAGTGCGTCGCGCATCGCAGTGAGTCCCTTGTCCGGAAACACCCCCGAGCGGGACTCGCGTGCGAGCGTGGTGCGCCACGCCGAGTCCGCGGCCGCGACCGCTGTGTGCAGCGCCACCAGTTCGGCGGGCGGCGCGGTGGGCACGCCGTCGGCGCAGGCGCCGGGAAAGCGCACACAGTCGGCGCGCGGTGGCAACGCGGCGCGTTCAGCGGCCGATCGGGTGGTGTTGCGGCTCAGGACAATGCCAACCACCAGCGCGAGCGCGGCCAGCACCAGCATGTAGATCGGGTTTTCGATCCACCGTCGCCAGGCCGGCGGTGCAGTGGACGGATCGAGAGAGTCGTGGTCAGTCACGGCTGCAAGATAGCCGAACGCGACGGCGGTGTTCACGCCAGCGCGCTGTGCGGCGGGCTACTTCTTGCGCAGCTCCATAAAGAAGAACTGCAGCCACGTGGTACCGCCGTCCTGTGACATCGCCTGGAAGACGACGTTCCATTGGCCGGAAACAGAGTCACGCTCGGAGCCCGCGCCCTGAATGAAGTATGGCCGTGTTGTTGGCCGCCGCGATGACTTTTTCCGTTTGCCGGAACGTACTTACCGAGCCTGGTCCCATCGCGATCGCTGTGGCTCGGCTTGAACAATTGCGCCATGGCTCACTCGTACGCGTCGAGTCGACGGCCTGACCCGGGCCGGCTCGGCGCTTCGGCCCGCCGTCAGCTCAATCGAGCAAGGCGCTGTGCTCGATTGTTGACAGTCGCATGCGAAGCTGCTCGGGGGCGCCGCTCATAAGTCGCTTGAAGTCGCGCACGAGGTGGGCCTGATCCGCGAATCCCGTCTCGGCGGCCACTCTCGCCAGCCCACCTTCGGCGCCGTCGTCCAGAACGACGCGCTTGAGCGCGTGCAGAGCTCGGCGCACCAGCGCGTATTCCTTGGGACTCATGCCGACCGCCTCCTTGAAGCATCGCTGGAGGTGCCGAGGGCTGACGCCGACAAGTGATGCTATTGTGGCTATTTGCTGATTTCCTTCTGTCGCGACAATAGCACGAACTGCGTCACGAACACATTGCTCAGGCGGCACCGTTGTGTCGGCTGAATCGAACAGCCAACGGTCCAGCGCCAAGCCCACGGCGCCCTGGACGTCTGGACGGGTGGACATCGGCGGGAAGGCTTTGAGCGCCCCTGTCACACGCAGCGCGAGCATGCGCAGCGGTTCGGCGCCGAGCCAGTGGTGCGCCGGTCCGACCTGATCACGGAGCATCCGGGCGGGGCGTCCGAGGAAAGCGGGCCCCATTTCGGGGCGAAAGCGTACGCCCCAGTACTGCATGCCGGGCTGCACGTCGACCGTCAGCGGCGTGCGCCTCGGCCCCACCAGCGGGGTGGCCACCGGCTCGCCGTTGAGCAGCGCCAGCGAAATGACGAGGCAGCCGTCGGGCCAGACGACGTGCTGGAATCCGTCCCACGGCAGCGCCCGGACGGTGAACCCCCAATAGGTGAGGGCCAGGTCCTGTACCGCGCTGCCAGGGGCGAACTCAACGTAGGTGAGCGGCGGCGCGGTCATGAGGCGTCGGGCGGGCGTGGTTGTCCGCGTGGCGTCGCTAGCCGCGCGGCGGTGCGGGCGGCCAACTGGCGGTGATCACGCTCTTGAGGCCGCCGCGCACGTTGAAATCGCCCACGACGGTCATGCGGCGCGGCGTGCACTTGGCCACGAGGTCGTCGAGAATGCGATTGACGGCGCGTTCGTAGAAAATGCCGTCGTTGCGGAAGCTCCAGAAGTAGAGCTTGAGGCTTTTGAGCTCGATGCAGTTGACATCGGGCACGTAGGTCAGGCGGATCGTGGCGAAGTCCGGGGCGCCGCCTTTGAGCAGGTCGAGTTCGGTCGCGTCGCTCTCAATGCCGCCAAGTGGGCAGAGGGAGGTGAACTCGGTGGTCTCGATGGCGATTTCGTAGTCGCGATCGGCGTACGGATTGGGGAAGTTCTCGAGCAGCTCGGGTTTGGGCATAGGGGAAATGTGGCGAGTCGTGCGGCGTGTCGCCACGGGTCGCCGCCCGTAAACACTTTCGCGAATCGCGAAAGTGTTATACCTTAAGGAATCTGCCACCCACCACTATGCCTGCCACCATCGCCCTCCGCCCATACGACGTCGCCGTCGCGATCGCCCTCGCGACCAAGCCCCACGATCCCTACCCAGCGCTCGCCCTCCGATTGGGCATGAGCATCAGCACCGCCCACGCCGCCGTCAAACGCCTCCTGCTCGCTGGACTCCTCCGGCAACTCCCACATGCCAACGGCCGACCCACTTACGCCGTCAACATGCGCGCACTCCTCGAGTTTCTCGTCCACGGCATCCGCTACGCCTTTCCGGCACCGATCGGCGCGCACCACTTCGGCGCCCCGACGGCCCACTCGGGACCGGCGCTGAGCGCCCATTTCGTCCTCAGCGAACCACTCGTCTGGGCCGCCCCCCACGGCAGCATCGCCGCTGGCGTCGGCGGCGCGACCATCGCACCGCTGCTCCCGCGCGCCGCCGAACTCGTGGATCGCGATCCCGCGCTGTACGCGATCCTCACCGCCGTCGACGCGCTTCGCGTCGGCCGCGCCAGAGAACGCGCCCTCGCCGAACGCTTCCTCCGCGACCACCTCTCCCCAACACCCCACAGTGCGGCGGTCGCGTGACCGCGCTGCGATACATCGGGCCGCACACGCTGGCGCTTGAGCCGCTCAGACGCATCGCTGTTGCACTCGGACCGCTGTGCGATCAGCTCACCTTCATCGGCGGTGCCATCGCGCCGCTCCTCCTGCAACAACCCGCTATCAACGCGATCCGCGCCACCGTCGACGTGGACGCAGTCACGCGCAGCGCCTCCTACCACGAACTCGCTCGGCAGCACCGCGCCCTGCACGCCGCCGGCTTTCGCGAAGCCACAAACATCGAGCGCGCACGAACCGGCGTCGCACACGCGCATCGCTGGATCGCACCTTCGGGCGATGCGCTCGATCTCGTGCCGATTGGCGATCACCCGGCCGGGATCACCGCACGCTGGGATCACTACGTCGTGACCTCCGCCGAACAATGTGATCTTCGCCTCGCGGAACAGAGCGCCCCCATCGTGATTCGATACGCCAGTGCGCCGGCATTTCTCGCGCTCAAGTGGGCCGCCTATCACGATCGCGGCCATGACGATCCACTGATGAGTCATGACATCGAGGACATCGTCGCCGTACTCGCCAGCCACCGCGATGCACGCGCATTTACCGAACGAGTGCCCACCGACGTGCGCAACTACCTCGCTGCCTGTGCCCAGGCGCTCCTCGCACTCCCGGATCCCGACGAGATCGTCCACGCACACCTCCGGGTATTCGGCAACGATGCGCATTCGGTGGTGCAGCGGGTGCAGAATCAGCTACGAACACTGGCGACTATACACTGAGCAACAGGAGCGCGCGCAGATCGTCGCGTCCCCGCGATCTCGCTATTTGACCGCATCCGTCAGCCGGTACAGCACCAGCGACTGCTCACCACTCTCGGCGTTCGTACTGCGCGCCACCAGCACGTTGTTGCGCACACTGAACACATCGAGCTCCGCCGGAATGCGCACCGTCGACTGCAGCACACCGGTGAGCGTGCGTCGCTCCAGCACCGTTTCGCCATCGCCGGCCACGGACTGCTGCACCCAGAGCAATCGCGTGACCTCATCGAACATCAGCGCGCTGTAGGAGGGCAGTACAGGCGCAGCCGGTATCCGCCGCGCATACGTACGCGTGATCTCCATATCTGCCTTCGTGCCAGGCATGCTCATCACAACTTGTTCGATCGCCGCGTCACGCTGTACCTCGCTGGGTTTTCGAAGCGCGACACCGGCACGAACAGTGCGTGGCGCGCCGCTGTCGCCGAGCACGAAGACCCGTGCGCTGTCACCGGCACCATACACCATCATCCCCGGTGCTGCCGTCATGCGGAGCGTTGCGGCCATCGGTCGTTCACCGCCAAACAACACATCGGTGGCCCGTGCTATTTCCCGGTCGCGATCGTCAAGCCGAACGATCTGGCCACGAGTGGGCGTGGCCGGACTCGGCGGCGCACCCGAACGCTGTGCCAGCGCAATCGTACCGTCGGTTGCGCAGGCCACGATGACTGGATCACGCGTGAGCGCACGCTGACGTACGTAGTGTCCGCTCGCCGAGAAGACGGATAGTCGGTTCTGTATGCGATCAAACACAAACACCGAGTCGCGTGCACACTCGCCAACCCACGTAGCCGACTTGAACTCACCCGGACCACCGCCATCCCGTCCTACTGATTTGAGGTGTGCGCCAGTGCCCGAGAAAAAGTGGAGGCGGGAGTCCACGTTGTCGGCAATCACAATCACACCGCTCGTGAGTTGCAGCGCGTGCGTGATGGCACCGAGGGTAGGACGCGGCGCGGCGCCCTCGGCCCAGATGCGAACCAGCGGCGTTGTGACTGTCGTGGTCTGCGCGTGCGCGACGTGCGGCGCCAGTCCCACGCCGGCGATCATGAACGAAGCGATAAGAGCCCAGGTGAATCTCTGCAGTCTCGCGTGCTCTGGATTAAAAAATGATGAACTTTTCATAAAGGCTCACGAGGTGTCTGGCGGCTGCTGTCCTCAACATCTACGTTCGGCGCCAACATTCTGCCTGTCAACCATCGCGTGCACGCTGTGCTGCCCGGAGATCGCCTTGCGTTTACGCTCACTCGTTGCCGTTGGTACGGCCTGCGCCTCCTTTCTCACGAGCGGCTTGTTGGCTTCGGCCGCAACGCTCGAGGCACAAGCGGCCGTCGCACTGCGTCCGTCCGATGCACGCAGTCCCGAAGCATTCAACCGTATCACCGGCGTTCGTGAACTCGCGGACGGCCGCGTCCTCGTAGTGGATGCGGGTGATGCGCGCGTCGTGGTCATCGATTTCGAGGGAAATCAGAGTCGCACCATCGGACGAACCGGTTCCGGACCTGGTGAGTATCGCTCCCCCGCACGCCTCTTCGCACTCGCGGCGGACTCCAGCCTGCTCACGGAAAATGGCGGACGCTGGTTCCTGATGGCCGGCGACTCCATCGTGGGTACCGTGCGCGGGGACGACGCGGTGATGACGCGCGCGTTTGCACGCATGGCGCTCGGCGCTGATGCAACCGGCGGCGTGCTCGCGCTATCGATGGCCGCCGCCAGCGGTGCCAAACCGTCGCCGTTTGACTCGGTGTCACTCGTGCGAGTGTCGCGTATCGATGGCGCCGCGCAAACACTCGTCACGCTGCGTCCGTTGATGTCACGTCGAGCGGCGGGCGCCGCTGAGGCTCGTGCCGCGGCTCCTGGCGGCGCCGCGACAAAGCGGTATGCATTGCCGCTGGACGGAACCGATCATGCAGCGGCGTTCTGCGACGGTTGGACGGCGGTGATCCGACGCGATCCGTTTGGTGTCGAGTGGTTTGACGCGGCCGGGAAATTGTCAGCCAGAACCGCACCGCAACCGCTACGGAAGCTGACGAGCGCGGATCAGGCACAGCTGCTGCGCTGGATGTCATCGCACACCGGCTGGCCGCCAACTGCGGATGTCAGCGCGATCGCGGAATGGCCCACACACGCGCCACGAGTGGTTGGTGACGCTGACAACACGCTGGCGCTCGCGAACGGCATGGTATTGGTGCACGAACCGTCCACGGCAGCGAGACCGCGCAACAACGCACGCGTGTACGCGCGCAGCGGTCGCGTGCATACGCAACTCACACTGCCAGCGGGGTATCGCGTCGCTGGCTCGGGGCCCGGCGGTTTCTACATCGCGGTGCGTCAGGACGACGGCGCTGAACGACTGCAGCGACATCCCGCGTGGGTTGCGTCACCATCGCTGGTGTGTGCGAATTGAGTGCGCGACGCACGCGATGCACGCGATGCACGCGCACGGCGTGCCGCATAACCTCAGGGCGCCAGAACCGCTGAATCCCAGAGCATGTACGCCCGTTTGGCAATGTTGTGCAGTTCATGTCGTGCAAAATGCATGCGCGTACCCGCCGACGACACGCGCGACAACATCACGGGCTTGCCGCCGGCGAACTCGATCCATGCCTTCCCGCCGTCGCGCACTGAATCGCCGTCGGCGTGTGACCGCCGCTCGAGCTCGCTGAAGTACACCAGCGTGCCGGTGCTGTCGAACTCGTAGCGCCGAAGCCCGCGTGACCGGGCGCTGTACTGAATCTCTTCGGACACATGAACCGCGCCCGATGGTGCCGCGGACGAACGCCATATCGACACGATCGTGCCGAGTGTGAGCTGACCGCTGTCGGGTGCGATGTGTGCACCGATCGGCAGCGGCAGCGTGGGCCGAGACACGGGCATGATGCGCTGCGCTTTACGTTGGGCGACGTCGGCCGCTGGTTCACCGCAGGCTGCGGCGAGGACCGCCACGAGCAACAGGACGCCGCACTCACGCGAGCGCGGCGCGGCGGGGTTCACACGACGTCGCTCAACTGCACCACGCGAAGGGTCGGCCATGTGGGAAGGCGACGGTCGTTGGTCACGAACGTGCTGCATCCGGAAATCAGCGCCGCAGACAGCTGCAGCGCATCGGGCGTTCGAACGGCGGTTCGTACTCTGAGCTGTGCCGCCATGCGCATGTGCGTACGATCCACAGCGACCATTGTGACGCCGCGGCTACGTGTGAGCAAGGCCTCGTAGCGCGCTGCGAGGGCCGTGTTTCCGGCCCGGTACGGCACCACCAACACTTCGAGCAGCGTCACCGCGGAGGTGACCAGTTGGATTTCTTCGCGATCTGCGGCGGCGAAGAGCGGTCGCAACAGCCCAGAGTAGTCCGGGTGCTGCTCCAGGAAATAGATGAAGCACGCCGTATCGAGGGCAATCGGTCCCGATCCGAGATGCGCGATCAATCCCACGCGTCGCGCTCGGCGGCGACATGCTCGGCGGCGTCTTTGTCCGTCCAAAGCTCCCGACCGAGCCCCTCCAAATCGAGAATGGAGAGCGACTCAGCTGAACTCAGCGCGGTCTCAAGGATGTGCGTGATCTGCTGCGCGATGGATCGGTGCTCGTGCGCAGCCCGCGCCTTCAGCGTCTGATAGAGCGCGTCGTCAAAATTCTTGATATTGAGCGTGGCCATTTCTCCTCCGTTTAGTCTCCATAATGGAGGAAATCTCAAAGGATGTCAATCGTCTCTGGTTTTCGCGAACTATTGCGCCGAGCGCTCACGGCGCCTGCGGAGCCTTCACGCGTGCGGGAGCCGGCACCGGTGTATGGTTTTCAGCCGTTTGCCGCGAGCGGTCGCATCGTGACCAACGAACTCATTGATCAGCTACGCGGCGACGACGCCTACTGATGCGTGCGCTGCTCGACGTCAATGTGTTGATCGCGCTTCTCGACGCGGATCATGCATCGCATCACACGGCGCGGTCCTGGTTCGCCAGTCACGCGACCAACGGCTGGGCGTCCTGCGCGATCACACAGAACGGTTGCGTTCGCATCATGTCGCACGCAGGGTATCCCAGCGCGCGGTCGGTGTTCGAAGTCGCGGAGCGGCTGCGGGTGGCCACCTCCCAGCCCGAACACGAGTTCATTGCTGTTGACGCCGTGGTGGGGGCAGCAGCCTCGCATCTGGTGGTACTGTAGCGCGTCACTCTCAACAGACTTGTGACACGAGTCTTGAGAAGCACTCGAGGTTGGCGGGGCTCACGCGGAATGCACAGGTTGCCATTTGGAGAGAGTGCCACCCCGCGTCATTCCAGCAGCGCGCGAGTACGGGCGAGGAGGGCCGCCAAGACATTCGCGGGCAATGCGGCGACAGGATGAGCGTGTCGCGCCCGCCAGTCCAGGCACTTCACCTGATCAGCAA
This sequence comes from Gemmatimonadales bacterium, assembly GCA_038224035.1. GTDB lineage: Bacteria > Gemmatimonadota > Gemmatimonadetes > Gemmatimonadales > Gemmatimonadaceae > JAABRT01. The sequence goes on from JBBRFQ010000087.1 coordinate 8,215, forward strand.
ATGCCACGCCCTGCACCGGGAAATCGTCGGGAAGCGGCACCTCGAAGGGATAACCCTTAGCCTTCGTGCTGACGGGCACGCACAACGCGCGACTGGTCGGTGCGTTGTAGCTCGCCGGTGATAGCACCACAGCGGGCCGCCGTCCGGCCTGTTCACGCCCCGCCTGAGAGTCAAACTCCAACCAGATCACATCACCACGCTCCGGCACCCATGCACTGGGTCCCGCAGATGCCGTCGCCGACGGATGGGCCGATCGTTTGCTGGGCTGAGATATGTCAGGTTCGGCCGTCCGCCGGCTGGGTTTCTTCACCAGATCTCCGCGCCTCGTGGCACGTCTTCAGACAGCTCAGGCAGGTTCTCCGGCGTGATGCGCGCCACCAACTCGGCGAGCGAGCGTACCGGCATGATGATCAGCTCCCCAGCGCGCATCGTGACCTCCACCTCCGCGCCCTCCTGAAGGTGCGCGTCGGCAGCCACCACGCTCGGAATCCGCACCCCGAGGCTGTTCCCCCACTTGCGTACTCTGGTCCGCATGGCGCTCTCCGGGTTGAGTATACACAATGTATAACCGTTCGTCTCGTCAGTCCAGCGCCGACGGCATCGTAGGAGAACGTGAGCGAGTACGTGCGCGATCTCATTCGACGCGACAAGGATCGCTCGGAAGAAAAAGCGTTCGCTCGGCTGAAGACGGAACTGTCGCTGGCGTTTGGCGCCCCCGAATCGAGCTATCAGCCGCTCACCGCAGCCGAAGTGATCGCGCGCAACTCCCCGTGAACCGCTGAATGGTTGTCATTCGCATTCCGGAAGCCGCCTCATTCCGGGTTGACACGATTTATTGCGACACTCGCGAGCGGTGGGGGGCGCATGATTCCGCGAAGACTTTGGATAGAGTGGATGTGCGCCATTGGCACCTCCTGACAACCCTCACCCCCCGCGCAACTTCCGGCTCATCTCGTCGAGCAACTTCCGCTCATCACTCGACAAGGACTGCATGCCCTGATCAGCAATCTTGTCGAGCAGCATATCCATGGCCGCACGCGCCGCCACCATGCTCGTCGGCGCGACCGGCGCCACGGCAACCGGCATCACCGTACGCGTGCGCGCCATCGCGGCTTTGCTCTGCGCGACGATATCATCAATCTCGGGCTCGCGCTCACGCGGACGTGACGAATGCCGAGGCACGGCGCGCGGTGGATCGTCGCCGTAGTCGGGCGCGGGGGCGATGCGTCGACGCAAACGGTCGATGCTCTGCGAATTCGGTGTGCGCAAGTACAACCAGCCGCCGAACATGCCACCAAAATGCGCGGCGTACGCGGTACCACCAACGGCACCCGCATTCACGACCACCATCACCAGACTGAGCGCGGCGAGAAAGACCACCAGCCAACGCACTTTCATGGGCACCACGCCGAACAGATACAGTTCGTCGTCGGGCCAGCGTGAGGCGTACGCCACAGCGACGCCAAGAATCGCTGCGGAGGCGCCAACCAGCACACCGGCGCGCGGTGTGAACATCCAGTGAAAGGCCCAGCCACTCACGCCGCACCACAGATAGAACCACGTGAAGGTGGTGCTGCCCCAGGCGCGCTCGACACGGCGGCCGAACATCCACAGCATGTACATGTTGAGCGCGAGATGCACCAGCCCGCCGTGCACAAACATGTAGGTGACCACGGTCCACAACCGACGATCGCCCAGATCGGTGGCACGATAGCCGAGCCAGCCGCTCATCAGCGCGTCGCCGGTGAGCGTCTGCTGCAGAAAGGCGACGGCGACGCACAGGCCGATGATCCACGCCACGGCCGGCGCGCTGCTGCGTTGCGGTTCGTATTCGTCCGTGATGGCGAAAGACATGGTGTGTAGGCGCGTGCGCGTGAACTACCCGCGCCGCCGTGACGCGAGGGCCAACTCCACGATGCGGTCGCAGAGCGAGGGAAACAAGAGTCCCGCCGCCGCCGCCGCTTGTGGAATGAGACTGGTAGGCGTCATTCCCGGCAACGTGTTGAGTTCCAGACACCACAGGCCACCGTCGGGGTCCATCCGGAAGTCCACCCGACCGTACCCGCTGAGTCCACACGCTGCGAACGCCTGCAAAGAATACGCGGTGATACGCTCCACCGTTTCCGGCGGCAGATCGGCCACAAACTCGCGCGCCATGCCGGGCGTGTATTTGCACTCGTAATCGTAGAGCGCCTTGGCCGGCACGATCTCGATCACGGGCAGCGCCTGGTCGCCCAGCACGCCAACGGTGAACTCGCGGCCGGCGACGAATCGCTCCACCATCACGGCATCATCGAACCGGTAAGCCTCTTCAATCGCGGGTTGGAGCTCGTCTGGCCCGTTCGCGATACTGAGCCCCACGGTGCTGCCTTGACGCGACGGCTTGACCACGGCGGGCCAGCCGACGTGCTCGGTGACCAGCGCCGGGTCCAACTGCGCGCTGCCCAGCGGCGGCGCCATCAGCCAGTCGGCCGTGGGCACGCCGGCAAAACGAAGCACAATCTTGGTGAGGTGTTTGTCCATGGACAGCGCGCTGGCCAGGTGGCCGCTCCCTGTGTACGGTACGCCGGCGAGGTCGAGCGCCGCCTGCACGGTGCCGTCTTCCCCCTGACCCCCATGCAGTCCAATCACCACGCATTCCGTGTTTCGAATTGAGGAATGCGTGACCCAATCGGCCGACAGCGACCGGTGCCGCAGTTCCGCGAGTTCAGCCAGCGCCGGAGGATTGCGTCCCACACCGGCGGCCAGCATCGAGCGCTCGGTCTCCGCCGACAGCACCCCAAAGGCGGGGTCGAAACAGGTGACCTCGTGCCCCACCTCGCGCAGCGCGGCGGCCATGCGCAGGCCGCTGGACAGGGAGACATCACGTTCGGCGGACACACCGCCGAGCAGCACTGTCAGACGCATTCGAGAAGGTCGGGGAGAGGTAAATGTCAGAACGAGGTACGAAACGCGACCGCGACGCGGCCATCACGGAGCACGGTGGGCGTCAGCGAGAAGCCGCCGCGTGTCGCCGATCGTGCGCCGGATCGATCAAGAATCGACGCGCCGCGCTGCGAACGGTTGGCGTACCAGAGGGCTTCGAGCGCCGCGGCCAGCGTGAGACCGGCGGCCGCCGCAACCCCAGGCACAAAGTACTTCCGTTCGGTGCTCGACTCGGTGTACGGCGCCGCGACACCGTTGGGATCAACATACGGAATGATCTGCTCGGCGGTTTGTTGCGTGAGCGCGGCACCGAGTGCCCCGGCGACGGCCGCGAGCACGAGCGTGCCACGCACGGGACGCTGGGTGTAATACTGCCCAAGGCCCGGCACGATACCGCGCAACAACGCCGCACTTGGCGAATACACAGGGCGACGCAACACATCGATGGCGCGCGCGGTGGCCAGACGTTCTTCGACGGTGCCGGCAGCCGCGCGGTACGTCTCGAGATCGGCGAGTGCATTGTCGCGTTCGCCGATGGCTGACCGGGCGAGTCCACGATTGAAATGGCCTTCGGGTGCGGCCGGTGCAAGTCGCACCACTTCGTCGAACGCACGCACGGCCGCATCGTATCGCTGTTCGTCCATGAAGCCAAGTCCGAGCCGGAACGCCACGCTCGCATCTTCCGCGCGTTGACGTGCGTCGTTGGGCACAAGCCGGATGAGCCGCGTGCGCGCGTCGGCGGCTTCGGTGCCGTTGGGCGCGAGTACGAGATAGCGGCAGTACGAGCCGATGGCTGGCAGCGTATCGGCGAGTTCTTCGTGTGCGCGCGCGAGGTCGTACGCGAGGCGTTCGTCGGTGGGATTGAGCGCGGCGGCGCGCACGAATGCCGCGCGTGCAGCGGCCTGGTCACCCACCAACGCGGCCTCCTGCGCCGATGCGGCAAGTCGTCGGGCTTCGGCGTTGTTGCGCAGCGTGGTTTGGTCGGCGGCAATGGGCGCCAGATCGCACCCGGGCGCGGCGCCGGAGGTGAGCGTGCGTTTGGGTTGCAGCAACTGCGCGTGCAGCGCGCGCGCTGGCCACGCACTCAGACTCAACCCGACGAGCAGCAGTGTCGCGAGCTGTACACGCCAGGTGCGGCGCGGCGAACCCTGCTCAGCGCACGATGACACTTGTCGTTCCACTCACGCCCTCCGTCGTCGCGGTAATTGTCGCGGTGCCCGCGCTGACGCCGATCAGTACTCCTGAACTCGTCACAAACGCGACCTGTTGATTGCTGCTCTGCCACACGATGGTACGACCGGGCACGAGCACACCTCCCGACGTGCGCGCGGTGGCCTCGAGCTGCAGCTGTTGATTCACCGTGAGCTCCGGTGCACTCGGCGAAATGTTGACGGTTGCCACAATCGGCGCCCGTACGGTGATGGTGCTGAATCCGGTGATGCCGTCCACACTCGCCGCAATCACCGCGACACCAGCTGCGACACCGGACACTACACCTGAGGCATTGACGGTCGCGATGGAGGGCGCACCGCTCGTCCACGTCACCATGCGATCGCTCAGCACGACACCGCTCGCGGATCGCGCCTGCACGGAGAGGGCGCGGGCGGTATTGAGCGGCACGTCCGCGGCGGCGGGAAGAATTTGCACAGTGGCGACGGGTACATCGATCACGGTCACGATCGCCGAGGTGCTGCGTCCGTCGCTGGTGGCGGTGATGCGTGCGGTGCCGCGGGCAAGGGCGGTCACGACTCCCTGCGATGTCACCGCAGCGACCGCCAGATTATCGCTGCTGTACACCACGACGCGGCCGGGCAGCACGTTGCCGAGTGGGTCGGTGACTTGTGTGATGAGCGTGACCGTGCCACCAACTTCGAGCGTGCTGGTACCGGGCGTCAATGTGATCGCATTCGCGAGGCGCGCCAACACAACAATTGTCGCTTGCCCCACGCGTCCTTCACTCACGCCAACAACCGCCGCACTGCCGGGTGCAAGCGCTGTCACGACGCCCTGCGAGGACACACTCGCGATCTCCGGATTGCTGACGCTCCAGGCGACCGGACGGCCTGTGAGCACTGCGCCGTCGGCGTCACGCAACGTCGCGGTCAGCGCACGATTCGTCCCAACAGCGAGCGTGTCCCGGCCCGGCGTGATCGTCACGGTGGCCACGGGTTCCGGAGTAACGGTGACTGCGGCCTGACCGCTCCGTCCGGCGCTCGTGGCGGTGATGGTGGCCGCGCCGGGAGCGACGGCGCTGATCACGCCCTGCGCATTGATCGTGGCTACCGCTGCGTTGCTGGTGGTCCAGATGATGGGGCGATCGGCGAGGATGCCACCGTCGGCGTCGAGCGCGCGCGCGAGCAGTGGAGTCGTGCGATTCACACGTACCGAGACGGCCACGGGCGTGACTTGCACACTCGCGACTTCACGCTCGGTGACGGTGATGATGGCAACGGCGCTCTGACCCGCGGCACTCGCCGCAATGCGCACCTGGCCCGCGGAACGCGCGGAAACGACACCGGCACTGGAGACGGTGGCGATCTGCTGGTTGTTGCTCGACCACGTGATCGCGCGCGAGGTGATGAGTTGTCCGGCAGCATCAGTGGGACGCGCGAGGAGTACGAGTGTGCGTCCGGCTTCTACCGTGGCGCTGGGTGGTGTGACGTCCACCTGTGCGACCGTGGGTGTGTCGGTGACGTCGGACGCGGTGCAGGCGGCAACTGCGAGAATGAGTGCGGCGCTGAGTGCACGTAGAGCACGACGGAGCGTGCGCGCAGTTCGTGTGAGGGAGCGCATGGGCTATCGCTCCTCGCTGGGGAGGGACATGACGCCAAGCGCAAACACGCCGGGTGCGAGCACGCCGGGTGCCAACACGCGGGCAGCGACGGCGCGGGGT
>JBBRFQ010000088.1:0-14022 GCA_038224035.1 Gemmatimonadales bacterium
CCGCCGCCGCTTGAGGGCCGCGCTCAATGCATTCCCGATCTCCCAGTGCACCGATGCCGGCGCCACCAACTCGATGCCCTTGGTCGCACGAATGAGCGCGGCGCGCTCCGGTTCACTGAGCAGCACCGCGAGAATGGCGGAAGTGTCGATGATGCAGAGCATGCTAAACAGTACAATTGTACAAGTCAGAGGTCAACTGTATTGGCAAGGATGCTGGAGCGCCGTCCAACGTGAATTGGACTGCAGGGAACCACTGCGAGGAAGCTGATACATAGCGGCCCCCTGCTGTGTAACACCGACCGACCAAACGCCCCGCCATCCAACGCAACCAATGTACCTGCCGCGAGTTACGAGGAAGAGAGCTCAACGCCGCCGACGTGTTCTGATGCGGATAATGCAACATATTGCCGATCGCCGCAGAGGCGCGCTTCGCCCGTGCCACGCCCGCTCTCCGGGTCCATGTCGAGCGGGCTGCGAACGCCCAGTCCGCCCTTGTTCACCACATGCGTGTAAAGCATCGTTGTGGATACGTCGCGGTGCCCGAGCAGCTCCTGCACGGTGCGGATATCGTATCCGGCCTCGAGGAGGTGCGTGGCAAACGAGTGACGAAAGGTGTGGCACCCGACTCGCTGTGTCAGCCCGACGCGGCGTGCAGCCACCGGAACGGCTCGCTGCAGCACGGTCTGGTGCAGATGATGCGTGTACCACCGCTCGCTCGTGCGCTCGTACCAGTCCCGACTCGCGGGGAACAGCCACCACCAAGCCGCATGACGGCTCGCACCGGGCGACTTGCGGCCATAGGCGTCCGGTCACAACACGTCGCCTCGTCCCGATGCAAGGCGCCGACGGCGCAATGCGAGCGACGCCTCCATCTGCGCACCGAGCGACTCCCGCAGGCTGGCCGGCACCATCGTGACACGATCCTTGCCCCCCTTGCCACGGCGCACGGTGAGTCCCCCGCGCGCGAGGCCTACGTCCTTGAGTCGAAGCTGGCAGCACTCCGTCAGGCGCAGTCCCGACCCGTACAGCAGATGGGCCATTAGCCGCGGTACCCCCGACATCGCGTTCAGCACCCGGTGCACGTCGCGACGTGACAACACGTTCGGCAGTGCCTCGGGCCGCCGAGCCGGTGCCACCCCGTCAATCAACGGCAGCGGCACACCCAAAACGTCCCCATGCAGGAAGCGTAGCGCCGCCAGCGCCTGATTCTGCGTAGACGCCGCCACTCGGCGTTCCACTGCAAGATACGTCAGGAACTCGCGCACCGCAGTTGCCCCCAACTCGTACGGGTGTCGCAGCCCCTGATGGCGAACATACGCAACGCATCTACCGCACTACAGCGTATACACCGCCACCACCGTACACGCCGACGAGAACACAAACGGACGCCACACGTCCGGCAACGGCTGCCCGGGATTGCGCACCATCACGAGCTTGTGATTCTCCACGGGGATCTGCTCGACTGACACGTTCTTCGGCGGGAAGTCGTTCAGCAACACCTGCGTGCAGTTCGATGCGGTGCGGAACCCGGCACGCGGATAACCCGGAAGCAGATTCAGCAAGTCGCCGCTGAACGACGTCTTGCCAAGCACAAAATCTTCCGGTGTGAGAGAACCGCCCGGCGCCACGCTTGTCATGCACGGTGATTTCGACACCCGCGATCGGGCGCCCCATGTCGTCGGTCACGGTGCCGAACAGCAGACGCGATTCCTGCGGCACACTGAATGACGATGACTTGAGCGACGGCGGCGCCTACGCCGAAAGCGTGCCGGCCAGCAGCGTGCCCACGGTGACGGCGGCAATCGCGATCAGCCGACGAACCGCCGCCGCCCGCTTGGCGCTCTCGGTGTCAACCCGGGCGACGGCCGCTGGTGGTGTCTTCCGCTTCATGAGTCATTCCTCGGGCATGGGTTGACGGCGAGGCGCAAACGCCCCGCGCCGGCTTATCTGACGTGATACCCATATCGCGGCGGCGCGATCCACTCCACCATCGGCTGCGCGGCGGAGTAAATCGCCGCCCCGCCCTACGCCATCTTCGCCTGCAACCGGCGATCGAGCGCGTCGAGAAAGTCTTCGGTATTGAGGTACGGCGCGTCCTTCGAGATAAGCAACGACAAATCCTTGGTCATTTCGCCCGCTTCCACGGCCTCAATACATACAGCCTCCAGCGCCTCCGCGAACGCCACGACATCCGGCGTACCATCAAGGCGTCCGCGGTGCGCCAGTCCGCGCGTCCACGCGAAGATTGACGCAATGGGATTGGTGGACGTCTTGCGTCCCTTCTGATGCTCCCGGTAGTGACGGGTGACGGTACCGTGGGCCGCTTCGGCTTCCATCGTGCGACCGTCGGGCGTCAGCAACACGCTCGTCATGAGGCCAAGCGAGCCAAAGCCCTGCGCGACAATATCCGACTGCACATCGCCGTCGTAGTTCTTGCACGCCCACACATAGCCGCCTTCCCACTTGAGCGCGGCCGCCACCATGTCGTCGATGAGGCGATGTTCGTACGTGAGCCCCTTCGCCTCAAACTGGGCTTTGAATTCCTGCTCGAACACGTAAGCGAAAATATCCTTGAACGCGCCGTCGTACGCTTTGAGAATCGTGTTCTTGGTGCTGAGATAGACCGGATAGTCTCGCTGCAGGCCATACGTAAAGCTGGCCCGCGCAAAATCGCGGATGGAATCGTTGAAGTTGTACATGCCCATGGCCACGCCACCGTCGGCGCCGAACTGCGCAACCTCGAACTCCATGGGAGCGCTGCCGTCGTGCGGCGTGTACGTCATGGTGAGCGTGCCGGGCCCCGCCACCTTGAAATCGGTGGCTTTGTACTGATCGCCGTGTGCGTGGCGTCCTACCACAATCGGCTTGGTCCATCCGGGGACAAGCTTGGGGATGTTTTTCATGATGATCGGCTCGCGGAAAATCACGCCGCCGAGGATGTTGCGGATAGTGCCGTTGGGACTGCGCCACATCTTCTTGAGCTTGAACTCTTCCACACGCGCTTCGTCCGGCGTGATGGTGGCGCACTTGACGGCCACGCCGTGCTTCTTCGTGGCGTTCGCCGAGTCGATGGTGACCTGGTCATTCGTGGCGTCGCGGTGCTCGATGCCAAGGTCGTAGTAGTCGATCTCGAGATCGAGATACGGCAGGACGAGCTTGTCCTTGATGAACGTCCAGATGATGCGCGTCATCTCGTCGCCGTCCATTTCGACGATCGGGTTCACAACTTTGATCTTGGCCATGGGTCTGCTGGAGCGATGGGGAGTGGCGCGGCGCCGCGCGGCGGTGAGGTTTTCGGTCGCGTACGCGGGATGCCAAGAACGCACGCATCCCCTAAAAATGCATGCGGGTCACCCCGAGGGCCACCAGTCGTGGTGGTTGGCTCTCCGACGTGCCCCTACCCCTCAGCCTGGCCGCTTCGCGCCCGCACGCAGCGCGACAGGGGCAGGCTACATCGTGAAAATCGCAATCAAGCCGCAATTCGGATTGCCGCCGACGACTTGCAGTTGCGCGGGCGCGTTGTTGGCGCTGCGATACACCACCAGCAACTTGATGAACGACGGCGCGATGTCGTTGACGTTGAAGCCGCGCGCAATCTGTCCATCAATGAACAGGGTCGGCGCGCAGCGGCCGCGGGTACTGACCACGCGTGCAGTTACGCCGCCTCCATCAACGGCGAAACCGGCCTGGGTGGTGAAGAGGTCGCTGGTCCAGATGGGACGTCGTTTGGTGATGTCGTCCTCCGAAATCACCGAGCCGAAGCGCGACGCGTCAATGGCCAACTCGTAGCGACGGAGTTCACGCATCCACATGGCGTCGGCGCGCGCCTGCACCTTCACCGTGTCGAGTTCGGGGCTGATCCGCTCGAGCATCACGTCGATGGTGTCGCCCGAGGCATAACGGAGCAAATCGGCGGCCGGACGGTAGCCGATGCGTCGCACGCCAAAGTAGTAGAGCCCAACAGGTACGCCGGTCACGCGAAACCATCCGTCCGCGTCGGTGGTGAAGCGCCCCTGCACTGTGCCCACTTGCACGTCAGCGCCCGGAATCGGCGTGCCCGATTCGTCCGTCACCTTGCCCACGAGCACCGTTTGCGCCGACGCGGAAGCGGTGAGTGTGAGGGCGATCAACGCCGCGCCGACGAGCGCCGTCGCGCCGCGCCCGAATGTACGGGAAGGCGGGAGCGTTGAACGCTCGCGTGCCCGATCCAGCCTGGTAGAGGCCACCATACGTCGCTCCCGCACCCTTAAGTGTGCTGATACACGTGAGTGCCAGCCGCCGTCGGCAGACCGCCGTCTCGCCGCCGGCTGGCTGCGGCGACAGGCCGAGTGTTCGCGGGTCCGCACCGCATCCGGACATACCCCGCAACGGTCGTTTGTGCCTCTTTGGCACAATCCGCCGCGACCGGACCTTAACGTTTGGCGTTCCGGCCGGTCACAGTGCGCAACCGACCGTCGTTCGCGACCGCGTCCTGTCACGGGATTCGGTGAACGGTCCCGTCCGCCCACCCATACGCATCGCCCGCACGGTACGTTCCGATGGCTGGAGTCGACGAGCCGGCTGCAGCGCGTTGACCCTGTTGTACGTAATGAGACGCCGTGCCCTCCTATCTCGAATCCCTCCTCACCTTCCTCTTCAAGTACTCGCCCCGCGTTTTCGAACGCGGTGAGCTGGTGCTGACACCGGTCGTGCCAGTAGCGCTGCTCATCACCTGCGCGGTGGCGGCGGTGGCGTTGGTCGTGGTGCTGTACGCGCGCATCACATCGGTGCGCCCGCTCGATCGGCTGGTGCTGGGCACCCTGCGTGCCCTGGCGTTCCTGCTCGTGATCGCCTGTCTTATGCGGCCAGCGCTGGTCGTTGCCTCGGCCGTGCCGCAGCGCAACGTGCTGGCCATTCTGCTCGACGATTCACGCAGCCAGCGCATCAGCGACGTGGACGGCACGACGCGGCTGGCTGCCGTGCAATCCGCCTTCGCCGATTCGAGCGCGCTGGTGCGGGCGCTCGCCGGCAAGTTTGCGCTGCGATTCATCCGGTTCGGTGCCGAGACGCGCAGCATTGAAGGAGTGGGCAAACTTGACGCCTCCAGCTCGCGCACCGACATCGCCTCGGCACTCGACGCGACACGGCAGGAACTGACGGGCGTGCCGCTGGCTGGCGTCGTGGTCGTGACCGACGGCGCCGATAATGGCGACGGAGATCTCGACGGCGCGCTGCTGGGGCTGCGTGCTCGCAAGGTGCCGGTGTACACCGTGGGAGTGGGTCAAGCACGTTTTGATCGCGACGTAGCGGTGGAGCGTGTTGCGGCAGCAAGCACCGCGCTCGCGGGTGGAACCGTTTTGGTGGATGCGTCCATCAGACTACGCGGCACGGGCACCGATCCGATCACGGTCACCGCAGAAGCGGACGGACGCATCGTCGCGACAGAAACGGTGCGTGCCCCAAAGTCCGGCGATGTGCTCGCTGTACGCTTGCGAGTGCCACCGCTGCCCGCGGGCACCTATCGGCTGTCGGTGCGCGCGACGCCGCTGCCGAACGAACTGGTTCCGGAAAACAATGTGGCGCACACGGTGCTGCAGGTACGCAGCGGACCGGACCGGGTTCTATATGTCGAAGGCGAGCCACGCCCTGAGTTTGCTTTTTTGCGCCGCGCCATTGCCGCCGACAGCGCGTTGCAGCTCGTTGGCCTGCTGCGCAGCGCCGAGGGAAAGTTTCTGCGACTCGGTGTGCGTGACAGCCTTGAGCTGCTGACGGGATTCCCCTCAACGCGAGAAGAGTTGTTCGGTTATCGCGCAGTAGTGCTGGGCAGTATCGAAGCCTCGTTCTTCACGGGCGATCAATTGCGCATGCTTGCGGACTTCGTGAATGTGCGTGGTGGTGGACTTATCGCGCTCGGTGGACGCAGCGCGCTGACGGAGGGTGGGTACCGCGGGACACCGCTCGCCGAGATTCTGCCGATCGCGCTCGACCGCGCGCCGCGCGACGCGAATGGGCCCGCCTTGCCGTATACGCTGCGCCCCACGCCGGCGGGACGCGCGATCGCCGCGCTGCAGATTGCCGAGACCGATGCCGCGTCCACGGACAAGTGGACCAAACTGCCGCCGTTGACGGCGGTGAACGCGCTCGGCGCACTGCGGCCCGGCGCGACGGCGCTGCTCACCGGTCGCGCGCCGGAGAGCACCATCGATCAGCCACTGCTCGCGTTTCATCGCTACGGACGCGGTGTGAGCGCCGTGTTCGGCGTACAGGATTCATGGTTGTGGCGCATGCACGCGGACATGGCGGTTGACGATCAAACGCACCTGACACTCTGGCGACAGCTGCTGCGCTGGCTCGTTGACGGCGTTCCTGATCGCACCATCGTCGCCGCGTCACCCGACCGCCTCGGCACCGGCGAGCCGGTAAACATTCGCGCGCAGGTTGCCGACGAGACCTTTCTCGACGTGAACGATGCCACGGTGACCACGACGGTGATCTCACCCGCCGGCGTGGCCACCGATGTGGCACTCGATTGGTCGGTCCGCGCCGACGGTGTCTACGCTGGACGCTACGTGCCCACGGAAACCGGTGTGCATACACTGTCGACGCAGGTGGTGCGCGGTCGCGATACGGTGCGCTCGACATCGGGCACACTGCTGGTGGACGACGCGGATGCAGATGTGACGCAGGCCGAGCAGCGCGTCGACTTGTTGCGCCGCATCGCCCAGGAAACCGGTGGCCGCTATGTGCCACTCGCCGACGCCGCGCGTCTCGAGGAGGATGTGTCATACACGGAGGCGGGTGTCGTTGTACGAGACACGAAGGACCTCTGGGACATGCCGGCGGTATTCCTGCTTTTGGCGTTGTGTCTCGGCGCCGAGTGGACATGGCGCCGGTGGCGGGGGTTGGCATGAGTTGTCTGACAGTGCGATCACGCGTGCGTCGGGGATTGCGCAGCGCCGCGTTCGGGATCGGGATGCTGGTGTCGGTACACAACGCCGCGGCGGTGGCGCACGCGCAACAGCAGCACGTGCTGATCATCACCGGGCTCGGCGGTGAAGCGACGTATCGCGACGCGTTCTTCGGCGTGGCGGTGTTGCTGCACGATGTGGCCAAGGGCAAGTGGAACGTAGCCGATTCGAGCCTCATCGTGCTCACGGAAGACGCCGCGCGTGATCCGAAGCGCTTTGACGGTCGTGCGACCAAGGAGGCCGTGGCCGAAGCGTTCCTGAAGCTGGCGCGTCGTGCCAAGCCCGGCGACGTGGTGTTTGTGTTTCTGCACGGGCACGGTAGCGGACAGGGCCCGGAGTCGCGGGTGAACCTGCCGGGCGCCGATCCCAGCGCCGCCGACTACGCGACCTGGCTGAGCGGCTTTGCGCAGCAGACCGTGGTGTTTGTGAACGCGGCCAGTGCGAGTGGCGACTTCGCGCGCGTACTCGCGGGGCCGCGTCGTGTGGTTCTCACGGCCACCAAGAGCAGTGTTGAGCGCAACGATACACGATTTGCCACCTATTTTGTGCGCGGCTTGAGTTCCGGCGAGGCCGACACCAACAAGGACAGCAAAGTGTCGGTGCTCGAAGCGTTTTCGTATGCGCAGCGCGAGGTCGTGCGCGAGTATGAGACGGACAATCGCATGCTCACCGAACACGCGATCCTGAGTGATTCATCGCTCGCGGCCACCGTGGCCTTTGGCGGGCGCGCGGTGTCGTCTGATCCGAAGGTTGCGGCGCTCGTCGCTGAACGACAGGGGCTGGAGTCGCAGGTGGCGGCCCTCCGCGCGCGCAAGGACAGCATGACCGCCAGCGCATACGAAGCGGAACTCGAACGGTTACTCATCGCCATCGCCGAGAGAACGCAGGCGATTCGCGCCGCGGGTGGGACGCCGCCATGAGCACAAGGACGCTGTGTTCGGCGGTACGTCATATCGTGACGTCGGGTAGTACCGGCCGCTGGAGCACCTTCAGGCGCGCGCTCTCTATTCCCGCGTGTGCCATGCTGCTTGGTGCCTGGTGCGTCGACGATGTGGACCGGTCTTCGATTCTGGCGATGGCTGAAGCCGGCCAACTTGAGGATGCAGAGCGCGCCGCTCGGGCGGGTGGCTCTCCGCTGGTGACCACCCTCGGCGACGTGCTCGTGCTGCGCGGCCGGTTGCGCGCCGCAGATTCCGCGTACGAAGCGGCCATCAGCGGCAACGCGCCACTGCGACGCGTGGCCGACGTCGGACGCGCCGAGTTGAGTGCGCGCCGCGGCGACATGGCCGATGCGTTCGCGCGGGCGCAACGCCTGGTTGGTGCATACGAGCGCAGCAGCGGCGACTGGACCCCCGAAGAGCGCGTGGCGGCGGGTCGCGCGTACGTGTTGCTTGGCCTGCGCGACGCGCGAACGGCACGACAGGCGCTGGCCGCCTTCGATGCCGCGTGGGCGGCCGACCGTACGCTATTTGATTCACAGGTTCGCGCCGGCGAGCTGCTGCTCGAGAAGTACAACGCGCCGGATGCGAAGACTTCGTTTGAACAAATCCTGACCGTGAGCGAAGCGCACCCGCGTGCGCTGCTTGGTCTCGCGCGCGTACAGGAGTTCGAGGGCAGTCCGGAGGCGATGGCCACGGTGCGCAAAAGTCTGGCCGCCAATCCGGCGCTGACTCCCGCACACACGATGCTCGCACGGTTGCAGCTCGAAGCCGAAGCGTACGACTCGGCCGATGTAGCGGTGAATCGTGCGCTGGCCGTGGACTCGTCATCGATGGAAGCGTGGGCGCTGCGCGCAGCGTCGGCGTGGTTTGTCGGTGACTCGGCGAAGTTCGAGAGCTCGCGTGCGGCCGCGACGGCGCTGCATCCGCGGCCCGCGACGTTCTATGCGACACTCGCGGAATCGGCGGTGCGCCACCGTCGCTATGCCGAAGGCGTGCGCTGGGCGGAGCAGGCCGTGGTGCTCGATTCCGGTTCGGTGCGGGCGCTCGGCGTACTGGGCACGAATCAGCTGCGTACCGGCGCGATGGAGCAAGGACGCGCCACGCTCGAGCGGGCGTTTGCCATTGATCCGTTCAACCTGTGGCACAAGAACACGCTCGATCTGCTCGATCAGATGAAGGGATTTACCGTGATCGAGCGCGGTCGCTTTGTGCTCGTCGTATCTCCTGAAGATGCGGCGTTGATGGAGCTGTACCTGCTGCCGATGCTTGAAGAAGCGTACGACACACTCGCCTCTCGTTATGCATGGCGTCCCGATCGGCCGGTGCGATTTGAAATTTTTCGTCGTCACGCCGACTTCTCGGTGCGCTCGGTTGGTTTGACGGGACTGGGGGCGCTCGGTGTGAGCTTTGGCGATGTGCTCGCCATGGACGCACCATCGGCGCGTGAGCCCGGCTCATTCAACTGGGGCTCCACCGCCTGGCACGAACTCGCGCATACGTTCACGCTCGGATCGAGCGACAACCGTGTGCCGCGCTGGTTCTCCGAAGGACTGTCGGTACTTGAGGAGCGTCGGGCGCGCGACGGGTGGGGCGCGCAGGCGAGCGTGGAGTTTTTAGCCGCGTACAAGGCGAAGATGTTGCGGCCGGTGAGCTCCCTCAACGACGGTTTTGTGCGTCCGCGCTATCCGGCGGAAGTGCAGTTCAGCTACTATCTCGCGTCGTTGGTGAGCGAGATGATTGAACAGGATTTCGGAGCAGCGTCGCTGCCGGCGATGTTGCGTGCGTATCGCGACGGTTTTGAATCGCCGGCGGTGTTTGCGCGCGTACTCAAGGTGTCGGGCGATTCGCTCGATGCGAGATTCTCCGCGTACATGCAGAAGCGATTTGGTACAGCGCTCGCCGCAATAGAGGCCGGCGAAGCTCCCGGTGATGTGCGCGGCCCGTTCGTCGCGGCCATGCGTGAAGGTGCGGCGCAGCTCGAAGCCGGTCGCAAGCGCGAAGCGCAGCTGGCCTTCGAGAAAGCGCAGGCACTGTGGCCCGAGCACCGCTCCGCCAGTGGGCCAGCGTGGTATCTCGCGCGACTTGCACTCGAGCGTGCCGACACGACCACCGCCCTCACGCAACTGGCGCTGATCACGCGGGCGCAGGAAACGGCACTCGCCGCGAACACGCTCGAAGCTTCGCTGCTCGACGCGCGCGGCAACGACACGGCGTTAGTCAAGGCGCTCGAACGCATCATCTGGATGGCGCCGTACGACGCCGACTTGCACGCGAAGCTCGCCGACGCCGCGACGCGCATAGGCGCGCACGCGGTTGCGGTACGTGAGCGTCGCGCCGTGCTCGCCATCGGGCCATCTGATCCGCTCGAAGCGCGCTACGAGTTGGCTCTGGCGTTGTCGAAATCCGGCGATGCGGCCGCCGCGCGCCGTGAAGTACTTGGCATGCTTGAAACGGCACCGGGCTTTGAGAAGGCACAGTCGCTTCTGCTACGCTTGCGCTCGGGCACACCACCGGGGGGAGCACGATGAGTCGCCGTACGTGGGGTGTCACGCTGGGACTCATGCTCGCGGCCTGTTCGCTGGCGTTCGCGCAGGGACGCGGGCGCGACAGCCGAAGCGCGGACGAGTTTCCGAACGCCGAATACGATGGCCGGTTTGTCTTTGCGCGCATCAGCTACTCCGAATCGATGGACTTCGGCTTCGGTCGCGGCAGCCGCGCCGCGTGGAGCCACGACTATCCGCGCGCTGAACGCAACTTCCTGAAGATTCTGAGCGAGCTCTCCACGATCAACGTGCGCGCCGATGCGAGCACGATCATCAGTCTCGATAATCCCGAGCTGTTCCGGTTTCCGGTCGCGTACATGGCGGAACCCGGATTCTGGCGTCCGTCGGATACCGAGGTGCTGTTGGTCCGGGCCTATCTGCAGAAGGGCGGCTTCATGATTTTTGACGACTTCGCCGGCCGCGACTGGTTCAACTTCGTGGCGCAGGTGGAGAAGGTGCTGCCCGGAGCGATTCCTCTTCGGCTCGATACCTCGCATCCCGTGTTTGACTCGTTCTACCGCATCGACAATCTCGACTATTACCACCCGCTGCAGCAGATCCCGTCGGAGTTCTACGGTGTGTTCGAAGACAACGATCCCACCAAACGCATGCTGATGATGGTGAACTTCAACAACGACATCGCCGAATACTGGGAGTTCTCCGACCAGGGATACTTTCCGATCGACTTGTCGAACGAAGCGTACAAGCTCGGCATCAACTACATGATTTATGCCCTCAGCCGCTGACCCCGAGGCCCTCGCGTGACCGTGACCAACACCCTGCCCGATTCCGAGCTCATGTCGCTCGACGACGCCGCTCTCGCCGACCGCCTGCAGGCGGCCGGTGCCCGCATCACCACCGAACTCCGCAAAGTCATCGTGGGTCAGGATGCGGTGGTCGAACAGGCGCTCATCGCGCTGTTCGCCGGCGGCAACTGTTTGCTCGTGGGTGTGCCCGGTCTCGCCAAGACACTGCTCGTGTCGTCGCTCGCGCGCGCGCTCGACCTCAAGTTCAATCGCATTCAGTTCACGCCCGACCTGATGCCGTCCGACGTCACGGGCACCGACGTCATTCAGGACGATCCGCAAACCGGGCAGCGCAAGCTTGCGTTCATGGCCGGTCCCGTGTTCACCAATGTATTGCTGGCCGACGAAATCAATCGTACCCCGCCCAAGACGCAGGCCGCGCTGCTCGAAGCCATGCAGGAGAAGCGCGTCACCGTGCAGGGCCGCACCTACGAACTCGATCCACCGTTTTTTGTGTTCGCCACGCAGAACCCGATCGAGCTCGAAGGTACGTACCCGCTGCCGGAAGCGCAGCTCGACCGCTTCATGCTCGAAGTGATGCTCGACTATCTCCCGGAAGACGACGAAGTGAACGTGGTGCGCTCCACCACCTCCGTGTCGCCCAAGGCGATTACATCCGTTGTCACCAAAGCTGAGATTCTGGCGTTTCAGCAGGTGGTGCGGCGCGTGCCTGTCTCCGATATGGTCACGCGCTGGGCCGTGCGACTTGTGCGCATGTCGCGGCCGGGCGATGTGCACGCACCGGACTTCGTAAAGCAGTGGGTGTCGTACGGTGCCAGTGTACGCGCCGCACAGGCGCTCGTGCTCGGCGGCAAGGCACGCGCGCTGTTACAGGGGCGCACTCATGTGAGCCTTGATGACATCCGAGCGCTCGCCCGTCCCGTGCTGCGGCACCGTATTCTGTCCAATTTTCAGGCGCAGTCGGAAAAAGTCACGACCGATCGCCTGGTGGAGCAGCTCCTGCAGGCCAACCCCGTGCCACGCTCGGAGCGCTGATACATGGCGATGGCCCCGGCCGCCTTTCTGGATCCGGCATTGCTGGCCAGTATCTCGGATCTCGAGTTGCTGGCGAGAACGGTGGTGGACGGTTTCATGCATGGTGTGCATCGATCGTTGCGCAAAGGCTCATCGCTCGATTTTGCGGAGCATCGCTCGTATCAGCCCGGCGATGATCTGCGCCGTGTGGACTGGCGCCTCTTTGCGCGCACAGATCGTTACTACGTGAAGCAGTACGAAGCCGACACGAATGTGAGCGTGTGGTTCGCGCTCGACACGTCGGCATCGATGGATTTCACGACCGGCACCGTCACCAAGTTTGACTACGCACGATTTCTTGTCGCGTCGCTCGCGTGGCTGTCGAAGAAGCAGGGTGATCGCGTGGGGCTCGTCACCATGGGTGACGATCTCGGCGAAGTGATTCCACCGTCAGCCCGGCACCTGCAGCGCATTCTGCACACGCTCGGGCGCACCAAGGCCAGTGGCAAGGGACAGTTACTGGCCACCCTGGAGCGTGTGGCACACGTGACCACACGCGCCGGTGTGGTGGTTGTGGTTTCCGACTGCTATGAGCCGGCCGACAAGTTGGGACGCGCGCTCGACACGATGCGAGCGCGTGGCCATGACGTGATTGTATTTCACCCGATGGATCCGGGCGAGCGTGAACTCACATTCGCCGCGCCGCTTACCATCGAGGACGCGGAAAGCGGGGTCCGTCTGCCGCTGCGCCCCGACGAGTTGCGCAAGCAGTACAGGGACGCGTTCGCCGCGCATCGTGCGGCGCTGACCAAACGTTTGGCGGCGGCGCGCGCTGACTACGTACCGCTCAACACCGACGAACCGCTCGACCGTGGCTTGCACGCGTACCTCGACATGCGCGCCAAGCGCCATCCGGGGCGCTGATGAACTTCCTCGTTCCCGCCTTCCTGGCCGCACTCGCCGCGCTGGCGATTCCCATCGCGATGCATCTGCGGCATCGCGAAAAAGGCACGCCCGTGCGTTTCCCGTCGCTGATGTTCCTGGAACAATTGGCGATTCGCACGAGCAAGCGGCAACGTATCACGGACTGGCCGCTCTTGCTGCTGCGCGCCCTCGCGCTCGCACTCTTGATCCTGGCGTTTGCGCGACCGTTCGCGAGCGACAGTTCGGCGGCCACCGCCGGGGACGCTCCCGCAGTCACGGTAATTCTGCTCGATCGTTCCATGAGCATGGGGCACGCCGATACCTGGCCTGCGGCACTTGATTCCGCGCGTCAGATCGTGCGCGACGCGCGCCCGCAGGATAAACTCGCGCTCGTTCTGTTCGACGACGAAGCAGAAGTCGCGCAGCCGCTCACGATCGATCGGGCGTCGATCGACGCCGTGCTGCAAACCGCGCAGCCCAGCGCCCGTGGCACACGATATGTGAGCGCCATGCGGGCCGCGCGGAGTGTGTTGCTCGATGCGCCCACAGTGCCCGCTGAGATGATCGTCATTACCGACTTGCAGCGCGGTGGCGTCGCGGGACTGGCCGGCCTCGACCTGCCCTCTCGGGTTACACTGCGCACGATCTCGGTGGCGCCGTCGAGTCGTGCGAACTCTGCGATCACCGGCGTCGATGTGCGCCGAGTGTCGGATGCCGATCGCACACGTCTGGCGGTGCAGGCGCGCGTGACGTCGCGCAGTCTTGATGCGCCGCGCACGCTGCGCGCCAAACTTGAAATTGATGGTCGGGCGAGCGGCGAACAGTCGTTCTCGCTGCCGATCGATGGCGAGCGCGTGGTCGCGTTTGACGCCGTACCGCTGCCATC
>JBBRFQ010000089.1:0-13937 GCA_038224035.1 Gemmatimonadales bacterium
GAAGAAATCGAAGGCGCGATCCTGCGCGACAAGCAGCTGAACAAGGAGTCGCCCATCGGCAACGTGATCGTGGTGGGCGCCCCGCACCGCGAGAAGGGACTCACTCCACTCGCGTTTGTCACCGTCGCGCCGGGACGGCGACTCACGGCCGACGATCGCCGGCGACTCATTGAACTCGTGCGCCAGGAAAAGGGTGCCGTGGCGGTGCCCGAAGACTTTCTTGAAGTGCCCGCGTTCCCGGAGACGCGCAGTGGGAAATACGTGCGCCGGTTGGTGCGCGCGCTGGTGGAAGATCAGCCAGCCGGCGACCTGAGCACGCTTCGGAATCCGGAGTGTGTCGCACCGCTGCAGCGTGTGATCGACGACTGGAAAGCGCGCCAGCGCGTGCGCGAGTCGCAGCGCATTCTGGATATCGGACGATACTTCCGGGTGCAGTATCATCCGGTGGCCGAGCGCGATGGCGTGATGATGCGGCTCGCGCTCGTGACGGTGACCAATCCGCCGGTCAATGCGCTCAATGAGCGCGCGCTTGATGAACTCGTGACGGTGGTTGAACATCTCTCACGCAAGACCGAGGTGGCGGCCGTGATCTTCACGGGCGAAGGCACCTCGTCATTTGTTGCCGGCGCGGACATTCGGCAGCTGCTCGAAGATGTGCATACGATAGAAGAGGCGGTCACACTCCCGAACGTGGCGCACCTCGCATTCCGCACCATCGAGCGCATGGACAAGCCGTGCATTGCGGCGATCAACGGGGTCGCGCTTGGCGGTGGTATGGAGTTCGCACTGGCGTGTCACGTACGACTGGCTGAGCAGACGGCGCTGTTCGGCCAGCCGGAGATCCGGCTCAACCTCTTGCCTGGCTACGGCGGCACGCAGCGACTGACGCGCTTGCTCTCCGATCGCGACGGAACTGAAGGGCTGGTGCAAGCGATCGAAATGATTCTCGGGGGGCGCACCATGACGGCGCAGGAGGCGGAGTCCACCGGCGTGATTGATGAAGTCGTCACGGACTCGGGTGACGTAGTGGCGCATGCATCGGCGCTGGTGCGTGACTACGTGCACGATCCGGAGCACAGTCGGCTGGGCAAACTGTATCGTCACGTGCGCGAACGTCGCGCGGCGTGGGAACAACCGGCCTCGCTCGATCTGGACGCCGCACTCACACTGCCGCCGGTGGTGCGCCTGCTCAAACAGGCCGAAGCGGTCGGCCGCAGCACGCACGCCGCCCGTGCACTCGAAGCGATTCGCACCGGTTGGACTGACGGCCTCGCGGCCGGTCTCGCGCATGAAGCACGACTGTTTGCGGAAGCCGTGGTCAATCCGGAGGCGGGCAAGGCCGGCATTCGTGCGTTCTTCGACCGTGCAAGTGCACCGCTTCCGGTGCGACGCGGCGCGATCGTAGACAGCGAGCGCGAGCAGGCGCTCGCATCGCAAGGCGACTTGCTCCCAGTGGGCGCGCCATTTTTCCCCGGGCTCACCCCGATACCCGCATGGCAGTACGGACTCGGGGTGATCAAGGATCCGCACACCGGCGCGCCGCGGCATGGCGAACCGAAGGACGTTGAGCACCAAGTTGTGGTGCCGGTGGAGACGCCCGGCCCCAACGATGTTTTGCTGTATGTGCTCGCGTCTGAGGTGAACTTCAACGACATCTGGGCGATCACCGGTATTCCGGTGTCGCCGTTTGATTCGCATGACCGCGATGTACAAGTCACCGGCTCCGGTGGTGTAGGACTGGTGGCCGCGGTCGGTGGTGCCGTGAAGTCGGAAGGACGTGTGCGGGTTGGTGACCTCGTCACGATCTACTCCGGACAGAGCGACTTGCTTTCGCCAATGGCGGGCCGCGATCCGATGTCGGCGGACTTCCGTATTCAGGGTTACGAAACGTTCGAAGGCAGTCACCAGCAGTTCCTGTTGGTGCAGGCGCCGCAATGTCACCCACTTCCGCCTGACGTGTCGCTCGAGGCCGCGGGCTCGTACATTCTCAACCTCGGCACCATTGTTCGCGCGCTGTTCACCACGCTCCAGATCACCGGCGGGCGCACGATGTTCGTGGAAGGTGCGGCCACCGGGACTGGCCTCGAAGCACTGAAGACCGCCGTGGGCCACGGTGTGAAGGTGACTGGCCTCGTCTCCAGCGACGACCGCGCACGCGTGGTCGAGGGGTACGGTGCCGTTGGTGCCATTAACCGACGCGCGCCCGACATTGCCGACTGTTTCACCATGGTGCCGGGTGATGCGGCGGGCATTGCGCAGTGGGAAGCCGCGGGTCAACCGATGCTCGACGCGTTTCGTGCGCAACACGGAGGGCAGCTCGCCGACTACGTAGTGTCCCACGCTGGCGAGCAGTCGTTTCCGCGCAGCGTGCAGTTGCTCGCCGAGGGTGGCTCACTGGCGTTTTATGGTGCCTCCACGGGCTACCACTTCACGTTCGCGGGCAAACCGGGCGCCGTGCCGGTTGATACGATCTACGAGCGTGCGAATCTGCGCGCCGGTGAAGCGGTCCTTGTGTACTACGGCCCCGGACTTGCCGCCCACGAACTCGTTGACGCCGTGGGTATCGAGGCAATCGAAGCCGCCGCCGCCCGGCGTGCCCGAATTGCCGTGGTCTGTTACAGCGATGCACAGCGCGAGTTCGTGCGGTCACTCGGCTTCGGCGATCAGCTCGCCGGTGTCGTGGCACTCGACGAGTTGCGACGCCGCGCCAGTGTGGAGTTTGAGTGGCCTGCAACGATGCCGTCACTTCCCGATGTGCGGCGCGACCCCGCCGCTTTCAAGGAAGCGGTGCGCGCGTTTCAGGAGCGCACGATCAAGCCGATCGGTCAGGCCGTAGGCAAGTTGCTGCGTTCATCAGACAACCCGCGTGGCGCACCCGACCTGGTGTTTGAGCGCGCCGCACACGATTCGCTCGCCGCGTCAACGGCGCTCGTGCAGCCATTTAGCGGTCGTGTGGTTTACGCTGAAGACATGCACCACAGACGTTACAGCTTTTACGCTCCACAAGTCTGGATGAGGCAGCGCCGCATTCTGCTTCCTACCTGCAGTATCCTCGGCACTCATCTTTGCAACGCTTACGAGGTCGTCCGCATGAATCAGATGCTCGCCGCTGGCCAACTTGATGTCACCGCACCGACGGTTGTACCGTGGGCGTCACTGCCCGAGGCGCATCAGGCCATGTGGGAGAACCGGCACGCCGGCGCAACATACGTGGTCAATCACGCGCTGCCGTCCACCGGCATCCGTTCCCGCGATGAACTCTATGAGGCATGGGCTGCATTGGAGGCGAGCCGATGACCGCTGAACGCGAAGCACCAGAGCGTCGGCGCACGGCTCGCGGACGCCTTGTCGGCAAGGTCGTGCTGCTGACCGGTGCCGCCGGCAACATCGGCACCGAGATCTCGCGCCACGTGCTACGGGAGGGCGCAACGCTCGTCATGGCGGGCCGCGATCAAGCACGCCTCGACAACGCGCGTGCGGCACTGCGTGAAGAACTGCACGTGCCCGCCAACCGCATTGTCTCCGTGGTGATGGATGGCGCCGAGCCGGGACAGGTGCGGGTGGGGGTGGAGCAGGTGATGGCCAAGCTGGGACGGATCGATGTACTGGTGAATAATGCGGGTTCGGCCGGTCCCAAGTGCCGCCTGCGCGACGTGCCGTTCACGCAGGGGGAACTCGACGCGTTGGCCGAGGTCGGCGTCCATGAGACGGAGACGGTGAGTGCGGCCGCCCGCAACCTGTTCGGCATTGCGTGGAATCTTGTCCGCGCGTGCGTGCCGCACATGCAGGCTGGTAGCACGATTATCAACGTGTCGACCATTTTCTCGCGCACGCAGTACTACGGTCGCTCAGCGTATGTCGTACCCAAGGCCGCACTTAACAGCTTCTCGCGGCAGCTGGCCACTGAAGTCGGGCCACTTGGCATCCGCGTCAACACGGTATTTCCGGGCCCGATCCGCTCAGAGCGTATCCGCACGGTGTTCTCGGCGATGGACAAGCTGCGTCACGCCGAAGATGGAACAACGGCGCGCGAGAACTTTGAACTCATGACGCTCGCGCGTTCCGTTGACGGCGGCGAGCCGGAGCGAACGTTCCCCACCGTCGACGACGTCGCGAACACCATCGTGTTCCTGGCCAGCGACGAATCGGCGGCGTACAACGGTCACAACTTTGAAGTCACGCACGGCATGCGTGTCCGCCAGGAGTCGCGCAGCACGTGGGTGTCGCGCCCGGAACTGCGAACGGTTGATGGTACGGGAGTACGTATATTGCTCGCCGCCGGCGATCAGGTGAAGGACGCGCTGTCCGTCGCGCGCATCCAGGCTGAATGCGGCGCCGAAGTCGTGCTCGGCCTGGGGTCAGAGGAGGGCGTGCAAGCGGCTGAAGAGGCGCTTGGCACAATCGGCGTCGATCGGCGCATCCGGGCGGTGTTGCTCGATCGTATGCGCCCGGAAACGGTCGATGCGCTCTTCGACTCGTTACGCGGCGAGGATCAGATCGTGCATGGCGCGATCATCATGCCTGCCTTTGGCGCGTGGCGCTTTCGTGGCCGCTTCACCGATGCCTCCGACAGTGACGTCGCAGCGTTCCTCGATGGCGAGCTCGCTGGCACCATGCTGCTCGCGCGCGCACTGACGGTGTTCTGGAAGGATGTCGAGCAGTCGCTGGGCGTGCCACCGAGAATCGTCTTCGTGACCAATGCGCATGACGGCGCGGAGAATGCGTACGCCGATGTGTTGCGCGCGGCGACCGAGGAACTGTGTCGGGTGTGGCGTGACGAAACCGAGGTGCAGCAGGCCGCCGGTGAGCGTCAGTTCGAGGAGTGGTCAAACCAGATCATTCGTTGGGGCAACCGGGAGCCGGAAGAAGTGCCGTTCGCCGCTGGGCAGGCAGCGCGTTTGCTCTACACGCGTCGACGCATTCGGCAGGTCAATCTGTATCTGCCATTCTCCATCCACCGCGCTACAGGTTCGAAGCGTTCGTCGTTCGGTTGGATGGAGAACGTGATGGGACTCCACCTGGGCAAGGTCGCGCTCGTCACTGGCGGCTCGGCCGGTATCGGTGGTCAGCTCGCCCGCCTGCTCGCCATTGGCGGCGCGCGTGTCATGATCGTGGCGCGCCGCGCTGACCAGCTGGCGTCCATGCGCGACAGCATTGTGAAGGAACTCGAAGACATCGGGTACTATGACGCCGCCGACCGCGTGCAGTGCGTGGCGGACGTGGACGTCGCCAACGAACCCAGCCTTCGCCGCGCCGTTGACGAAACGATCGCCGCGTTCGGCCGGGTGGACTATCTCGTGAACAACGCGGGTGTGGCCGGTGCCGAACAGATGGTCGTAGACATGGATGTCGATGCCTGGCGCACGACGCTCAACGCCAATCTCGTGTCGAACTACTCGCTCATCGAGAAGATCGTTCCGATCATGAAGAAGCAGGGCAGTGGGTACATCCTGAACGTGTCATCGTACTTCGGCGGCGAGAAGTACATCGCGGTGCCGTATCCGAATCGCGCCGACTATGCAGTGTCCAAAGCCGGTCAGCGCGCACTCACGGAAAATCTCGCCCGATTTGTCGGGCCGGAGATTCAGGTCAACGCGATTGCACCGGGCCCGGTTGATGGCGACCGTCTGCGCGGTGTGGATGGCAAGCCGGGCCTGTTCGAACGACGCGGCAAGCTGATTCTCGAGAATCGTCGGCTCAACGCGGTGTATAAAGTCGTCGTGGAAGCCATTCGGCGCGGCAGCAGCGTGACAGATGTGCTCGCACTGCTCGCGAGCAACGATGTCGATGCCATCGCGACGGACGAACAGGCACCAGCACCGCTTCGCAAGTTTGCTGAATCCATCCGCGCGGAGTCGCTGGCCTCCGACACCGAAGCCACGGCGGGCCGGTTCCTCATGACGCGCAGCATTGCGCAGCGGTTGGTGGCACGCCTGCGGCTTGGCGGTCGATTCCTCGATCTGCCATCTGGCGGAGCCGAGTACGGCGATGCGTGGGTACTGGCGTTGCCCGAGCCGGTCGAGCCATTTCTCGACGCGGACGTGATCAAGAAGGAAGCCGCCAAGATCGGCAAGGGCGTGCTGAGCATGCTGCACTTGCGCAACATGCCGAGTGAACTCGAAGTCGCTTTGGCCACGGTCTACTTCCTCGCGGACCGCGCCGTCTCCGGCGAAACGTTCCAGCCATCGGGTGGACTGCACCAGGAGCGCACGATTACGGAGCGAGAGCTGTTCGGACGCGCCAAGCCGGAGCGCATCGCGCGCATGGCGGAGCAGACAATCTGGCTCGTGGGCGACTATTTGTATCCGCATCTCGCGCGTGCAGCGCGTCTCGCGCTCGAGTACAGTCACGTGGGCCGCATCATGCTGCTCACACGCACCGAGCACGCGGCGGAGCAGACCAGGGAGTTATTGCGTATCGTACTCGGCAACGATCGGGTGCATAGCATCGTGGTGGGTGACGATCTGGACGCTGGCATGGACGAGGCGCTGCGTGTTGGTGGGCAACCGGCGGCGGTCGTGTCCACACCGTTCACGCCGCTGCCGCGCGAGATTTTCCACGCCGACGGTTCCGCGGCCCTCGATGCAGCGGGCTTCGCATCGCTCGTGGAGGAACACCTCACCCATCATTTCCGCGTGGCCCGCAAGGTGTCGCTGTTCGATGACGTGCGACTCGTGTTGGTCTCGCCCGACGTGCCGGTCCACCCCACGCATGCCGAGTTTGCGCTTGCCAACTTTGTGAAGACGACACTGCACGCGCTGACGGCCACACTCGGCGTGGAAAATGAACGGCTGGTGCACAACGTGCCGGTCAATCAGATCAATCTCACGCGGCGGGTGCGCTCCGAGGAGCCGCGCGACGCGCGCGAGCAGGCTGAAGAGCAGGAGCGCTTCGCGCACGCCGTACTGCTCGCCAGCGCCCCGCTACCGGATCAGGAAGACAGCCGGTATCGCTCGCGCATCTATCGAGGGCTCGCCATCACGGTCTGACCAGCCGTACTTCGTACATTTCCCGACGGTGCACAACGTGTTTCGGCATTACTATTCCGCGCATGACAGACGTCGTCGCACTCGCCACTGAACTGTTATCCATCGACTCGTCCACCGGCCGCGAACGCGAGGCGGTGGATGTGGTTGGCCGCTGGCTCGTTGGCCGGGGGTGGAACGTCACCCTGCAGGAAGTCGAGCCCGGCCGGAGTAATGTGTGGGCCACTCGTGCCGGAGGCGGGGTGACCCTCTCCACGCACCTCGACACCGTGCCGCCGTACATCGCTCCTCGCATTGACGACGGGCGATTGTACGGGCGTGGCGCGTGCGACGCAAAGGGTATCGCCGCGGCGATGCTCGTTGCCGCGCAACAGCTGGCGGAGTCCGGCGAAGAGCGCGTGGACTTGCTCTTCGTCGTTGGGGAAGAGAAGGGTTCGCCCGGAGCGCGCGCGGCGAATCGCTTGCCTGCCACGAGTCGGTGGCTGGTAAACGGGGAACCCACGCAGAGCCGGCTGGCCACCGGGGCAAAGGGTGCGCAGCGCGTCATCGTGCGAGTACGTGGCCGCGAAGCGCACTCGGCGTACCCCGAGTTTGGCACCAGTGCGCTCGACCCGCTCCTGTCACTTCTTCCGCAGGTTCGCGAGTTGCCCCTGCCGAACGATCCGGTGCTCGGTGCCACCACCAGCAACATCGGCGTGCTGCGGGCGGGCACCGAAGCCAATGTCATACCCGGACTGGCCGAAGCCGAGCTCATGATTCGTCTTGTTGGCGCCGTGGAGCCGGTACGCGCGGTGTTCGAGCAGTGGGCGCTGGGCAAAGCCGAGCTCGAGTGGGGTTCGTACATTCCCGCGCAGCGATTCCACGTCATCGACGGTTTTGACGTCGCGCCCGTTGCGTTCACCACCGACATCCCGCTGCTCGATCGATGGGGCACGCCCTTGTTGTTCGGTCCGGGCTCCATTCACGTCGCGCACACGCCCGACGAGCATATCGACATCACCGAGTTGCGCGACGCCGTAGGCGCGTACGTGCGCATCGTGGAGGCGCTGCTCGCCACATGACATCTCCAGCTCGTATTCCGGTGGCGGTGTTGGGCGCTACTGGCGCTGTTGGACAGGCGTTCGTACGCCATCTCGCCGGACACCCGTGGTTTGAGATTGCCGAAGTCGCGGCATCAGAACGTTCAACCGGACGTGCCTATCGCGATGCCGCGCGTTGGCTCGAGGGTGTGTTGCCACCTGAAGTCGGCTCGCTCACGGTGCGCGCGTGTACGCCGGGCGATGTGTCTGCACCCATCGTTTTCTCGGCGCTCGACAGCGCCGTTGCGGGTGACGTTGAGGCGCACTTTGCGCGTGCCGGTCGGTTGGTGCTGTCCAATGCGAAGAACTTTCGCATGGAGGAAGATGTCCCGCTCGTGATTCCCGAGGTGAATGGCAATCATCTGGCATTGCTCGCGTCGCAGCGGCGCACGCGCGGGTGGCCGGGTGCGATTGTCACCAACGCGAACTGCGCCGTCACCGTGATCGCGGCGGCGCTCGCGCCGTTGCACGAGCAGTTCATCGTGAATCGTGTGGTGGCGGTCACGATGCAGGCAATCTCCGGTGCGGGATATCCCGGAGTGCCATCGCTCGACATTCTGGGCAACGTCATTCCGTACATCGGCGATGAAGAGCCCAAGATTGCGCGTGAGCTCGGTAAACTGCTCGGCACCCTGCAAGACGGCCGTATTGTACCGGCGACTATCGCGGTGAGTGCCCATGCGAATCGGGTAGCGGTGGAACACGGGCACACGGTGTGCCTCACGATCGGGTTTGAGCGGCCGCCTACTGTGCAGCAAGCCATCGACACGCTGCGAACGTGGCGCGGTCACGAAGGTGTGGCTGGTTTGCCGTCGGCGCCTGTTCCTCCGCTCGACGTTCGTGATGAAGTCGATCGGCCGCAGCCTCGCCGTGACGCGGGTGTCGGTCGTGGCATGACCATCAGTGTAGGCCGTGTGCGCGACGACGCCGTCATGGATCTGCGGCTCGTCGCAATGGCACACAATGTCGTGCGTGGAGCGGCCGGCGGATCCGTGCTCAACGCCGAGCTGCTGCTCGTCAACGGCACGCTGGATCGCGCAACCGGTGCACTTCGGGCCGATTCGTGATCGTCTGCAAGTTTGGCGGCACATCCGTAGCCGATGCGGACGCGATCTCGCGTGCGGCGAGCATCATTGCAGGCCGACTCGATCGGCAACCCGTCGTGGTGGTCTCAGCGCTGGCCGGTGTGACCACCGAGTTGCTCGAGGTCGCGCGTCGCGCAGCGGCAGGCGATCTGTTGCTCGCGGTCACCATGGTGGAAACGCTGCGCTCCCGGCACCTGGCCGACGCCGCCGCGTTGCTCGGTGACAGCGAGGAGTGTGATGAGATCGTGGCCGAGATCGGCGTTGGATTTGATGAGTTGGCGCACCTCGCCGAGGCGTTTTGTACGCTCGGCTTCGTGACACCGCGTTCTCTCGATGCGGTGGCATCGATTGGCGAGCTGTTGTCATCGCAGATGGTTGCCGCCGCGTTCCGGCACCGCGGCGTGCACGCAGAGTGGGTCGATGCGCGACTGGTGACCATTACCGACGAGCACTTCACGCGCGCTACGCCGGACGTGCAGGCGATTGCCGCGGCGGCGCGAGATCACGTGCGTCCCGTTGTGCAGCGTGGACACGTGCCCGTGATTGGCGGATTCGTTGGCGCGTCTGTGTCGCGCATTACCACCACGCTCGGTCGGGGCGGCTCAGACTTTTCGGCGGCACTCATTGGCGCCGCCATCGACGCCGAAGCCATCGAGATCTGGACCGATGTCGATGGCATGCTCACCGCCGACCCGCGTGTCGTGCCCACGGCGCGACTGATCGAACGCATCAGTTTTGAAGAGGCGTCCGAGTTGGCCTCGTTTGGCGCCAAGGTGCTACATCCCAGCACCATCGCTCCGGCAGTGCAGCGCGGCATCCCGGTGTACGTCTTCAACTCGCGTCGTCCCGACGGTGCGGGTACCATGATCGCGTTCGACGCGCCCCGACTGCCTGTGCGCGCGATTGCCGGCAAGCGCCATACCACACTCGTAAAGCTGCGCACCACACGCATGCTGCTGGCGCACGGGTTTCTGCGCTCGGTGTTCGAGGTGTTCGAGCGGCATCGCACCTCGGTCGACGTGGTGGCCACCAGCGAGGTGTCGATCTCGGTCACACTCGACGATCCGTCGTATCTCGACGCGATTGTTGCGGATCTCTCCGCGTTCGGCGACGTATCGGTGGAGCGGCAGCGAGGAATTGTCGCCATCGTGGGCGCCGGTCTCGCCGACGGTACCGCCACCTTGGCCTCGGCTCTCGCTTCACTCGGTCCGATCAGCGTGCACATGGCGTCACTCAGCGCGACCGGCATCAACTTCACGCTCGTCATCGACGATGCGCAGGTGATACCGGCGATGCAACGCCTGCATGCGTGCTTTTTCGAGGAGTGCGAATGACTAGTCTGCGCGTTGCCCTGCTCGGCATGGGACGCATGGGGGCCGCCATTGACGCCCTTGCGTCAGCGCATGACGCGGCGATTGTGGCCCGGCTCGATGCCGCTGACGTCGCGGCTGCGGGCATCACGCGCGAGTCTTTGGGTGAGGCCGACGTCGCGATTGACTTCACGGTGCCCGATGCGGCGCTGAAGAACGCGGAAGCGTGCATGAGGGCGGGGGTTGCCGTCGTGATCGGGACCACGGGGTGGTACGATCACGTTGACACCTTGCACGAACTGGCGCGCACACTGAGCGGTCGCGCGCTGTGGTCCCCGAACTTCGCGCCCGGTGTGCAACTGGTGCTTGCGCTGGCCGAAGCCGCCGGCCGCTTGTTCCGCCACGCGCCGGGGTTCGACGCGCATCTGATCGAGACGCATCACACGGCGAAGCTCGACGCGCCCTCCGGGACGGCGATTGCCATGCGTGACCGCGTCGAACGCACACTGGGGCGCGTGGTGCCGGTCACCAGTGTGCGCGTGGGTGCGGTGCCGGGAACGCATGAGCTCGTGCTCGACGCACCCTTTGAACAGGTGCGCATCACGCACGAAGCACGCGACCGCCGCGTTTTTGCCGATGGTGCACTGGCGGCGGCGCGCTGGCTGGCGGCGCGTCCACAAACCGGTGTGCATACCATGCGCGACGTGCTGGGACTGTCGTCGCTCTCCGAGAACGCGCCGTGAGCATTTCAACCATATTGAGGGGTTGCGGCACAGCGCTCGTGACGCCGTTCACAGCGACGGGTAAGGTTGACGAACAAGCACTTCGGTCGCTGGTGACGACTCAACTCTCATCCGGCATCGATTTTCTGGTGCCCTGTGGCTCCACCGGTGAAGCCGCCACGCTGAGTATCGACGAGCATGTGCGTGTCGTCGCACTCGTCGCCGAGGTTGTGAGCGGTCGCGTGCCCGTAATCGCGGGCGCCGGATCAAACGATACTGCGAGAGCCGTGGCCATGACCCGTGCGGTCGCTGAAGTTGGCGCGACGCACGTGCTGCACGTCTCGCCGATGTACAATAAACCGCCCCAGCGTGGCATCATTGCGCATTTCACCGCGATTGCCGATGCGTCGCCGGTGCCACTGATGTTGTACAACGTGCCGTCGCGCACGGGCAGTAACATGGAGGCGGACACCACGCTCTCGCTCGCGCAGCATCCGCGGATCGCGGCCATGAAGGAAGCGTCAGGCGACCTTGCGCAGATTGACGTGCTGCTGCGTAATCGTCCCGACGGATTTGCGGTGTTTTCAGGAGATGACGCGTTCACCCTGCCGATGATGGCGCTCGGCGCCGATGGCGTGGTGTCCGTGGTGTCCAATGTATTTCCAGCCGGCATGGCGCACCTGGCGGCCGCAATGCTTGCCGGTGATATCGCTCGCGGTCGCGCGCTGCACCGGGCGATGCTGCCATTCTTCTCAGCCGCGTTTGTCGAGTCCAATCCGATTCCCACGAAAGCGGTACTGGCGACACGGGGTGTCATGCACAATGTATTGCGTTCGCCCCTTGTCCCATTGGACCGGAGCCACTCGCCTGCGTTGCAGCGGGCGGCGGATGATGTTCACGAGGCGCTGGCCCTGCTTGGCGTTACGTCGTAGTCGATTTCGTCTTCCCGAACCACGCCGCTCATGCTCACGTTGACCGATCTCGAAACACGACTCTCACATCCGGATCTGCTCGACTCGGGCGTCACACTCCCGCACGATGCCGCACAAACGTTCGACACGTTTCTTGTGCGACTGGAAGCCGGTGAAGTCCGTGCCGCGCACCGCGACGCCGACGGCGTCTGGCACGCGGTACCGTGGGTGAAACGCGGTATTCTGCTCGGCTTCCGCATTGGTCGTGTCGTGGAGATGGGCGCGGCCACGGGTGGCATCAACCACTTTCTCGACAAGCACACATTCCCGCCCCGTGAGTTCCGGCTCGAACATTCCGTGCGCATCGTTCCCGGCGGCTCGGCCGTGCGTCGCGGCGCCTATCTGGCGCCGGGCGTCGTTTGCATGCCGCCCATGTACGTGAACGTGGGCGCATATGTGGGCGCCGGTACGATGGTCGACTCGCACGCTCTGGTGGGATCGTGCGCGCAAATCGGAGCGCGCGTGCACCTGAGTGCGGCCGCACAGATTGGTGGTGTGCTCGAGCCCATCAACGCCGCACCGGTCATCATTGAAGACGATGTGATCGTGGGCGGCAACTGCGGCGTGTACGAAGGCACCGTGGTGCGTGAACGGGCCGTGCTTGGCGCCGGCGTGATTCTCACGCGCGGCACGCCGGTGTATGATCTTGTCAACGAGCGTGTACTGCGCGGCTCGGACAGCGCTCCGCTGGAGATTCCCGCCGGTGCTGTGGTGGTGCCCGGGGCGCGAAAGGTGTCGTCGGCATGGGGAGAAGAGCAGGGGCTGTCCATTCAGACGCCCGTCATCGTGAAGTACCGCGACAGCCGCACCGATTCGGCCACGGCTCTGGAAGCCTGGCTGCGGTGACCGCTTCGCTGTCCGTCTCGGGCGTGGTGCGCGTACCCGGTGACAAGTCGATCAGTCATCGCGCGCTGTTGTTCGCTGCACTCTCGCACGGGTCGTCGCGCGTACGTTCGATTTTGCCGAGTGCCGATGTGCACTCGACGGCGGGCGTCTTGCGCGCGCTTGGTGTGACGGTGCCGGAGTTGTCCGCTGACTTTGTGATGCACGGGCGTGGCCCGTTGTCGCTGCGCGTGCCGCGGCATGATCTCGACTGTGGCAACAGCGGCACCACCACACGACTCGTTGCCGGTATCGTGGCGGGCCGCGAGCACATCACCGCGCGTTTCGTCGGTGATGCGAGTCTGAGCAAACGTCCCATGCAGCGCATCGCGCGTCCGCTCATCGCGATGGGTGCGCTGGTGGAATCCGAGCGCGGCGACGGACTTCCGATGCACGTGTCGGGTGCCGCGTTGCATTCGATCGACTGGCGCAGTGAACACGCGAGTGCACAGATCAAGAGTGCCATCATGTTGGCGGCAGTGAGCAGTGGTGTGGCCGTCACCGTGTCGGAGCCCACGCGTTCCCGCGATCACACCGAACGCATGCTGGCCGCGCGTGGCGTGGCGCTACAGCTTGGCGAAACTACGGTGACAGTGCCCGAACGTGCGGTGCTACACGCCGCCGATACCGATGTGCCCGCCGATCCGTCATCGGCGGCGTTCTTCGTGGCGCTGGCGGGGCTGTCGCAACACGGCGAACTCGTGCTCCCTGATGTGTGCCTCAATCCAACACGCACTGGCGGTTTCGATGTACTCTCGCGCATGGGTGTGCGCGTGCGCATCGAAGACCGGCGTGAAGTTGGCGGCGAGCTGCTCGGCACGATCATCGTCAGCGGCGGAACGCTGTCCGGAACAGCGGTGGGCGGCGACGAAGTGCCGCGCGCGATTGACGAGCTGCCACTC
>JBBRFQ010000090.1:0-13873 GCA_038224035.1 Gemmatimonadales bacterium
GATTGCTGCGCCCACGGCGGAGTAGAGCATCTCTGCGCCCGTCATGCCCAGCATGAGGCAGAGCGCGCGATCGCGATAATACAGATAGTACCAGTCGTGCGACGGCCGCAGCACCAGGCCCGCGGCGGTCAGGATCGCTTCGTGTCCGGCACCGGAGATCTGAAAAAAGATCTTGTTCTGGCGTTTGAGCTGGATCTCCTTGTCGTCCAACCGTCGCGACGTGTACATGACGCGATAGGCGTGCAGCAACTGCTCACGCGTGAGCGGCGCGGCCGTCTCAGTCGCGTCGATGCCCTTGCGGGCGCGGGTCGGTCGTGCGGAGGTCGCCATGAGTTCGGTCCCGTAACAGGTTCAGGGGGTAACCTCTTAACGTAGTGACCCCGCGCGGCCTCGGGCCAGTCGTCGCGAAAAGGTGTCAACCTGCCTTGACAGTGGGCGCGATCGGGTCAAAGCTGCGAGCATCAAACGCGGCGCGAGGTCTCGCGCCCAATTTT
Source organism: Gemmatimonadales bacterium (assembly GCA_038224035.1). Classification (GTDB taxonomy): domain Bacteria; phylum Gemmatimonadota; class Gemmatimonadetes; order Gemmatimonadales; family Gemmatimonadaceae; genus JAABRT01. Next base: position 495 of record JBBRFQ010000090.1, read on the forward strand.
TCGCCTTCGTCCCGAGTTGGCTGCCCGCATGCACGCTCCCGTTCATCCCACCAACGTGACCTCCAACCACCACTGCATCTTCTGCGACCTGATTCGCGGCGCGGCGGAGGTCTCCATGTGTTACGAAGACAGCCAGGTGATTGCCTTCATGGACATTCAGCCGGTCAACGCGGGCCACGTGCTGGTGGTCCCACGCGAGCACTACGAGGTGTTGCAGGACATTCCGCGCGACGTTGGACAACACATGTACGAAGTGGCCACTCGACTCATCCCGGTGGTGCAAAAAGTTGCCGGAGCGGAAGACATGAACATTGTGGTGAACTCCGGAGCGGCCGCCGGACAGAATGTCTTTCACTACCACATTCACCTGATCCCGCGAAAGCACGGGGACGGGTTTGATATTCCGTTGCCGTTTCCCGGTTCCGAGATGCCGAACCGGCACCTGCTGGACGCCATGGCCGCGCAGATCGGCGCGTCGCTGCGCAACGCGTCCATGAAAAGCCACGCGACTTCGTGACATAGCTGTACCCTCTTGACCACTGGCATGTAGCAGTCGTACACTAGCGTATCAGTTGATGCTCTCCCTTACTCTCGCCAAGTCAGGAGGACGATGCACAGCCTGCGATTGTTCCGAGATGTGTTGCGTGCCGATGCGGTGCGCGACGTGGTGGCCGCCCACTTGCACCGGGGCGGCGCGATCGCCAACCCACTGCAACGTCGTTGTCACCGTCGCCCTGCGGCGAGGCCCACTGCCTCCCGCCGGGCGTCTGCATTTGGAGGGGCGTGAAATGGCCCGACGCTCTCTCTCGAACGAGCGGACCGCGAACGGCTCCGGATCCCGCGGCGAGCGCCCTTCGCGGCGCGGCGCGGTGCAAGCGCGACGCAGCGGCGGATCGCGCCATCATGCCGCGGCACCAGCGCGCCCCGTGCTGATGGCGATGAAGCGCGCCATGCGCCGAGTGGCGCTGCGCGACTGCGGACAGCGCTGCGTGTACTGCGCATCGCCGCTTGATGTACTCAACGCCACACTCGATCACGTGCATCCGCTCGCGCGTGGTGGCAACCACGATCCGGCCAACGTCGTGGTCGCCTGCGGACCATGCAATCGTATGAAGGGCGATCTGCTGCCGCAGGAGTTTTTCATGCGCCATCCGTGGGCCGGAGCGCACTTCATTCAGTACGCGCGGTCGGTGCATCGCGCGCTGAAACGGATCGCACGTCGTGCCGTGAGCCTCGCCTGCGCAGACGTCGGTCGGGAGCAGCGCCGCAGTCGGGATCGACTCGCCGCCTGATTGGCGTGGGCCCGGCGGGTTCAGCGATGCCGCCGTGACGTGCGTTAATTGAGGATGCCCAATCCTCGAATCTGGAACCGGAAACTGCATCGCTGGGGCGCTATCGTCGTCGCGATTCCCTTTCTCATTGTCATCGCTACCGGTGTGCTGCTGCAGCTGAAGAAACAGGTGGCATGGGTGCAGCCGCCCGAGCAAAAGGGCTCGGAGGCAGCGCCGATGATGACAATGGAGGCGATGCTGGCGGCTGCGCGCTTGGTTCCAGAAGCCGGTATCCAGCAGTGGAGCGACATCGATCGTATTGACGTGCGTCCCAAAAAGGGACTGATCAAGGTAATCGGACTCTCTCGCTGGGAACTCCAGCTCGATGCGTCGACGGGCGCCGTGTTGCAGACTGCGTATCGCCGGTCCGATCTCATGGAGAGCCTGCACGACGGCTCGTGGTTTCATCCGCTCGCCAAGCTGTGGATTTTTCTGCCGTCGGGTGTGATCGTCTTCGCACTCTGGATCACGGGAATTTACTTGTTTCTGCTGCCGATCCGTTCGCGTCGTGCGAAGTCGCGTGGTACATCGCTCAAAGGCTCGGCGTCCGGCAAGGCCGCGGTACTTCCCAGTGCCACCCGCTGACGTCGCACGCGCGCCGATAATCGCCACCACAGCATCGGCAGGCTCGCGGCGATATGCAGCCCCGCCGTGTAGATGCGCCACCAAACCACGATGCCACCGGCATCCGCACCGAGGTTGCCGGCGACACCGCCCATCAATCCGAGATCCACAATACCCGCGCCGCCCGGCGTGGGCATGGCAATCTGTCCGTACAGCATCGCAAAGGACGCGATAGCGAGCACGTCGGCCGGTGGAGCCCCCGGGATACTGAGCGCCAACAGGGGCAGCAGCGCGATGCGCGAGGCGACATCGACCACCGTCAGCGGCACGGTGAGCAACGCGGGTCCCAGTCCCATGCTGCGTACCAGCACCATGCCTTCACGCATTGATCGCCCGACCATGCGCGACTTGCCGGGCGAGGCGCGACGCGCGATCAACACGAGCAGCCAGCCGAGCACAATCAGGCCGCCCACGTTGCGGACCATTCGGCCGGCCGTACTGCCGGCCGTCTGCAGCAGTTCAAGCCACTCAAGCCCGGCCGTCACGGCAAGCGCGGCACCAAGCACGGCGTATACGGGATACAAGAGAATCGACTCGACGAGCAACACCGGCAGTGACAGCTGCGGCAGCGCGCCGATGCGCTGAAAAAACGCGACCTGCGCGGGAATGCCGCCGAAGCGCATTGGCGTGAGCGCGGCTGCGGTATCCCCGGCGAGATTGGCCGTGGCGACGTCGAAGAACGAAATCCGGTGCGACAGCCCGTGAAAAATCATCTGCGTCCGCCACGTGCGAACAATTAAGTTCAGCACGACGAGCGCAGCACATGCGAGATGAACGAGCGCGACGCTCTTCATGCCGCCCAGATCATTGCGCCACCGCCACGATCGCCGGGACCGATGGTACCAGACCTACGCGTGGGACAGCGTTCGCCTCGTCATGCTCGCACAGTGCCGCGTAGGCGTCGCGGTGCGCGCGCGCAATGGAGGTCCAGCCGAACTGACCCAGCGGGGCTCGCGCGCGCCTTGGTGTCTCCCGCGCCCAGCTGATGGCGTCGCGCAGCATCTCGCCGGTGAGCTCACCGTCGTAACACCGCACCCACTGCGCCCCGACCGCGTCGGCCAACTCGGCCAACGCGCCACGACGAGGCACCAGCACCGGACGATCGAGCGAGAGCGCCAGCAGCGCACTGCCACTGTTCAGGATCTCGCGGTACGGCAACACCACAAGGTCGGAGGCGGTGAGTGCGTTCGCCAGGTCGGCCCGTCGCAGATGTTGCAACTCGAGTCGCACGCGAGGGTCGGACTGGCCGAATGCCTGCAACTCCTGCCGTAACTCGCGACTCGCGGGCGCGCCTGTGACGAGGCACCGAGCGTCCGCACTGTCATATTCACGAAACGCGCGCAGCAATGCCGGGACATTCTTGTACGGTCGAATGCGTCCACTGAACAGCACCACCGCCTCCGCGTCGGAGAGTCCGCGCGCTGCCCGGGCGTCTTCGCGGTTGCGCGTCGGCACATATTCCGATCGGTAGTGCCCGTGCGGAATAATCCATGCCCGTCGCTCGGCGAGCTGTGGAAACTGTGCCTCCGCGGCTTCGCGGCCCGCGCGGCTCAGGTGAATGGCGCCATCCACCATTGACAAGAACTCGGGCCAAAAGGCGCGCTCGAGGGCGGGATGCAGTCCGTCGTGAGCCCGGAGGTTGTGCACGGTCCACACAATGCGCGTCCCGTGCCGACGCGCTTCGCCGAGCATGTGCAGCAGCGCGCGTGATCCGAGCGCCGCGCGCGCCGCGCTGCGCTGGTTGAACATGTGGTCCGGCCAGTGCAGGTGACAGACATCGCCCTGCCCGCGCAGCAGTCGCCACGGTGCGGCGCCGACGATGTCGACGGCCTGACGCTCCAGATGCGTGTTGAGCAGCCAGTTGTACGGATTGAGCCAGCGATTGATCAGCGCTGGAGACGCGAGAACGCGCATGCACCCGGGAACACGTGTGACCGAAGGCACAGGGCAAACTGCGCCCCGTAGTGGTTGGCACATGGTGACACCGTGGCGGCCGTGGCGCCAGTGGGCGACCCAGAGCCGCTGGCGTTCGGGCCGCAGCGGGTGAATGTTCGGGGATGACCACATCCGCCACCACCGGGCCGTTTCGAGGCGTTCGGCAACGCGTCTCTCGGTGCGCGCGACCGCTGTCGGCGAGCATCTCGCTGCTGCTCGTCGCTCTCGCCCTCCCGCACACCGCCGTCGCGCAACCGGCCCTTGTGCTCGTGGTGCGTCACGCCGAGAAGGCCGACAACAGCAATGATCCGATTCTGAGTAGCGCCGGTACCGCGCGGGCCGAGGCAATCGCCGAAGCACTCTCAGGCGCGCATGTGGATCACGTGATTGTCTCTCAGCGTCAGCGCACGCGGCTGACGGCGGCACCGCTCATGGCCGCGCGCGGCCTGCAGCCGGAAGTGATCGGATTTGGGGCGGATATGGCGGCCCACGTGGCGGAGATCGCGGCGGCGGTACGCAAGCAGGCGGGCAAGGTGGTTCTCGTCGTGGGCCACAGCAACACCGTGCCGGCGATTGTGCACGCGCTGGGTGGGCCGAAGATGCCCGACCTGTGCGACGCGCGCTATGCGTCCCTGTTTGCCGTGGTACCCGGTGCAGTAGGGTCACCGGCGCGCGTGGTGGTCTCGAGCGTCGGCGCGTCGGATCCGCCGGGTGCGGAGCACTGCGCCGGCATGGTGCCGCGCTGAACGAAGCCGGCGTATCGCTGATCACGATCCGGCGGTGGCGTAAACGCCGGATTGCGCCACTCAATCACCGCCGCCCATCCGAGCGACTCCGGGTCGTTCGTCAAATAGTCAGCGACGACGCCCAGCACCTCGAATCCCTGTCGCAGCTGAAAACTGAGCGTCGGATCGGTAATGGTGCCGCGCACAACGCGCTCGGCGTACTCCCGCGCGGACATCCGATGGGCGTAGCGATGGTAGCCACGCAACCGCGCGCCGGCGCGGATACGCCAGAGCTCAAGGCGTTCGGCGAGAGCAACGCGTGCGGCATAAATGGCCTTGCCGATGCCGAGCCCGCGACGACCGGGCGAAACCATCACCTCGGCGCCGTACAGCGTGTGACCGCGTGCCGGGTCGTGGTTGCGAAACGACCCGCCCGCGGTGAAATCGCGCCACGAATCGTCGAACTCGTAATCGTCCCACAGAACGATCAGGCTGGCGGCCATGCCCACAACCGTGTCCGACTGCGTGTCGATCGCGACGAATTGCCCCTCGTCAAACTGCTCCACATGCGAGGCGAGTGCCGACACACTCCACGGTGGGCTGCCGGGATAGGTCTCCTCGCTCAGCGCAATGATGCCCGCAAAATCGTCGGGCGTCGTGTTGCGCACGATCACGCGACGAGGCGAACTCACAGCGTGATCAGCTGCGGGTTGGCCACGAGATCGGACGTGCGCTCACTGTCGAGCAGCGGCAGCACCGTGCCTTCTTCGCGGCTGCGACGGATCGTGTCCATGTTGAGGTCGCCGATCACCATCATTTCCTGATTCACATTGCCTTCGGCGAGGATGCCGTCGCGCGCGAACGGGAAATCACTCGGCGTGAGAATGGACGCGATGCCGTAGTTCAGCGAGACCGCCGGCACCTGCGGCAGCGAGCCCACGGTTCCGGCGTTGATCACGTACATCTGGTTTTCAATCGCCCGTGCATGCGCGCAGTAGCGAACGCGCCAAAAACCCTGCCGATCGTCAGTGCAGCTCGGCACGCACAAAATGTCGGCGCCAGCTCGTGCGGCGGCGCGCGCCATTTCCGGAAACTCCACGTCGTAACAGATCGCGACCGCAAACTTGCCGAACGGCGCCTCGAACACGCGCAATTGGTTGTCGGGACTGACGTGCCATTCATCGCGCTCGAAGCGGGTCATGTGCAGCTTGCCTTGCATACCGCGTGTGCCGTTGGGCCCAAGCACGTAGCAGTGATTGCGCACGATATCGGGATCGACCTTGTCACGTTCCGGCACCGTACCCGCCACGACATACAACCCGTAGCGCTGCGCGCATGATGCCATGAGATCGATGACAGCCGACGCTTGATCGGCGAGTGTGCGAATCTGCTCCCGAATCGGGCGGCGTGTGTCGCCGAGTGTAAGCAGTTGCACCGAGAAGTACTCGGGGAAGACGACCAACTGACAGCGATAGTCGGCCGCCGTTTGCAGCAGCGCTTCGACCTGATCGCGGAACTGATCGAACGTGGTGACCGGGCGCAGCAGATACTGCAGCGCGGCGACGCGTAATCGCTCCATGCGAAGCCTCCTGGCGAGCGTGAGGGCGGTCCGCAACGGAAAATGGAATCGCCAAGCTCAGCCGTATACACCGCCGAGACGCACGTGTTTCCTCATAGGACATTCGTCCTAGTGCAAATCGTGTCGGCAACCGCCATGTTTCTGCGGTACGAGACGAGACGAGGCGCCCGGAGCCAGTGGCACGGTTGGCGTTTGCTGAACCAACGACTTCGCGTTGTGCGCTACAATGTTCGACCATTCTTCATCAGGAGTTCCCCGTGTTGAGTGCTCGCGTGGTTACGCGCATCAAGCCGTGGCTCATGGCCGTTGTCGTGGTGGTGCTCGCCGCCTGCGGTGGCAGCGACGATCCACCGCCCACCGGATCGACCGGCGATTTCACGTTTTCGATCACACCGACCGCGCTCGCCCTGGCCCAGGGACAGAGTGGTCAGGTCACCGCGACCCTCACGCGCACCGGTGGGTTCGCCGGCGCTGTTGCCGGTACGGTAGAGGGCGTGCCCGCAGGCGTGAGCATCACGCCGCTCTCGATTCCCGCGGGAAGCAATAGCGCACAGGCCACCGTTTCTGTCGGTGCAACGGTCGCGGCCGGTGTCTATCCCATCACGATTCGCGGGAATGCCACTGGCATTGCACAAAAGACGTTGACGGTCACGCTGACCGTGACGGCGGTGGCCGCACCAACGCTGGCCATCGTTGTGAGCCCCAACGCGCTGAGTGTTCAGGCAGGCGCGCAGGGAAGCGCCACAGCCACCATCACGCGTGGCGGTGGATTCGCCGGCGCGGTCACGCTCGCGGTGACCGGCGCGCCTGCAGGCATGGCCGTGACATCACCGGCCATCGCGGCCGGTGCGACCACCTCAGCGATGAGCGTGGACGTGGGTGCCGCTGTCGCGGCCGGAACGTACGCCCTGACCGTGCGCGCGACGGGCACCGGCGTCACCGACGCCACGGCCACGCTCACCGTGACGGTGACCGCCGCGTCGGTTCCCACCGTCGGCCTCGCGATTGCACCAACCGCCATCACGGTGGGCCTGGGTGCACAGGGTACGTCGCAAGCCACCATCACCCGCGGTGGCGGCTTCACCGGCGCGGTGACACTCAGCGTGACCGGCGCGCCCGCCGGCGTGACGTTTTTGTCGCCGACGATCGCCACCGGCGCGACCACGTCAACGATTACCGTGTCTGTTGGTGCCGCTGTAGCGCCAGGGGCCTATCCGCTCACCGTTCGCGCGAATGGTACGGGAGTCACGGAAGCGAGTGCCGTACTCACGCTCACTGTGGTGGCGCCCGCCGACTACACCGTAGTGCTCGCACCGAACACGCTCACGATTGCCCCAGCCGCACAGGGGAACAGCACGATCAACATCACGCGCTCGGGCGGATTCGCCGGATCACTCACCTTCGCGTTGCAAGCGGCCGCGCCGGCCGGCATCACGGTAGGGCTGCCGGGCCCGGTGGCCGGCAACTCCGCCACGATCACCGTCGCAGTGGGCGCACAGGTGGCCGCGGGAAACTATCCGCTCACGATCAATGTCACGGGAACGGGTGTACCGGCGAAGGCGGTCGTGCTCACCGTGACGGTCTCGAGTCTCGGTAGCTTCACGCTCTCGGCGAACCCGACCGCGGTGACGATCACGCAAGGACTGACGACGCAGACCACCGTGAGCATCGCACGTGTGGCGCCGCATGTGGCGCCAGTGACGCTGTCCGTCACGGGCATGCCGAACGGCGTCAGCGCCGTTGTGACTCCCAACCCGGTAGCGGGAACGACGGCCACCATCACATTCACAGCCACGGCCGGTGCGACAGTGGGCGCGGGAAGCGCGAGCGTCACCGGCACGGGTGGTGGCGTGACGTCACCAACGCTCATCGTGCCGATCACCGTGCAAGTGAGTGGCGGCGGCGGCGCGGGCAACGTGACGTTCAACTTTTGTACGCTGAGCGGTATACCGCTGTTCTTCGCGTATCAGGACGGGCTGGGCGCCTGGACCCGCGCGACTGCCAACGTTAACAACACGTACAACTTCACCATCAATAGTCCGCGCGGTGGTATCGCGTACGTGCTCGGCAGCGGCGCATCGAGCAACCTCGAAGTGCAATTCGGCAGCGTCGCCGAGCTCAACGCGTTCGGCAGCAGCGACTGCGATGGCACGCCGGTCAGTGGGCGTACGATCAACGGATCGGTGACGGGTATCGGCACGGATGACATTGTGTTCATTGCCGGCGGTGGCGCGACGACGTTCGCGGCGCTCGTTTTCCCAACCTTTGCGTTGGAGGATGTGAAGCCAGGGCCGTTCGATCTCATCGCCGCGCAGTTCCTCAATGTGGGAGCCGGAAAGTTCATCATCCGGCGCAATCTGAATCCGCCGAACGCATCCGCGCTGCCGGTGCTCGACTTCGCCGGCCCGGAAGCGTTCAACCCGCTGCCGCGCACCGTCACGATCAACAACGGGTTAGGGCAGAACCTGTCGCTCTTTGGCTTGTATGTGTTGCAGGGTAGCGGTACCGGATTGCCGTACTTCTTCGAGGGTAGTGAATCGCCGAACACGGTGCGTACCTGGTTCGGTGTGCCCACCGACAAACAGGCGGCGGGAGACTTCCACTTTATCTTTGCGAACGCGACGAATGGCACGCCATCCACCCAAGGGCGCCAGTTCGGTCGTGTCTTCCGCGACGCAGCGAACCAGACCTTTACGCTGCCCGCGGTCCTCTCCTCCACCGGAGTATCCGCCTTGGCCGCGGCCGGTGGCAACAGCAGGCTGCGGGCCGTCTACACACCGCAGAATGATTACCTGAGTCAGTGGTCTGTGGACTACACGCAGGCTGGTAACGGTGGTGTCGGGGTTTCGATCTCGATGACCGCCGCATACTCGGGAGGCGGCCCCGTGACGCTTGACGTGCCGGACCTGACACCGCTTGCCGGCTGGAATACCAACTGGGGTCTCAAGCCGGGCTTCTCCACGGATTGGGAGTTCTCAGCCACCGGAGCATCGGCGAGCTTCAATGTTACGAGCGGCGCTTTGGTTGAAGGCGCTGAGTTTCGCAGCACGCAGCGGGCAGGGACGATCACGCCGTAACCCGCGGTCTGTATCGGGGGTATGTTCAGATCGGGGAGCCCATCGCGACGATGTGGCTCCCCGATCGTCGTTTCACAGCGATCTGATGCTCCGATGGTTTCTCTCTCCCGCTGCCATGCGCCGTTCGCCGATAGCACGTGCACTCACTCTGTTCGTCGCGACCGCGTCATCGGCCATGCTGTCGGTACCCCTGTGTGCCCAGGCCCTTCGTGCCATCCCGAGTGATAGCATCGTAAAATTCGCCGCCGACCCCGCGCGCACCGGTTCCATGAGCACGCTCATGCTGCTCGACGCACTCGACGCCAGCGTTGAGCCCGACGGCACCGGGCGACGCACGTATCGCGTCGTGCTGCAGGTGTTACAGGCTAACGCTGTCGCCGCCGCCGCGGAACGTCGCTTCAGCTGGCAGCCGAGCCGACAGGATCTGATGGTGGATTGGGTGCGCGTGCTGCGTCCCGACGGAACGGTCATCAGCGACACGCCGAGCACCGATCAGACTGGTGATGTCACCGCGCAGATGCAAAATCCCATATATGTGGATAGTCGCACGCGTCGCGTGTCGCTCGCCGGCGTGGCCGTCAACACGATCATCGATGTGCAGTACACCGTGACGGATCGCGCCCCCTGGCGCGCCGGCGACTTTCTGATCGCGTGGTCGCTGTCACCACCGGCGCCTGTGCATACCTCGCAGCTGCGTGTCAGCGTGCCGGAGTCGTTCTCGCCGCGCGTCATTGAACAGAACCTCACGTTCAAGCGCGCCGAGACGGTGGAGAACGGGCGCCGTGTGATGGAGTGGCGTGTGGCACAGCCGCGTATCGTGCGACCCGAACCCTTTGCCGCTGACTCCGATGGTGTGCGCGCCAGCGTGACGGTGTCATCGCCGGACGACTGGTCGAAGGTCACGCAGTGGTACGACCGGCTCGCGCGCCCCGGCTACGTGCTCGATGCGCAGGCAGCAGCGCGTGCCGACAGCGTCGTACGCGGCGCACGATCCCGCGCCGATACACTCCGCGCGCTGCATCGCTGGATCGCACAGGACATTCGCTACGTCTCGGTCTCACTGGGGCTCGGTGGGTATCAACCGCGCACGCCGACGGACGTGTTGACCACCGGTTACGGTGATTGCAAGGACAAAACCACGCTCTTCGTGGCCGCGGCGAGGCGATGGGGTATTGATGCGCGCCCCGTGCTTTTGCATCTCAGCGGCGTGCGCTCCGCGCAGCCAGTGTCGATCACGCGGTTCAACCATGCCATCGCCGCCGTGGCGGACGCGGGTGGCGCCTACACGTTCACCGATCTCACGGCGGCCACAATTCCGTACGGCGAACTACCGGCGTCGTATCGCGGCTCGTTTGGTGTCGTGGTCCGCCCCGATGGCAACGCCGACACGGTACGCTTTCCCACGCGTGTCGCCGATTCCACCGGCACGTTCATTCGCTTGCGTGGCGAGCTGTCGGCGGACGGGCAAATGCGACTGCACGTCGAAGACACACCGCGCGGCGATAACGCGTGGATGTTGCGCGCGGCCTTCGCGTCGCCGCTCGATTCAGCGCGCCGCGCGACCGGACTGCGTGGCTTGGCCACCACGTACCTGCCGGACGCGACCGCCGATTCGCTCGTTGTGTTCAATGGCCTCGACTTCGCGCAGACCGTGCGCGTGACGGCGGTGCTGCACGACGGTCGGGGCGCGCGACGGGCGGGTCCGGTGTGGTTGTTGCACCTGCCCGCGCCGTTTCGCCAGATCACGGCCAGCACGGCCAACTCGGCGCGTGAACTCGAGGCGCTCCCGCGACGCGTCCTGCCCATCGATGCCACGCGCGTGGTTGGAGAGCGCACGATGGACATTGAGTATCGGATCACACTGCCCGAGGGCTGGACGGCGCAGTTGCCGGCACCAATCAATGCGACGAGCTTTTTCGGCCGCTACGAAAGTTCGTATCGCATGGAGGGTCGCGAGCTGATCATGCGACGCCTGCTCAAGGGGCAGGGCGCGGGCGTGCATCCGCCGGAACGCATTGCCGAAGTGATCGCGTGGATGCGTGCGGTGGCCGTCGACGACCACGAGTTCATCACGTTGACGCCGGCGACTCCGCGCTGAGCGCAGGCCGCCGGCGATTCAGCCGCGTCAGTAATCCACTGGTCGCAGGTACGATTCGCCGATGGCCGTATTGCTGAGCAACGCCACCGACGGACCTCGCCGCTTCCAGTGCGTGCTGTCGAGACGTTCGCGCACGAGCTGTACATCGGCCGGCCGGAAGCCGCGCGCGACCAGCGCCTCGCTCGACCACCCATGCAGCAGCCAATGCAACAGCTCGTCCGCTTTGGCGTAGCTGATGCCCAGATCGCCTTCGTCGGTCTGTCCCATGATCAGATCGGCCGTGGGCGGTTTGTCGAGGATGACATCGGGCACGCCAAGATGCCGTGCCAACTGCTGAACCTGCGTCTTGTACAAGTCGCCAATTGGATTCACGGGCGGTGAATCGTCGCCGTGCCAGGTGTAATAGCCGAAGAGCCGCTCCGTCTTGTTCCCGGTGCCAAGCGGCAGGGCACCATGCTTCACCGACAGATCGAACAGCGTGATCATGCGCAAGCGCGACATCACGTTGCCGCGCCGTGCGGGATCGGCATCGGGTTCCTGCGCGAGGTAGCCGTCAACGGCCGCCGAGATGTCGAGTGTGCGCGCCTCGATGCCGAGCGCGTCAATCACCAACTGGGCATGCGCCAGCGAGTCCGCTCCCGACGTGCGATAGGGCATGCGCACGGCGATGACATTCTCTGCACCGAACGCACGCACCGCCAGATACGTCGTGACGGCGGAATCGATGCCGCCCGAGAGACCCACCAGCGCTTTCGTGTATCCGCGACGCGCAAATTCTTCGCGCAAAAAACCGACGAGCCACGTCTCGGTCAGATTTGTGTCGAGCGCGAGTGGCGGCGGACCGCCGTGGTCGCGCAGCGTTACGTGCGTGACCCCGATGTCGCCGTCAGACCGCGTGCGAGCTGATGACGCGGACAACGTGAGATCGGGCGGCACGGCAAACTCACCGGTGTGAAATCCGCGCGCCTCGAGCAGCAGATCGGCCGCGGCCGGTTCCGGTCCATCATACTGCAACGTGACCGGCTCGCGCGCGCGCACCACGCGCAGTTGCTCGAGCACGTGCGGCAATGCCACGCGCAGGTCTGACAGCAACGGCGCGTCGGCACGCGCGCGTACGAGATCATCGAGATCGACGGTCGCGACGATCAAGTGCTCGTCCCACGACGGGGCGCGCACCCGTATGTCGCCCGCGGGTCCCACGATAAGCGAACTCCCGAAGAATCGCTTGCCGCCTTCGGTGCCGACCAGATTTGAGTACGAGGTGAAAACACCATGTTCGTCGGCGATGTCGCGCATCAGGCGCTCCCAACGCGCCACACTCGCCGGTCCGTCCCCACCATCGTCGCGCGCGTACGGTCCGCGCGCCGGCGCGGCGCTGAGCACAAACACCACCTTCGCGTCGTCAAGCGCGGCGATCGTGCCGGAGAGCGAGTGCCACGCGTCTTCGCAAATGAGCATCGCGGCGCGGCCCCACGGCGTTTCAAACGCACGCAGTGAGGTACCGCGCTCAACGAACCGTTCTTCATCGAACAGGCCGTAGGTCGGGAGGTAGTTCTTGCGATGCACATGCCGGATCACCGGCGGGCCGTCAGCCAAGCCGATCGTGATGTACGCCGCGCTGTTGAACAGCGTGTCGCGCCAGCGCTCGTAGAAGCCCACAATCACATCGACCGTGACGGGCACACGATCCAGCTCCACACACGCCTGCCTGTAGGCGTCGTCAAGATCGTTGGCGAGCGCGCCGGCCGTGCAAGCCAGCTCGCGTACACCGCCCTCCACGAAATATCCCGACAGCGCCGCCTCGGGAAACTGGATGACCTGAGGACACGGCTCGACGGCTGTGGCCTGCGCACACAGGCGGCCGAGGCGCGCGAGGTTTCCGGCGACATCCCTCTTGCGAGGGGCGAACTGGCAGACCGCGAGGGTCAGCGGGCGAATCGGTTCAGCAGACATACCGCAAGCTGACGTGACCCGCGTCGCCGATCAACTGATGGACGCCGGGGTATTTTT
>JBBRFQ010000091.1:0-13660 GCA_038224035.1 Gemmatimonadales bacterium
GGCGCGTGCTCGCCCGCGCCGCTCAGCGCCCTTTTCACCTCACGACCGAGCGTTTTCCATGGCTACCACCGCCGCTCCCGAAGCCGCCATCGGCACGCACGATACGTTCCCGATCAATGGCACCGATTACATCGAGTTCTACGTGGGCAACGCCCGACAGGCGTCGGTGTTCTATCGCTCCGCGTTCGGATTCAAGCTGATCGGTTATCGTGGTCCCGAAACCGGCGTGCGTGACCGTGCCAGCTACTTGCTGGAGCAGGACAAGATCCGACTTGTTCTCACGTCGCCCCTCGGTCCGGATGGCCCGATTGCCCAGCATGTGCTGAGGCATGGCGACGGTGTGCGCGATCTCGCCTTCTGGGTGGACGACGCGCGGGACGCGTGGACCAAAGCGGTTGAGCGTGGTGCCACGTCTATCCAGGAGCCCGTCGTGCACAGCGATGCGCACGGGGAGGTGATCATTGCCGCGATTGCCACGTACGGCGACACGATTCACTCCATCGTGGAGCGCAAGAACTACACCGGCCTGTTCCTGCCCGGCTTTGTGCCCATGAGTTCAGAGTTCGTCCCGGAACCGGTGGGGCTCAAATATGTGGACCACTGCGTGGGCAACGTGGAACTCGGCCGCATGAACGCCTGGGTTGGGTTTTATGAGCGCGTGCTCGGTTTTCACAACCTGCTCACCTTCGACGACAAGGACATCTCCACCGAGTACTCGTCGCTGATGTCGAAAGTGATGTCGAACGGCAACGGCCGCATCAAATTCCCCATCAATGAGCCGGCCTCGGGCAAGAAGAAATCGCAGATCGAGGAATACCTCGATTTTTACGGCGGTCCCGGCGTCCAGCACATCGCCGTCGCCACCGACGATATCATTGCGACGGTGACGGCGCTCAAGGCGCGCGGCGTGGAGTTCTTGCGCACGCCCACGTCGTACTACGACGAGCTGCAAGACCGCGTCGGCGTGATCGACGAACCGCTCGATGTGCTGGCCAGCCTGGGCATTCTGGTTGACCGCGACGACGAGGGGTATCTGCTCCAGATTTTTACGCGGCCCGTGCAGGACAGGCCCACGCTGTTTTTCGAGATCATTCAGCGCAAAGGTGCCAAGGGATTTGGCAAGGGCAACTTCCGGGCACTGTTTGAGTCGATTGAGCGCGAACAGGAGTTGCGCGGCAATCTGTGACTGGCGTTCGGCGGGCCGTTCGTTCAACGTTCGAGGGTCTGACCATGCGCGATACGCGCCGCCGTTGGTTGCCGTCATTGCGTCTCAAGCTCCCGGACCATCTCTGAACTTCCCGCCATGCCCATTTACCACACGCTCGGTTCGATTCCACGCAAACGGCACATTGTGTTCCGTCGCCCGGACGGCGGTTTGTACGCCGAGGAGCTCATGGGGCACGAGGGTTTTGTCGGCACGTCGTCGTTGCTCTATCACGTGCACCCGCCCACCACGGTGCTGCGCGCGCGCAAGGTGCGGGATGTGGTGTGGGAGGCAGATGACGAGACGTCCCTGCGGCATCGCCACTTTCTGACCGCGCGCGCGAGCACAGGCGGCTCGGCAACCACCGATCGCATGCCACTGCTCTTCAACAGCGACATCGGCATGCTGTATGTCGAACCCGATCACACGGATACCCACTTCTATCGCAACTCGCAGGCCGACGAAGTGGTCTACGTGGCTGAGGGCGAAGGCGTGCTGGAGTCAGTGTTCGGGGAGCTGCCGTACACGAGCGGTGATTACGTGGTGATTCACCGCAACATCACGCACCGCTGGCGCATCGACCCATCCAAAGGCGCGACCAGGTTCCTGGTGATGGAGAGCCGCGGGCACGTGCGCTTTCCGTCGCGCTACCTGAACAAAGTGGGGCAGCTGCTCGAAGGTGCGCCGTACTCGGAGCGCGATATCAAACGCCCCGGCTTCGTGGAGCCACGCGATGAAAAAGGGGAGTTTCCCATTTACGTCAAGCAGTACGATGCGCTGAACGAACTCGTGCTCGATCACCATCCGTTCGACGTCATCGGCTGGGACGGCTATTTTTATCCGTGGATCTTCAGCATTCACGACTTCGAACCGATTGTGGGTCGCATTCATCAGCCGCCACCGGTGCATCAGACGTTCCAGGGCGACGGCTTTGTCATCTGCTCGTTCTGCCCGCGTCCGTACGACTTTGATCCGCAGGCCGTGCCCGCGCCGTACAATCACAGCAACGTCGACTCGGACGAGGTGCTGTTTTACGCGTCGAGTGAGTTCATGAGCCGCAAGGGTATCGAGTACGGCTCCATTACGCATCATCCCGATGGCTTGCCGCACGGTCCGCACCCGGGGCGCACCGAAGCGTCCATCGGCGTAAAGTACACGAATGAACTGGCGGTGATGATGGACTCCTTCAAGCCGCTCAAGGTGGCGAAGGCGGCACGCGATATCGAAGACCAGCGCTATCATCAAAGCTGGATTGATACGCAGCACGCCCAGTTCAATCCGCCGACGTCGTGAGCGCGCGCGAACCGCGCGCGCGTCGGTCCTCATTCGCCATGCCAGCTCGCTGATGCCACGATTCTCCGATCGCTACGACACACTGCCCGCGTATCCGCTGGCGCACATTCCCGCTCGCAAACGCGCGCTGCTCGCAGCCGGCGTCGATGTGATCGACCTCGGTGCCGGTGACGCGGATCTGCCGGCGCCGCCCGAAGCCATCGCCGCCATGCATCAGGCGCTCGACGTGCCGGCCATGCATCGCTATGGCTTCGGCATGGGATACGTGCCTTTCCGCGAAGCCATCGCGCGTTACATGCACGAGCGATTTGCCGTGACTGTCGATCCAACCACCGAAGTCGTGCCGCTCATCGGCAGCAAGGAAGGATTGGCGCACATCGCGCTGGCCTTCCTGCAGCCGGGCGACGTGGCCGTGGTGCCCGATCCGGCCTACGGTGCGTATATGGGTGGCACGTTGCTCGCCAGTGCGGAGCCGTACGTCGTACAACTCACGGCGCGCAACGGATTCCTGGTGGAACTCGACGACATTCCGGCCGATGTGCTGACGCGTACACGCGTGGTGTACCTCAACTATCCGAACAATCCCACCGGCGCCACTGCGCCGCGCGAATACCTCGAGCGCGTCGTGCGCCGCTGCGTGGAGCGCGATATCCTGTTGGTGTATGACAATGCGTACGCTGAACTCGGCTTCGACGGATACGTGCCGCCGAGCATCTTCGAGATTGAGGGTGCACGCGAGGTGGCCATCGAGTTTCACTCAGTCTCCAAGACGTTCAACATGACCGGGTGGCGATGCGGCTGGGCGGTCGCGCGCCCCGAACTCGCCGGCGCGCTCGCGCGCGTCAAGAACTTCATCGATACGGGCAGCTTTCTCGCCGTACAAGTGGCGGCTACGGCCGCACTCGAGGCGAGACACGCCTTCGTGCCCGGAAACGTCGCGGTCTTCCGTGAACGACGTGATGCGGCCGTGGCCGCCTTCGCCGCAGCGGGTTTTACCTGTGCTGCCCCTCAGGCGGCGATGTACCTGTGGGTGCCGCTGCCCGAGGGCATCGCGAGCGCGCGATTCGCTGATCGACTGCGTGAGCAGGAAGGAGTGATCGTCATGCCGGGTTCCGGCTTCGGCCAAGGCGGCGAAGGATACTTCCGTGTGTCGTTCATCGAGTCGCCGCAGCGCACGGCCATCGCGGCGGAGCGCGCTGGTCGCGTGAGCGCGCAGTTGCAGGCCGAAGACGAACACGACGACGAACATCAGCGGCTCGCGACGGCCAACTTCGTCGTCGCGGCTTCGTGACACGCGTGCAGCCGAACGCACCGGCATCGCGTCGCACAATCGTCACGGCGGGTCTGGGAGTACTGGCGGTCCTGTGCGCATCGCTGGTCGTGCAGTCGGCGTGCACACCGCGCGCGCGCGCGCAATCGCCCGTGCCGGCGTCGCCCGGTTCCTCCGCGCGTGACTCCGTCGCGCCGCCGCTGGTACCACGCGAGTTTCGCGGCGTCTGGGTGGCCACCGTGGCCAACATCGACTGGCCCAGTAAGCCGGGCCTTCCCGTACCGCAGCAGCAACGCGAGCTGCTGACCATTCTGGATCGCGCCCGCGATCTGCATCTCAACGCCGTGCTGTTTCAGGTGCGACCGCACGCCGATGCGCTGTATAAGTCGGATATTGAACCCTGGTCGGAGTACCTCACGGGGACGCAAGGGCGCGCGCCGGTACCGTTCTGGGATCCGCTTGAGTTCGCTGTGCGCGAGGCGCACGCGCGCGGTCTCGAGTTGCACGCCTGGTTCAATCCGTATCGCGCAAAAAACGACGCCTCCAGGAGTCCGCTCGCGCCCACGCACATCGCACGGACCGATCCGTCGCTCATCAAAACCTACGGTCGCTTTCTGTGGATGGATCCGGGTGAACCCCTCGTGCGGCGACGCACACTGCGCGTGGTACTCGATGTCGTGAAACGCTACGATGTGGACGGGGTCCACATCGATGACTACTTCTATCCGTATCCCATCGCGCAGGCACGCGGACGCGGCGAGCTGCCGTTCCCGGATGACGCCAGCTGGGCAAAGTATCGCGCGGCCCGGGGTACGCTCGCACGCGATGATTGGCGGCGGGAGAATGTGAACACGCTCGTGCGCGAGCTCGCCGAAGGTATTCGCGCCGAGAAACCATGGGTGAAGTTCGGCATCAGTCCGTTCGGCATCTGGCGCCCCGGTTCACCGGCGAGCGTTCGCGGATTCGACGCGTTCGACAAACTCTACGCCGACGCGAGGAAGTGGCTGCACGAGGGGTGGGGCGACTACTTCTCGCCACAGCTGTACTGGCCCACGTACAAAGAAGGCCAGAAGTACCCCGTGTTGCTCGAATGGTGGGCCAAGGAAAATCTGCAGCGCCGGCACTTGTGGCCCGGCAATTTCACGTCGCGCGCGGGTGCCTCCGGAACCGGATCGTTCTCGGTTTCCGAACTGCTCGAGCAAATTCAGGCGACGCGTGTGCATCCCGGCGCCGGCGGCAACGTACACTTTTCCATGCGCTCGTTTGTGGCCAACCAGGCCGGCATGAACGACACGTTGTCGGAAGGCCCATACCGCGCGGCGGCGCTGGTGCCCGCATCACCCTGGATGAAAGCGCCGCCGCCGCCCGAGCCCCAAATAGACTATGGGCGCGATCGCAGCGGGAAGCGCACCGCAGCGCTCGGCACGGTGAGTGGCGATCGCCCCTGGTTGTGGGTCGTGCGCGCTCGCACCAGCGCGGGATGGTTTTTTCAGGTGCTTCCGGGCACACGCACCACCTGGACCACCACCACAGCCGAAGACCCGCTGGATGTGGTCATCTCGTCCGTGAATCGCATTGGAGAGGAACGTTTTCCATGATACCGCCTCGGCAGTTCTTCTATCACGAGACGTCTGGCATCCGAATCACCGTGCGCCCGTCGTTTCTCGCGGAACAATCCAATCCGGTGCTCGGACAGTATGTGTTCGCCTATCACATTCGCATCGAGAATGTGGGGACGTTGGCCGCGCAGTTGCGCACGCGTCACTGGCGCATTCACGATCCCGTCGGCGGCGACAGTGTGGTGGAAGGTGAGGGTGTGGTAGGCGAGCAACCGCACCTCTTGCCCGGTCAGGTGCATGAGTATCGCAGCTTCTGCGTGCTCAAGGCGCCACACGGATGGATGGAAGGCAACTATCGCTTCGTGCGAGAGGACGGCTCGGCGTTCCGCGCGCAGATTCCTCGCTTTGATCTTGATGCGGAGCCGCGTCCGGACACGGTGCGATAGCGCCAGGGGCGATAGCGAGCCGTTGTGCCAACGGCGCGTACGGTGCTATGCCGCTGTCGCTGCCGGGATGAGCGCGGCCAGGGGCGCGACCAGCGTATCAAAAGTCGTGCTCGGCAAGACATCGCGCAGCACCAGCGCCATCAGCGCGGCAAGTGCCGGCTCGGCGATCGGATCGAGTGCCGACGGTGCCTCATCGCGCGTGCGAAGCATCTGTAGCAGCGGCCCAGCCGCCGCGTCGCGTTCTGCTTCGCGATGCACACGCACCATGGTGTCGGCGAGGACGCGATCAGCCCGGGCAAACGCCGTGGTCGTGCTCGCGCGCGCCCAAACGTCGACGACCCGCGCGTGTTCTTCGGCGCTCAGCTCCGCGAGCCCGCGCAGAAACACACGCACGTCGGCCGTATGCGGGCCGTAGGGCTGTGCGTCGAGCGCGAGACGTGAATAACCAAGCCGCAGCAGCCCCACACGCAGGTGTGGCACCTCCGGCGACCATCCCAGCGCGCGCAGCGCGTCGACGCGAATACGCTGATTGGAGCGCGCTGGAGCCACGGTCTGCCCGTCGGGCGCATCCGGGGGCGGCACGAAGGCACGCCCGTCGGCTTGCGCCACGAGGCGAGCGCACTCAGCCATTGTGAGCGGTGTGCCGTCGGCCACGTTCAGCAGACGTGGCGTGGGGCGATCGGATATTGCGTGCGACGTCCAGAGTCGGATAGCGGCAATCACATCATCTCGCCACACCAGATTCAGCCAGTGCGCCGAGCGACCGGCAAGAGCGGACACATCGCGATAGCGCGGGGCCGGGTCACGCCCAGGTCCGTAAAGGCCCGTCACGCGGAGCACGCCGACGTGGAGCCGTGCCGACGCCGCCGCGAGGATCGTATCCTCAGCGTGGCACAGCGCATCGTGGGCGGTTCCGTGCCCGCTGCGCGGTGTCTCCTCGGTGATTTCACGTCCGTCCGTGTAGCCATACACGCCCGTGCTCGAAATCCAGCACAGCGCCCTGGCGCCCGTGATGTCAGCAATACGTGCTGCAGCCTGCGCCGCTTCCGGATACGTGCTGGCGTGATCGTCTCCCTTCGAGCGGTCCGGGGCCACCAGCGCGATCACGACGTCGTGCCCGTGCAGCGAGGCCGGAATGTCCGCCTCGGCGCGGTCTGGCCCGGCGAGCCAGGAGAGATCGAATGCCACCGCCGTACCGCCCGCCACCGCCTCATGCGCCGAACGTCTTACGGTGGTCACCCGCACGCCGTCGTCAGCCAGCGATTCCGCCAGCGCCCGCCCGAGCCAGCCGGCGCCGAGGATCAGCGCGCTGCGCGGCACGGATAGCGGGGAGGTCGTCATGCAGGGTACATTACACGGTTGGACGGGAGAGGTGCACTCCCATCGACTCCGGTCCCGGGGCGCGGGCACCAAAACAACACAGGAACTACATGAGTAAGCAGGACGCGATCGAACTCGAAGGAACCGTTACCGAATTGCTCCCGAATGCAACATTCCGCGTCACGGTACAGAGTGGACACGAAGTGCTGACCACGCTCGCGGGCAACATGCGACGCAATCGCATTCGAGTGCTGGCGGGCGATCGGGTCACGGTGGAAGTGTCACCGTACGACCTGACGCGCGGACGCATCACCTTCCGTCACAAGAACTAGCGGCATCCCCTTGGGTGCCGTTGCGGCGACCAGCCGCGGCGATTGGCTCGCTCGGCGGTTACCAGAACGGATTCTCCAGCGCGTCGCCGCGAGGACTCGGGGGCGACGCAGAATCTGAGCCGTCAGGCGGCGCGAGTGGAATGCTGCTCGCCAACAACACATCCTGCGGAATCCCGTACTGCACCTCGAATCCAAGCGGATTCGTACGCGCGAAGGATTGCGGCGTGCTGTGCTGTCCGGGCTCGATGAGTCCTTCCGTGCGGATCGAGTGCGCGCTCGGCGATCGAAGCGGAGTGAGCGGCGCTTCGTCCACGATGTCGAACTCGTCGTCACTGAGAATCGACGGAAAGACATCAGGCATCACGTCCAGGTCGCCCACGCCGCTCTGCGGCTCCGTGTATGTCTGAAGCGCGTCGGAGCCGTCAGAAGGCCGTCTGGACGCATCCACGAGCGCGAATAGATGCGACAGCCGCTCCGGATCGTGTCCGGACTCGGCGAGCAGCGCATGGAGCCGGAGCAGGGCGGGCTCCGCAGCCGCCGGACGACCGGCCGAGAGCGCGATGCGCGCCTGATTTTCGAGCACGGTCAGCAGTCGCCCGTCTTCGTCGCCGTATCGCCATTCGAGCGACAACCTGGCCGCCTCGAGCGACGATTGCGCTTCGTCAAACGATCCGCTCGCCGCCAGGTACACCGCCAGGTCCGCCCGAATGCGCGCCATCGGTGCGTCAAGCTCATCGCCGCAGGCGATCAAGCGTGCGTCCAGCGCGCGGCGGGCGTTTGCCAGCGCGCTCGCAGTGTCACCCAGCCGGAAATCCGACTGTGCGAGATTGCTCAGCACGACGGCGTGTATGGCGGGCGCGTCGACAAACGCGGGGGCGTCGGAGAGAGCCTCACGAAAGGCCTCGTGCGCCTCCAACCACCGGTCTTCTGCGCAGAGTGAAACGCCGGCGCTGTTGGCGGCTTCCCAATCGCGCGCGGCGCCGCGCGACGGCTCGTCGGAAATAGGGAGTGAATGCATGGCATCGGGATGACGCCTGCGCGTGCGCCGCGTCACCGAGTGTCACACTCCCGGCATTATGTGCGCGCCGTGACGAACTGTGCCCGTGACTGCCTACTGGCGCGACCCGCCGAAACAGTGTCAAGATCAGGCATGCGAAACCTCACACACCGACCTGGTCGCTCAGTAAGCACGCTCTTCGCGGCAGCGGCGTTGCTGCTGCTCGGCGCCTGTGACGCGAACGGCGATGAGCAAGCGCTGCAACTGCCGCGCTCTGCGCAAGACCTCGAAGCCGCCGCGCGCCGGGGCGACTCAATGACCGCAATGATTGCGGTGGGTCAGGCACTCGCGGACACTGTGGATCGCGTCATGCGAGGTGAGATCGACCCGCGGTTGCTCGCGCGAGCGGCAGCGGCGCGCCTGGCGGAGTCGTCCGCGGCGCGCCTGGCGGAGTCGTCCGTTGCGCGCGTCGCGGAATCGTCCACGGAGAACGCTCCCGCTCTGTCTGCGGGTACAGGCGACGCGATCACGCAGCGTGCACTACGTCGCGCCGATTCACTGGCGCGCGCGTCGACCGTCGAGCTGGCACGCAAGCTTGCACCAGCGGCTGATCGGGCCACCGGCGACTCGTTGCGCGGCGTGCTGCAGGTCGGGACCAGTGCGTCGGGCGGACGACTCGTGCTGAACACGCCGGCCGCTCGTATGCCGGTGACGCTGGGTGGCATGGCCACTTCGGATTTGTCTCGCCTGACCGGTTTTGAAGTGGTGGTACGCGGCGCGCGCATGAGCCCGCGCGACTTTGTGGTCAGCGCCTTCGTCGTGCGCAGCGCGAACGGAACCGCCGTCGCCGACGGCGTGCTGAGCAACACCGGAGATGCGTGGTCGCTGCAGTTGGCCGGCGGCGGCCAGCTCCGGCTGTCGCGTGTCTCCCCCGCGTTGCAGTCGTTGGTGGGCGAGCGTGTCTGGGTCGCTCAGGACGGCAGCGCGTCGCCGGCGTTCGGTTTGGTACTGCGCCGGCGATAGCACACCAACGAGTGCACGGCCGGCGCGAGTCACTCACGCGCAGCGCTGCACCGGGCAGGTGGCGAACAACCGCCGGTGCAGCCAGCCTGGCAGCGCGCTACGCGTCGCGCAGCACGGCCATGGGCGTTTCGCGATGCACGTCGCGACTCGTCAACAGGCCGATACCCACCGTGAGGGTGACCATGGCGGCAATGATCGCCGCGGCCGCACCCCACGCCGGCACAAACGTGCCTTCAAACACCCACCGCATCAGTGCCCAGGCACCACCGAACGCGAGCAGCATGCCGGTGCATGCACCGAGTACGCCGAGTGCGGCGTACTCGGTAAACAGCACACGCTGCACCAGCGCACGCGATGCACCGAGTGTGCGAAGCAGGACACCTTCCCGCAGTCGCGCACGTCGCGTCGCGGCAACCGCACTGAAGAGCACCGGCACACCGATCGCGAGGCAGAAGACGCCGAGGAACCGGATGGCGATGGTCACGCGGTCCACAATGCTCCCGATCGTGTTGCGAATGACCGACAGATCGAGACTCGAGACGTTCGGAAAACGACGCACGACATCGCGCTGCACGCGCGCCAGCGTGGTCTGATCGCTGATGTTGGCGATGATCACGAACTGCTGCGGGGCCGCGCGCAACGCTTCCGGTGCAAACACCGCGAAGAAATTCGTCTCGAATCGCGCCCAGTTCACTTCACGCACACTCGTGACGAGACTGCGCACGCGAACCCCCTGCACATCCCACACGAGCGTGTCGCCGAGGACTACTTGCAGGTCCTCGGCCAGTCCGGCTTCGAGCGACACTTCATACGGACCGTCGGCGCCACGACGTGCTTCCCGTTCCGCCGCATCGGCGGTCCACTCGCCCTGCACCAACTTCTCCGACGGCGAGAGGGAATCGCGATACGAGGAGCGATACTCGCGGCGCAGCGTCCAGCCGGCGCGATCCACCACGGTGTCGCGCATCAGACGCTGCACGCTTTCGCCGTTGATACCGGCGAGTCGCATGGTCACGATCGGTGTGCGTTCCACAATCGGTCCGCCCGCGGTGATCAGCGTGTCGAGGGCATTGACCTGATCATCCTGCACATCGAAGAACAACAGGTTGCCGGCCGCGGCCGAATCGGCAATATCAAAGCGGGTCAGCAGGTTGCTCTGCACGAGGTACACGGTCGAAAGCAGGAACGCGCCGAAGCCGAGGGCCAGTGTGACGGCGCGAGTCTGATTGGCCGGTCGGTACAGATTCGCGATACCCTGTCGCACCGCGAAAGGCCAGCTCGCGCGCACGCTGCCGCGCGCCGCACGCACGAGCAACGTGGACGCGGCCCACAGCACGAGCACGGCCACGGTAATGCCGGCCGACACCGCGAGACCGTCCTGAATCGCGCCGGTGCGGGCGATCGCAATGCCGATGATGCTCGCCACGAGCAACACATCGACGGTGACGCGCGCCGGATCCTTCCACTGGCTCGGCAGCGCACTTTCGTCAGTCGCGCGACGCAGCGCCTGCAGCGGCGAGACTCGGCGTAGCGCCAGCAGCGGCCGCAACGCAAAGATCAGGGCCACCCACACACCGATCGCCAGTCCAAGTGCAATCGCGCGCCATTCAAGCGTTGGTGCCACATCGAGTGGCAGGAACTCGGCCACCAGCCCTGGCAGCGCGAACTGTATGGCCACGCCCAGCGCCGTACCGGCGGCCGCACCGGCCAGCCCCATCACGAAGGCCTGCAATACGTAGAGTGTGAGCACCTGTTTGCTGCTCGCACCAAGACAGCGCAGCACCGCCACGGTGTCAATCTTGGACACCACGAACGCGTGAATGCCACTAGCTACGCCGATACCACCCAGCAGCAGCGCAATCAGTCCGATCACCGAGAGAAAATCGGCCAATCGTGCGACGGCCTCGGTGAAATCACGTTCGGTGTCGGCCACCGTGCGCACACGCACGCGCGCCGGCATCGCGGCGGGCAATCCAGTGGCAGAGTCCACCGCCACTGAATCATCGAGCCGTTCGCCGCCGCCTAACGCACCGGCGCCGCGTTCACTTGATGATTCTGTGTTGTCCCGATCCGCGTTGCGCGGATCCACGCGTCGACGCAATGAGCGCGCGAGCGCGGTGCCGGCGCGCGTTCCGTTCGCGCCCTCGGGCAGTCGCATCACCACGTCGTATTCGGCTCGACTGCCAAACTGCAGCAGTCCCATTGCGTCGAGCCATCTTGCCGATACAAACACGCGCGGTCCGATCACCGCCGTAATGCCGGCATCGCCCGGCACATTGTCGAGCGCGCCGATGATCGTGAACATCTGCTGCCCGAGTCGCATGGAATCGCCGACCTCTGCATCGAGCGACACCAGCAGCGACGGATCGACGTAGACAACCGGACGGTCGCCGTGCGCTATACTCCACGTGCCGGCCGGCAGTGTGCCGATCGTGCCGTAAAACGGATAGCCCTCCGTGACCGCGCGCACCTGCACGAGTCGCGTGTTGCCACTTGCATTGGCCAACGCCATGGACGCAAACGTGGTGATGCGTGCGTTGGGCGTTCCGGTGGTTGAGAGCGAGTCGAGCAACGAATCGACCACGGGCGGGAAGGCCGCGCGCGACGACATTTGCAGGTCACCGCCGAGCAAGCCGCGCGATTGTTCACGAATGGAGCGCGTGACGTTGCCCGCAAACGAATCGATGGCCACCAGTGCCGCGACGCCCAGCGCGATTGACGACATGTAGAGCGCCAGCCGTCGGCGGGCGGTGCGGCTTTCACGCCAGGCGAGTCGGGCCAGGGTGGCGGGGCGAAGTCCTTGCGGGTGTGACGCTGACGCCGGACGATCGCTCATGCCGCGACCGGTGTATGCGCGATATCCTCGACCACGTGACCATCGGCCAGTCGGATCGTGCGCTGCGTGCGTGCGGCCAGCGCGGCATCGTGGGTGACGAGGACCACCGTGGTGCCGCGCTCGCGGTTGAGCTCTTCGATCAGTTCCACGATGCGACCGCCGGTGGCACCGTCGAGGTTGCCCGTGGGTTCATCGGCAAAGAGAATCGCCGGCGCATTGACGAAGGCGCGGGCGAGCGCGACGCGCTGCTGTTCTCCGCCGGAGAGTTGCGTCGGGAAGTGATGTCCGCGACCATGCAGTCCCACGCGTTCGAGCAGCGCTTTGGCGCGCGCGGCGGCTTCGGCCGACGACACTTCGCCGCGCAGCTCGAGCGGCACCTGCACATTTTCAAGGGCGGTCAACGTGGGAATCAGTTGAAAGCTCTGGAAGACGAACCCAACTTTTTCACCCCGCATCGCGGCGCGCGCATCTTCGTCCAGTGCCCCGATATCGGAGCCATCGAGTTCAATTGTCCCCCGTGTGGGGGTATCAAGACCGGCCAGCAGGCCAAGCAGGGTTGTCTTCCCGCTGCCTGACGGTCCGACAATGGACACGTACGCGCCGCGCGGAATCTCGAAAGAGACGCTGTGCAGCACTGTGAGCGGTCGATCACCGCTGGAATAATCCTTGGACAAACCGCGAGCAACGAGCATGCGACTGAAGTCGGAGAAGAAAACGAGGCGGTGGACCGCCGGCGTGAAGAGCGAGCTGCGACGAGCACGGCAACTCGGCGGGCGTGGCGCCGCCGTGTTGGTACTGGCCTTCCTGGCAGCGTGTGGTGGACAAGCTGATGAATCGGCAACACCGGAATCAACCGGGGCGTCCCCGCGTGGGGCAACAGGCGCCGCGGCTGAAGCTGTCGGCGCACGCACCGGAATCGACCCCGCACGTGGACCGCGTGTGGTGATTCTGGGCACCAGTCTGACTGCCGGTCTCGGACTCGATCCCGATAGCGCGTGGCCGGCACTGGTACAACGCGCCGCGGACAGCGCCGGTGTCAAAGTCCAGATCGTGGCCGCTGGATTGAGTGGCGAGACATCGGCGGGCGCGCTGCGACGCGCTGACTGGGTGCTGTCGGAACCCGCGGACGTCGTGGTGCTCGAGGTTGGGGCCAACGACGGGTTGCGGGGCGTGAACCCCGATACGACAAAGGCCACGCTGATTGCGCTGATCAAACGGGTGCGTGCCAGGCTGCCCGAAGCCACGGTGGCGCTCGTGCAGATGGAGGCGCCGCCCAACCTTGGCGCCGACTACACGCAGCGCTTTCGGGCGGCGTACAGCGAGGCGGCCGCGCAGACCGGCGTGACGCTGCTCCCGTTCCTGCTCGAGGGGGTGGCGGGG
>JBBRFQ010000092.1:0-13609 GCA_038224035.1 Gemmatimonadales bacterium
GTGCGTACGCTCCCGTGGTACGCGGACTCTGGTGCTTCGCCACCGCGCGATCGTGCCACACGCTCAGTAACGTGGAAGCGCGCGTCATTCGTCAACAATGTGCCCGATCGTCGATTGCAGCATCATCAATTCCCTGCATGCGACATCGCCGCGTCGCCACCACGCCCCATCCACAAATGGCACGCGGACCCGGAGCAATGCGTCATAGGCATCACTGCACAGGCCTCCACACAAACCCGCCAGACATACGCGCCCGTCTGTTGGCAGAACACATTGACAGTGCTAAGGTCGAACCTGCACGACATGCCACATGCGCACATGCGGCACATCCTCGTCATCCATCCAGACGCCGAGCACACGCTCGCGACTCACCCAGTGCAGCGTCACGCGCGGCGGCAATGCCACGCGCGCCATCGCTCGCCCATCGACGTCAAACGCGAGATAGCGCTGTGCATCCGTTGGCCACACGCTCGGCGCTTCTGCCCATAGCGTTCCGTCGTCGCCCAACAACAGCCGGTCGTGAAACGGAAACACCGTCGCGAACCGCCAACCACGCATCATGCCTTCCAAATCCGCCCTCGCCGACGCCGGTACCGGTCGACTCGCCAAGTCCGCTCTCACTATCGCGCGAACCCGGTCACCCGCGTCCACGGGCACAGGCTCGGGATCGATCGCGACTCGCACCAGCCGTGTGAGTGCAGCACCGCGGTATTCACGCAACTCGAACTGCTCATTGGTGCCAATCACCAGACGCCGGCCGTCCGATACGATGTTCGTCGTCGGACCGAGCCGCAGGAAGTCGGTGTCGGCGCGACTCTCACCATCCTCAGTGATGATGACGTCGAACACTTCAGTATCCGGCACGAGCGCGATCGTATCAACGCGCGGTGTTGTTGATGACGCATCATCTGTGGACGTGCTGATGGTCACCACCGCGAATGTGTCGCGCCGTGTGGAGCCGTTGAAGACGGTGGGCGGGACAAACGGGCGACGCGTTCTCGCGAGCAACTGTGCATCGGCCAGCAAGGCGATTGGTCCGGGGCTGGTGCCATCCTCGAAACGTGGATACGCGAACTGTTCACCGAAGTCACCCGCGCCGGAGAACAAAGAAATGCGACGCTGATTCGCATCGAATATCGCAATGCGTCCGTCTTCCAGCGCCTGTATGCGTTGCACATGGTCCACTTCGCCCGGACCGCGCCCGTTCGGCGTCATCACACGGACAAACGCGCCGTCAGCGCTAAACTCGCGCACATCGCGGTGTCGCACGTCATACACCAGCATGCGTCCGTCGGGCAGGCGGGTGACGCGGACGATGTCGGTAAACGCATTCTCCATATCATCACCGTCAATACGCATGACCGGTGTGGTGTCAATCGTCCACGTGGGCAAGGCCGCAATGTGCGCTGCGCTGTGCTCGATGATGGCAACGCCGGCGCTGTCGCGCTCGATGACCGCGCTCGACGCAGGCGTCGCATCGGTGCTGCAGGCTGCAAGCACGGCGGGGAGTGCAATCCCGATCGCCAGCAGTCGCGCGAAGGAAAATGAAACGGTGGTCACGATGTTTCGCCTCGATTGGCTATCCGGAGTGTGCACACCACGATCACCCGCACTGCACGGGCTCCCGGCAATGTGTGCGCTCACGACGCAATCAGGAGGGACCCCACTTGACCCATCAGCGCGCCGGCGATCACCGCGCCGATCAACAACGCTGGCCCTGTCCAGATCGATCCCGCAGTGCCGCCGCGCGCAATCATCAGGCCGGTCATCACGCCAAAGTGTGTCGCGTAGGCGACTTCCATGACATACGGCCAGCGTATCGTGCGCCAGAGCAACAGCGCGGCCACCGCGACCACGAAACCATACAGTCCCGGCAGCCACCGTCGATGGGCGGCGGTACCCGATGCAGCGGGTTGTGACGTCTCGGCAGGAGCTGGCATACCTGATGCTACGCCACCCGCGCGGGTGCGCAAGTGTGTCGTCTCAGCTCGGCGCTGATGACTGTGTTCGTCGCACGCTTGAACGTGGTCGGACCTCAATCATACCACCCATGCACAAACCATCGCCCCTGCTCCTGATACAACAACAAATCCCCCTCACCATCGGCCACACAGCGCCAGTAATCCCGCGCAAATGCGTCGGCGCGCCACCAGTCACCCGTGAGTCGCTCCGGACCGCTCGCCTGTGATACCACCACGCGGCGCTGCTGCCACGCGAGCACACTCGGCGCGCCCTGCACACCACATTCCACGCTGACCGGGTCCGGCGTTTCGAGCAGCCGCAGCGCGGCGTGATTCAGCGATGCGGGATCAGGCGATGACGGTTCAGGTGGTACGTCTTCGCGTGATGCGTGTTCGCGTGATGCGTCTCCGCGTGAGTCGTGTTCGCGTGATGCGTGTTCGCGTGAGTCGTGTTCGCGTGCCGCATCACTTCGCGCCGCCGCCCCACGCGTTACATCCTCACGCGTGGCACGCTCCGCCAACGCCCACGCATCGGCGCGCACCCACACACCCGCGCGGTCATACCGATGCGCATCGTTGGCTTCAGGGTGAACCACCACATCACCGCGCGATTCCGGATCAAGCGCCGCCGCCAATCGCGCAATCGCTGCTTCAACACTCGCGGCGGCGTCACGCCACGAGGGTTCGAGCAGATCACCCTGATCAGCCGATAGCGGCGCCGTCGCGGGGATATGCACCGTCACACCCGTGACCGCCGCCGGTAACGTCCACCGCTCAAGCAACGCACGACACTGTTCAACGAGCGGTTCCACACGCGCCAGCGGACGCGCCGGACGCACTTCCCGTGTGATACTGCGTGTGGCACGGTCCCACCCGTCGAGACGCTGCGCCTCGCTGCCCACCATCGCTTCGAGATGCGCCTCGGTGTTCTGGCGCGCGACATCAAGTTCGAGCGTAATCGCTACCGATGCGGCCGATCGCCCGTCACGCACGAGATCCTGCACCAATCGTTCAAGCGCCGCACGCACCAGAAAACCAACCGGCGTGACCGTCTGCGCCGGTGTCGCCAACTCGGCGTGCACCGCCCGTGGTGCGTCCACACGCACCAGCCCCGGCCGACGCGGATCCATACCGCGCGCCAGCCGCCAACTGGCCAGTCCCGTCGCTCCCCACCGCGCTTCGACATCACCCGACGCAAGTGCCGCAAACGCACCGAGTGTGCGAATGCCGAGCGCCCCAAGCGCGGTGCGCAACTGTGCGTCCATCGGAATCAGACCGAGCGGGGCAGGGGCGAGATACGCCGCGCAGCCACCACTCGGCACAATCGTGCACGCATGACCGCGCGGTGGATTCCACGTGGCCGCACGCGCGGACACACACGAATCGGCCAGCGCCACGCGCGCGTCAGGATGCCAGCGACGTGCAATCGTGAGCAGCGTATCGAGCAGCGCGGCTTCACCACCCGGTCGCGCGGCAAAACCATTCGCGCCAATCCACCACGTGCCCGCGCTACCGGCCGCGGGCGTCACCTGGGGACTGGCGGCCAGAAACGAAGCAGTGGTTTCCGTAATCGCGCGCGTGATGGTGTCGTGGTCCCACTCGCGCACCTCAAGCGCCGCACACCGCGCCCGCGCTTCCGGCACACGCATGCCGGCCGTCACCCCCGCCCGTGCCGCCGCGGCCGACACGGCCTTGAGCCGCTGCCCCTCGGCGAGCGCGCGCGGCGCGGTATCCCAGTGCGCCGCTGGCGTGTGCGCCACCTGAACCACCGGCCCCATGGCCAGCGCCAGGGTGAGTTGCACCGGCGCCGCGGGGGTCACCAGTGCGTTGCGCCAGACCGCGCCGAGCGGGAAGCGCGGGATGCGGACGCAGGCAATGCGCCAAGGGGCGGGGGCAGGAGCAGGCATGGCAGTTCGGTAGATTTACCCGAACATATACCGAAACTTGCGGGCGCCGTCCAGCTTACGATCTGGAAAAGATTGCGCGCGTCCCTGAGCGCACCAACAAAACGCTGGTGCCAGACACCCGAAGCGTCAGCACAGATCCCCCGCGAACCGGGAACCGAATGGCATCCTGATGACTAGCTGTTTTCCGGCGCCGTTCTACCGCGGCGCGATCGCACGATCGCCGCAAAGTACCGGCGTTTCACAACTTGGCTCCATCATGACGACCACTCTCCGTATACTCGCCGCGTGCGTGCTGGGAGCGCGCCTCCTGTCCGCGCAATCCGTCGACCACAGCGCGTTCAATGCGCTGCTGCAACAGCACGTCCGCGACGGATTGGTTGACTACGATGCCTTTGCGAACGCGCCGAGCTTCAAGACCTATCTGCGTACGCTCGCCACCACTGACCCGGCACGCCTTCCTCGCCCGGAGCAGTTGGCGTTCTGGATCAATGCGTACAACGCCTACACCATCGCGCAGATCAACGCGCACGGGGAGCGGCAATCGATCAAGAACATCAACAAGGCATTCGGCTTCCTGAAAACCGGCGGCCCGTGGCGCGAAAAAATGGCGACCGTTGGCAACACGACATACACGCTCGACGAAATCGAGCATGAGCGCATTCGACCCGTGTTCAATGAGCCACGCGTGCACTTTGCACTGGTGTGTGCGGCCATTGGTTGCCCACCGCTTCGCAACGAGGCGTACACGGCGGCGCGTCTCGATGAGCAGCTGGATGATCAAGCACGACAGTTTCTGTTGCGTTCGCCCGCCAAGAACCGAATTGATGTGGCTGGCAAACGTGTGTACCTCAGCCGTATTTTCGACTGGTATGGCAGTGATTTCGCTCCGGATCAGGCAGGGCTGCTTCGGTGGCTCAGCCGATACTGGACCGCTGGCGCCGAACGTAACGCGTTGACCGACCGCGGCGTTCGTATCGTATTCACGGATTACGACTGGAGTCTGAATGCGTGGACGAAATAATCGAAACCACCGAACGTATCGCCGATCGATCGTCGCGGCGGTTGTGCTGTCGTTGTCCGTTACCGCGTGCGCCGACGATCCGGGTCGGAATGTCACGCGTCTCGCTGTAGCAGGTTCGGGCACGGTGGCCATGACGGATACGAGTGTTCTTCCGCTCGACGAAGTGCGAAAGAGTCAGGCGGCGTCGGTCTCGCAGCGGGTGGCCAACACGGACCTCGCGATTACTTACAGTCGCCCGGTGGCGAGAGGCCGCGATATATTCGGCGGCATCATACCATTCGGACAAGTGTGGAATCCGGGAGCCGATCAGGCGAGTGCGATCACGTTCAGTCGCGACGTGCGCGTGAACGACAATCCTCTGCCGGCCGGTACCTACAGCATCTGGGGTATTCCCGGAGCCACGCAGTGGACGCTGATTCTGAGCACGGCCGGTGAGGTGTATCACACCCCATATCCGGGAGAGTCGGCCGACGCATTGCGCCTTCAGGTACCAACGGAAGAGAGCGCGTACACCGACGTGCTCACGTTCGAGTTCCCGCTGGTCGAAGGCAAGCAAACCACGCTACGACTGCGATGGGCGACGACAGCCGTATCCCTGCGCATTGACGTGCCGTAGTACGCACGATAAACCGCTACGGCGCGCCGGTTGGTGGAATCACCGCTTCCGCCATGCCCACATTGAACGGGTCGCACCAAATGATGATGCGCGTATACCGCACACCCGAGGGCACCTGAAACCGGTACGATTGCGCCCCCTGACGATTGCGCATTACACCAATTCGCAGCGGCTGACCCATGTTGGGATTGCTGGTGGTATTGAGATACACCACAGGACCGGGCGTCTGGGCAATCGCAAAGTCGCTCGAGAAGTCGAGCTGTGCCGTGGTGCCTTCAATCACCAGCGTGGCGCGGCCCGTCACGGCGTACCCGGTGCGGATCCAGTTCCCGGACACACCGGGACCGGTCGGAGCACTCGCGCCCGGATCCACGGGGACAGCATCCGGCGCCGTGGGAGGTGAGACGTCACTACAGCCGACCGATACCAGCAGTACAACACCGAGACTAGCGAGAAGAGTTCGCATCACGTTTCAGGCAGAGGGACATAAGGTCGGCGAGCGCAAATGACCGGGTTTGATCACGGTCCTGCATGAAGCCGATCGCGACAATCGCTGGAGGATCGCTCTTCCAAATGCGTCGACAGTCCGCCATCGGTGAAACAACCATCGGCATCCAGCCGTGCACAGCAGTTGGCGTACCTATTCCGACAAGGTGCAAATCGTTCCCGCGGAAGCTCGGACGATCATAGGTACCGTTGCCGGCTCAAGTTCCCGTACAAACCACGCTGCGCGTGCCACACCGCTGGTGCGCAGGAATCGCGCACCAGCGGAGTCAACCACAG
Source organism: Gemmatimonadales bacterium (assembly GCA_038224035.1). Classification (GTDB taxonomy): domain Bacteria; phylum Gemmatimonadota; class Gemmatimonadetes; order Gemmatimonadales; family Gemmatimonadaceae; genus JAABRT01. The sequence goes on from JBBRFQ010000092.1 coordinate 6,289, forward strand.
CCAGCGACGGTGCTTGCTCGCCGCGCACCGCGCGCACTTGCCAGCCTGTCGGCAGCGGTTTGTCCACCAGGGAGGCGGACAAATCGAAGCAGTCGCAGGAGGAGGACGTTTCCGGCGGGAACGCGCTGCACAGCACGCCCGCGAGCATCAAGCTTCGCATCATTCAAAAACTACGTCGCACGAGCGTCAAGCGGATTCACTCAAGGTTCATGCCGAGGCGCCGCCAACGCGACGACGCGCCATCGCGCCGAGCACGACGAGACCGCTCAGCAGCATAACCCACGTGCTCGGCTCTGGCACCACCGACACATCAAAGCGAACCACCTGATAACCGGCCTGTGTGAAATCGCCGTCCCGGAATCGATCCGACGACAGAATCCGTCCGCCGGGATTGAACCCGGGATGCAGCCTCACCACACCGTTCTCGTCGACGCCGGTGTTCGGCATGGTCTGACCGAAAAACGCGGTGTTCGCTTCGAGTTCATCGTTCACCTCCGTACCACCGTCCCACACCTGCGAGCCCATCACCACGAATGAGAAGTTTCGAAAGTTACCCATACCGTCGGTGAGATCCCGGGCCGTGGGATTCATGGTCGCAATAAACGCATCATTGCTGGGTACAACCATCGACGCATAGCTGAGATAGCGCTGCATTGGATTTCCGGCGTCCAGCATGAAGGTATGCGTCGCGGACTGACCGCCGAGGAATATGCCGCCGGAAGGTCCGAGCAGTGTGTGCTGCGTGGTGAAGCCGGCGCCTCCGAACGTGGCGGCAAGCACCGCGGTATTGCCGTCTTCAGCGATCGCTTCCAGTCCGGCGCTGGCCGCTTCGCCCGCGGTGAACACGCGGAACGTGCCGTCGTGCACGCCAAGCCACATTGGCGTCAGTGCGGTGCCGAGCGCCGGAGAGAGCGCGGTCACGCGGATTTGCACCGCGGTTTGCGCGTCGGCGGCTGAAGTGCCCGCAACGAGCGAGAACGCGACGGCGGTGGCGATACGATGGATGGATCGGGACATGCGAGTAGCTCCGGGGCAGAGGATAGGCTTGGGTAGAGCAGCAAATCAGCTCACCACCGGGGAGAACCCGGAATGCCGGCAAACCGGATCATTTGCATTTGGCACGGCTTGGCGGGGACTTGCGCAGCCCGCTACCACGGCGCAACTGTTCCCACGACGATTCCTGGGGAGCGCAGGTGCATCAGACGGAAGAGACGATCACTGAACTGCTGCGCGAATGGGCGGGCGGTGACGCACCGGCGGGCGATCGACTGTTCGCAATCGTCTACGACGAGCTGCGCGCTATCGCTCGGCGTCAACGACGTCGCTGGCGGGGCGATGACACGCTGGACACTACTGCGCTTGCCCACGAGGTCTACTTGCGACTACGTGGTTCCGCGGCCTTCAGTCCTCGTGACCGCGCACATTTTTTTGCCGTCGCCGCGCGGGCGACACGACAAATCCTCAGCAACTACGCGCGCCGCCAGCATGCCGACAAGCGCGGCGCCGGCGAGTCCACCGTTGCACTCGAAGAGTTCGATATGCTCGCGCCGGCTTGGTCGAGCATCGAGTGGTCCGCGATTGATCGCTTGTGGGACCTCGAAGTGGCGCTGCGGCAACTCGAGGCGACCTATCCGCGCGCCTGTCAGGTGGTGGAGTGTCGGTACTTCGGCGGCCTGTCGATTCCAGGAACCGCTGTTGCACTAAGCATTTCGGAAGCCACCGTCAAACGTGATTGGGCGCTGGCGCAAGCCTGGCTCTTCCGTGCACTGAAAGAGCATGGTCCCGATGAACGCTGATCACGGACGTGAGACGTCAGGCGTCGACTGGGATCGCCTGTCCACACTGTTCGAAGCAACCATGTCCCTGCCATCGGCACGGCGACAGGCGCACATCGATGCGTTGCGCGGCGAGGAGCCGATGTTGTGCCGGGAGCTGGCCGAGTTGGTCGCGGTGGCCGATCATGCGGAAGCGTACTTTGAGGAGCTGTCGCACGACGTGATCGCGCCCGTATTCGAAGCCGCGCTCGCATCAGTCAGTGGCGACAACGAGGCGGCCACGCCGGCGTCACTGCCGCCGCTGACGCGCATCCGTCACTACGACGTGCAGGAGTGCCTCGGTGCAGGCGGCATGGGCGTCGTGTACCGTGGGTGGGACAATAAACTGGCACGGGTGGTCGCACTCAAGTTTGTCAGTCCTGATCGCTTGATTGATCCGACCTCACGACTACGACTGCTGCGCGAGGCGCAGGCGGCATCGTCTCTCTCCGACGCAAATGTCTGCGCGATTCATGCGATCGAAGATCTTACGGACGGTGGAATCTGCGTGATCATGGGCTACTGCGCTGGCGGCACACTACGAGACCGCCTGCGCGATGGACCACTCACCGTTGCTGAGGCACTTGCCGTCGCGACTCAGGTCGCCAGTGGTTTGGCCAGCGCGCATCGCCGCGGAATCGTACATCGCGACATCAAGCCCGCGAACATCGGATTCGACGCCGATGGCACCGCGCGAATTCTCGATTTCGGGATCGCGATCCGGATGGGAGATCGCGAGCGGACGAGCGGTTCGCCATTGGCTGGCTCGCTGCCCTACCTGGCGCCCGAACAACTCCGTGGTGTCGAGCCTGACGCACGCGCCGATGTGTGGGCCTTGGGCGTGACGCTCTATGAGATGTTGTGTGGTCGGCGGCCATTTGCCGAGCAGCCGAATGTGTCGCTGGCGTATGAAATCTTGCACGCGCCGACACCGGCGCTCGTTCGGGATGACGGCGTGGAGATTCCCGGCGCCGTTGCCAATCTGGTGGCCATCCTGTTGAGCAACGCACTCGAGGACCGCCCGGACAGCGGTGCGGCAGTGGTGACGATGCTGCGCGACGCCGTCGAGACGACCGTACCATCGTCTCGCGTGGCGGGCAAAGTGTCGCCGGCCCACGCACCGCGTTGGCCCGCGCGCCGTACTGCGCGCGCCGGCGCGCTGCTGCTGATCGGCGCGCTGTTGATTGCGGCGGTCTTCACATGGCAAGGCAATCGCGAGGCGGACCGTTTTGCTGAGGCGCGCGATACGCCGCTCGAAGTCGCTCGCACCAGTGTACCGCTGCCGACGCTTGCCGTGCTGCCCTTCAGCGTTGAGGGCGGCGCAGAACTCGAGTATCTGCGTAACGGTCTCGTGGATCTGCTGACCCCGGCCTTCGACGCCACGGGGCTGGTGCGTGGCATCGATCCCAATGCCGTGATCGGTGCGGCGTCCAAGCCCGCTGGCGCCCGATGGGACTCTTCGTCGGCGAGGGCCTTGGCGGCGCAGATCGGAGCGAGTCGCTACGTGGTCGGCAACGTCGTGGGTGTCGGGAACGCCGTGACCATCCGTGCGACGCTATATCGCGCCAGCGGCGAAGAATCCGGACGTGCGCAGCTGGCGGTGGTCGATCTGGCGGATCTCTCGGCTGGTGTGGACCGTCTGGTCTATGGGCTCATCGCGACGGAACTACGCGCGCCCGGCGATACAGTGGCCGGTCTGGCGGCCACCACGACCAACTCTGCCCCGGCGCTCCGAGCGTATCTCGACGGCGAACGCGAACTGCGCGACGCGCGACCGGCCGCTGCGCTTGCACATTTTCAGCGCGCCGTCGACATGGATTCGATGTTTGCGCTGGCGTGGTATCGACTGGCGCGCGCGGCGAAGTGGAGCGATGTCGATTCGCTGAACGCACAGGCGACAAAGCGGGCGTATGCGCTGATCGCCTCACTGCCGCTGCGTCTGCAGGATATCGTGCGCGGATACCATGCGTTCCGATTCGGCAACCCCAGCGAGGCCGAGCGCCTTTTGCGACAGGTCACCATCGACTATCCCACCGATGTCGACGCCTGGATGATGCTGGGCGAGACGCGTTACCAGCAGAATCCCTACTACGGACGCCCGATGGATGAAGCGCGAGACGCCTTCCATCGCGTGATGGCGCTCGATCCGCGCAATCGCGAAGTAAACGTCTATCTGATGGATCTTGCGGCGCGAGCTGGTCGCCTTGGTGAACTCGACACGCTGTTTCGCATGTACTTCAGCCCGAACAGTGCGGGCGAACAACCAGGTATTCGGCAGACGTACATCGCGCTGCACGCTCGGCGTGTGAGTGCAGACGATTCTCCCGATTCGTTTGAGAACCGCATCAATGATCCCACTGCGGCGCGTATCGCGCTCCAGCGAGTGCAGAGCGACCCACGGGATCTTCCGGCCGCACGGGCATACGCGATGGTGCTCTCGTCATCGGCCGCCGAACCCACGCTGCGACTTGAAGGGCTGCTGGCGCTGGCCACCCTCGATGCGACGGATGGGCGTGACACGTCGGCGCTCAAGTGGTGGCAAGAAGCCGACGCGATCGACGTGTTTGCCACCGACATGCATCGCGCCCTGCTGGCCATCGCGCCGCGTGTCGGCGTGGATTCGTCACGTCTCATCGCACTTCGGCGTGCGCTGGCGGCCCAACCGCGCATCGGGCTCAACCCCGGCGAGACGCTCAGCGACTCGGAACGTGACGAGCTACGCCAGTACTTGATCGGATTGTTGAGCGTGCGGCTGCGCGAGGATGCTGCGGTTGAAGACGCCCGGCGTACACTCGCCCGCGCGGCTCGCTCGTCGCGTGTGGCGGCCTCCCTTGAAGCGGCACTGCGCGGCCATCAGGCACTGGCGGCTCGTGAGTACGGGAAGTCTGCGCGCGCGTTCCAGGAAAGTGTCACGAGCGTGCCGATCGGCGTGCGACGTCGGTATCCGGTGCTCGAACAGCATGCCGATCGACTCGCTCGCGCTGACGCGCTCCGTGCGATGGGGCGCCAAGAGGAAGCGGCACGCTGGTATCGTTCACTGCTCGAAGGTCCGGCAATCACGGCGTTCCCTTACGCGACGGCGGCACGAGCAGGATTGGACGCGGTGGCGGTCAAATCTGGGCGTTAGCATTCTCGACGCGTACCACTCCCACGCGGCGCATCAAGGTTGATTGCGACGAGCGTCCGGTGCGCTTCCGCGGAGCTCCGCGACGACGGGCACCGACCCCACCAACACCCACTCGATAATCACCAGCTCCGATTCCCCCAACCACGCGCCGTCGAACTGGACGACGGTCATACTCAGCTGCTCCCAGCCGGCGGGCGTGATGCCGGCGTAGGTTGGCACAAGCCTTCCACCGGTGCGAAGCGCGGCTGACGGAGCGAGCAGCCACGCGTCACGTGAAGACGAGCGTTCCGGCCAATCCATGCGCACTGCTTCCCGACGCGTACTGTTCTGCAGCACGAAAGTGTAGTGCTTGAGCTCATTGCGACTGTCCCTGAGCACACTCTCGAACGTCACGTCCACTTCTGGATGCGCGCGTTGAGAAGCGCTGACCACGGTAAACTGGCGGCCGTGGTGCGTCAGACGCGCGTTGGCAGTCAGCGGCAGCCGTCCAAAGACACGCGGTTCGCGTAATTCAACCGTACCGTGTACGGTGGCGCCGAGAACATCGCCCGTCAGCGCTTTGCGCATTTGCCCTGGTAACGGCGTCTGCCACTCACGCACCGTATCGGCGACCGCCAGCCCCGCGTCGTGGCGCGGATGTGCGCCCATCCAGGTGAGCCCTGCGGGAAGTGGCAGCACGGGATTGTTGAGCATGAATCCAGCGGACAGAATCGCTGATGTGCCGGAATCTCCAGAGGGCCGCGTCGTACGCACACTTGACGGGAGCCATTCGACGCGCTGCGACGATGTCAGGCCCGCTATGCGCAGCAACAACCGCACCGAGTCGCCGCCGGTTGCCCGATCCGCGGCATCGTGTATGAGCGTCGCGTTTGCCATTGCGCCCGACGACGGCGCACGTGGGGTATACGAGTCAGCGTCTGCGGGCGTGAGTTGTATGCCAACCAGTAATGTCGCCACAGCCATCACACCCACTCGCAGCGGCACGCGCACACGGCGTGCGCGGACAAGAGCAATCATGAGTGCCAACCCGAGCAGAGCCGTCGTGAACATTATTGCGTTTGATACCGAGACACCCAACACGCGGCTCCGCAATGCCACGCCAGCGAGCCATGTGAGCAGAAGGAACACGGGTACGGCAGCCAACAAAACGACCAGCACGGCGCGCAAGCTGCGTTCCACTGACGCGGCAAGTGCAGTGGCTACCAGCAGCGCCGCCAGTGGCACCAACGACAATGCGACTGGACGAGAGAGTTCTGCGAAGGGGACGTCGAACGCTCGCAGTGCAATAGCCACCGCCGCCCCAGTAAACATCAGGAGAAGAACCACTATCACGCACTTGGCCGCAAAGACCGCTGATCGGGCAAACGGCAGGCTGGCCCATTGCGCGCGTGGATTGAACGGTGCATCTGCCAAAACGATCGAGGCGCTGATCAGCCCACCAGTGGCCCGCAGCGCGACTGAACCAAGCGGCAGTTCGCCGGTGAGAACGTGAAGTGCAGCGACGACTTCCGCCACGCCGAGTGCAAGCAGCGCGGCGTACGCGAACAGTAGCCACCGTGAGTCACGGGCATCTTTGACGAAGACATGTCTGACCTGCTGCGCCCACGTCATCATGGTGTGTCCTCGGGAGGCGAAGGGGTGATCGAGATGGTTGAACGCGGTTGCCATTCAATGGCCACGAGCTGTGCGTCGCGGAGCCAAGCCGCAGACTCTTCAGCTGACCGTTTTCCCATCGCCTGCCACGTGGTCTCGTGACCGGTACTGTCGGCCAGTGACAGGATGAGACTACTCGTGCACAGCACGGCTCCGACACCACTCCGCTGGCGCCCCGCTTGGAGCAGCACCGCCTCACGCTGTACGCGATTGACGAGCACAAACGTGGCCGCATCATCACTGCAGAAGGTTGCACGATGCGCGGTGGTGGTGACCACGTTGGCAACGCGTGCCGAACCGTTGCGCGTGGCATCAAGAACCTCCACTCGCTGACCGCGCCCGGTCGCGCGAGCGCCGGATTGTAGTGGCAACACCGCGAATACCACAGCCTCGGACAAATCGAGCACGGCCTCCAGCGCACGCGCCCCGCAGTCCGCTTCGACCGTACCGGAAACACCGTTCCACGTCACCACTGAGAAGGAGAGTGAATCGACGGTTCGCGGCGCACCAGCAGGCCATCGCAGCGTGCTGTCGATCGGAAGCGGCGGTAACTGCAAAATGCGAGGGGATTTCGCGCTCATGCGGAGCAGTGTCGAGATGCACTCCCGGCGCGGATTGGCTGAGAAGCGGCTACCCAGTTGCAGCGACGCACGCATCGTTGACGGAACTCCGGTGCTGCGAACATGCCAGGTGAACGCGAGCGAATCGTTGCCGAGGCCGCGCTTCG
>JBBRFQ010000093.1:0-13553 GCA_038224035.1 Gemmatimonadales bacterium
TGCACTTTTCCGGGCTTGTGATGGGCGGGCGCGTAGATCGCGTACACCTGCATCGGGGTGTCACCGGTATTGGTAATGTTGTGCCATGTTCCCGCCGGAACGAGCACACACCAGCCGTCCGACACGTCCTGCTCGAACGACAGTTCGTCTTTCGCGGATCCCATCTGTGTGCGGCCGCGGCCAGCGTCGAGGCGCAGAAATTGATCAGTCTCCGGATGCGCCTCAAGGCCAATGTCACCGCCGACAGGGATCGACATCAGCGTCACTTGCAGATAGCGCCCGCTCCAGGCAACGGACCGATAATCGGTGTTGTCCTTCGTCGCGTGTTCAATGTCGAACGATTGCGGCTTGGGGCCAATATCCTTGATCGTCATCGTACGCTCCATGTCCAGCGTTGCACGATACTCCGGCATCCAAAACAGGCTGTCGGTTTCAGTAGTATGTGCAAGTAATCACATTCGGGCGTATCGTGCCGGGCGGATGCGCGTGCACATTGCATAATGGCAACATCTGCTCCGATGGCGACCGCCCGGACACCGGACGATGGCACGCGCCCGGAATGGCACGCTATGCCGTTCGCAGAGGTGGTCGGGCGCGTGCAGTCCGATGCCGTGCTCGGCCTCGCCGCGAAAGTCGCGGAAGAACGCTTGTCGGAACACGGCCCGAACACCATCGCCGAGGCGCAGCAACGCTCGGCGCTCACGATTCTTGTGCATCAGTTCGCCAGTCTGCTCGTCGGGCTGCTGGCGGCGGCGGCGGGTATCGCGCTGCTGCTCGGCGACGCGCTCGAGGCCGGCGCGATCCTGCTCGTGATCGTGCTCAATGCGGCCATTGGGTTCGCTACGGAATGGCGCGCCGCCGGCGCGCTCGACGCGCTACGGGACCAGGAAATCCCGCAGGCGCGCGTCCGGCGCGATGGCGATGAGCGTACCGTGCCCGCCTCGGAACTTGTGCCGGGCGACGTGGTGCTGCTCGCCGCTGGAGATCGGGTGCCCGCCGACGGGCGCGTAGTGGAGCAGGCCGAGCTTCGCGTGGATGAGGCGGCACTGACCGGCGAGTCGTTGCCGGTGAGCAAGGAGGTCGAAGCCGAGGTGCAGGTGAACGCGCCACTCGGCGACCGGCACAACATGTTGTACCGCGGCACGTCGGTGCGCGACGGACGGGCCACGATGCTCGTGACCGAGACCGGCCAGCAGACCGAGATGGGACACATCGGCTCGATGCTGCAGGCGGTGAAGGATACGGACACGCCACTCGAGGCGCAGCTAGCGGCACTCAGTCGCACGCTCATGCTTGTGGTGCTCGCGCTCTGCGTGGTTATTGTCGTGATCGGGTGGCTGCGTGGCCACGAGTTGCTCTACATGCTTGAAGTTGGCATCTCACTGGCCATCGCCGCCGTGCCCGAGGGTTTGCTGGCGGTGACTACGATGACGTTGGCGCTCGGTGTGCAGCGCATGGCCAGACTGCACGCGCTCGTGCGTCGGCTTCCTGTTGTCGAAGCCCTCGGTTCCACCACGGTCATCTGCACCGACAAAACCGGCACGCTGACGCGCAACGAGATGACGGTCGCGGCCTATCATGTGGATGGGACGGACGTCGGGGTGACGGGCTCCGGCTACGAGCCGCACGGTGAGTTCCACAGGCAGAGCGCTTCCGGGCCGCGGACCGCGAATCCGGCTCCGGATGCTTCGGAGACAGCGGAAAACGCTGCGCCGCTCTCCCCGACGCTCGACCGGGCGATTCGGATCGGCGCGAGTTGCAATGATGCCAAAATCGACCGGAGAGACGCCGCGCCACAAATCCTCGGCGACCCGACCGAAGCGGCGCTGCTCGTGGCGGCGGAGAAAGCCGGGATGTCGCTCGCGTCGCTCGATCAGGACTATCCACGCGTTGACGAACTGCCGTTCAGCAGTGAGACGATGCGCATGGTGACCGTGCACAGCACGCCGAACGGCACCCTGATCGGGTATATGAAGGGTGCACCCGCGGCTGTGCTTGCTTCGTGCACGCACGTGGCGCAGGCGAATGAAACCACCCCGCTCACGGACGAGGCACGCAAAGCGCAGTTGGCGGCGAACGCGGAGCTCGGGGCTGCTGCCCTCCGGGTACTTGGGCTGGCCTGGCGCGAGTTGCCGGCAAACTATAGTTCGGACGACCTCACAACCGGGCTGACGTTCGCGGGACTCGTGGGGATGCGTGATCCGCTGCGTGAGGGCACGCAGCAGACGCTCGAGGTGTGCCGCTCGGCCGGCATCCGGACGGTGATGATTACCGGCGACCAGGTCAGCACGGCCACCGAGATCGCGCGACAGCTCGGACTCGACCGCGATTCGGACGGTCAGCTGCTCCGCACCGTGCACGGGCGAGAACTCCACGACTTGTCCGATGCTGACTGGCAGGCGCTGGTCAAGGACACAGCGGTGTTCGCGCGCGTGTCGCCGGAGGACAAGCTTCGCATTGTGGGAGCCTTTCAGGAACTGGGTCACATTGTCGCCATGACCGGCGATGGCGTGAACGATGCGCCAGCGCTCCGGAAGGCGGATATCGGCATTGCCATGGGCATTCGCGGCACACAGGTCGCGAAGGACGCCGCCGACATGGTGCTGGCCGACGATAACTTCGCGACCATCGTGGCCGCGGTGGAGCAGGGTCGCATCGTCGTACAGGGCATCAGGCGCTTCATCCACTTCCTGTTTTCGTGCAATCTGGCGGAGATCCTGACCGTGTTTGTGGCCATCATCATTGGTTGGCCGCTGCCGCTGGGCGTGTTGCAGATCCTCTGGCTCAACCTGGTGACCGATGTGTTTCCCGCGATGGCGCTGGCGCTCGAGCCCTCGTCGCCAGGAGTAATGCAGCAACCGCCGCGCGATCCGGACACCCCGTTGCTGTCGCTCAAGTTCTCGGCGCTGATCGTCTGGCAGGGAGGCGTGCTGGCCGCCTGCACGCTAGCCAGCTTCGCCATCGCTCTTCGCTGGTATGGCGCGGAGGGGATCGGGCTGCAGCGCGCGGTCACGGTCTCGTTCATGACGTTGGCGCTCGCGCAGACCGCGCACGCGTTCAATGTCCGATCCCGGAGCCGGTCTCTGGTGTCGGCGCATTTTCTGGCCAACCGATGGCTCTGGGGATCCACCGTGCTGTGTGTCCTCCTGCAAATACTGGCAGTGAACGTGCCCTTGTTGCAAAACGTGCTCGACACGGTCCCGCTGGATAGGACGGATTGGGCGCTGGTATCGGCGGGCGCGCTCATGCCGGTGGTGATCGTGGAGGTGGTGAAGCTCGTGCAGCGTCGTATGCACCGGGGATGGGTCGAGGACTGATCCCACCGCAAAGGGTTCCGCGAGTGCGTCGCAGGCTGCAGAATCGACTCTTCCCTTACCGAGAGTCCCATGCGCGCTTTTGTATCGCTGCTCCGGGCGGCACTCCTGGCCGTCACCGCGACCGTCATCGTTCCCCGCCCCGGTGCACTGCTGCAGTCGCAGTCGGCCGCCCAGCCAGCGCTCGGCCCCGCCCTCTGGCAGTCCTTGCATTGGCGCACCATCGGCCCGGAGGGAAACCGCTTTTCAGCGGCCGCCGGCATTGCCGGTGATCCGCTCACCTACTACGTGGGCTCGGCGTCGGGCGGCATCTGGAAGACGCTCGATGGCGGCGTGAACTGGCGCCCCATCTTTGACGACCAACCGGTACAATCCATCGGCGCGCTCGCGGTCGCACCCTCCGACCCGAACGTGGTCTGGGCCGGCACCGGCGAAGGGAAGATCCGGAGCCACATCTCCGTTGGCCAGGGTGTGTACCGGTCTGTCGACGCCGGGGAGACCTGGACGCTCACCGGCCTCGAGCGCACGGGCCGCATTCCGCGACTCGTCGTCCACCCCACCGATCCGAACACCGCGCTCGTGTGCGCGCTCGGCCATGCCTACGGCCCACAACCGGAACGCGGTATCTACCGCACCATCGACGGCGGTGTGACGTGGACGCATGTGCTGTTCGTAGACGAGAACACGGGCTGCTCCGATATTGCGATGGATCCACGCAATCCGCGCGTGCTCTTCGCCGGCATGTGGCAGTTGGACATCAAGACATGGGGCCGTACAAGCGGTGGGCCGGGCAGTGGACTCTTCGTTTCACGCGATGGCGGCGTGACGTGGACGCGATTGGCCGGCAACGGCCTGCCCACCAAACCGGTGGGCAAGGTGGCCGTTGCCATTGCGCCCTCCAATCCCAAGCGGGTGTTCGCCATGATCGAAACGGGCGACGGCCTGCCGTGGGAAGGCTCGGCTACGGAGAGTGGCCAGCTGTGGCGCTCGGAGGACGGCGGACACCGCTGGACGCTCATCAACCGCGACCGCAACGTGATGGGGCGCGCCCACTACTACTCGCGCATGGCCGTGTCACCCGACGACGCCAACGACGCCTATTTCCTGACGGCTTCCTTCGCCACGTCCATTGACGGCGGCGAGAGCGTGTCGGTGGTCCCGCGCTCGAGCGCACCGGGCGGTGATCACCACGACATCTGGATTGATCCCACCAACGCCAATCGCATGATCGTGGCGCACGACCAGGGGCTGTCCATTTCGCCCAATCGCGGAGCAACCTGGTACCGCCAACGCCTGCTGAACGCGCAGATGTATCACGTCACGGTGGACAACATGATCCCCTACAACGTGCTGGGGAACAAGCAGGACGAGCCGTCGTATCGCGGTCCCTCCAACAGCCGCCTGGCGCGGGGCGGAATTGTTCGCGGCATGTGGCATTCGGTGGGCGGTGGAGAGAGCGGCTGGGCCACCCCGGACCCGGAAGACCCGAACATCGTGTGGTCGTCCGCTTCCGGCTCTGGTATGGTGGGCGGCATCGTGGTGCGTTTCGACGAAAGTCGGCGCCAGTTCCGCAGCGTGGAGGTGTGGCCCGAGCAGTCGCGCGGTCCCGCGAAGGGGGTGCGGTACCGCTTTGTGTGGGACGCACCACTCACCATCTCGCCGCATGACCACAATACGGTGTACGTGGGCAGCCAGCATGTGCACCGCACGCGCAATGGCGGGCAGAGCTGGGAGGTGATCAGCCCCGACCTCACGCTCAACGACACCACCCGCATGGGCGTCTCCGGTGGGCTCACGCCCGACAACATTGGCGTAGAGTACGCGGGCGTGGTGTACGCCATCGCCGAATCGCGGCTGGAGCGCGGTCTGATCTGGGCCGGCACCAATGACGGGTTGGTGCAGCTCACCCGCGACAACGGGGCGAACTGGACTAACGTGACGGCGAACATTCCCAATTTGCCGGCGTGGGGTTCGGTGCGCAGCATCGTGCCGTCGCGCTACAACGCCGGCACAGCCTACCTCACCATCGACTTCCATCAGGTCAACAATCGGGACCCGTTCGTATATCGCACCACCGACTACGGCCGGAGTTGGAAGCCGATCACCAACGGTATCCCCAGAAGCATGCTGAGTTACGCCAAGGTGATTCAGGAGGATCCGGTGCGCGACGGGCTGCTCTACCTGGGCACGGAAAACGCGATCTATGTGTCGTTCAACGCGGGCGACGAGTGGCTGCCGCTGCAGGCCGACTTGCCGCACGCCCCCGTGTCTGGCATCCAGGTGCAGGAGCATTTCAATGACCTGGTGATTTCCACGTACGGTCGCGGCTTCTGGATTCTGGACGACCTGACCCCGCTGCAGCAGCTCACGCCCGCGGTGCTGGCAAAAAACAGCCATCTGTTCGCCTTGCGCGCCGCCTATCGCTTTCTCCCCATCACGGCTCCGTCGCAAAGCTACGACGACCCCACCACCGGTGAGGATCCGCAGTATGGCGCGAGCATCAACTACTTCCTCAACGCACCAGCGCGCTCGGCGCCCCGCGTCACCATCCGCGATGCCACCGGACGCGTGGTGCGCGCATTGTCGGCGCCCAACGCACGCGGAATCAATCGATTGCATTGGGACCTCACGGACGAGCCGGGCATCCCGACGCGTCTGCTCACGAGCCCGCTCTATGCCGAGCACATTCGCGTGGGGCCCGAAGGTCGGGATGCGCCGGGTACGAGTCGCATTTCACTGCTCGTCGCACCGGGGCGATACTCGGTGACGCTCACCGTGGACGGTGTGGAGCACACGCAACCGCTGGAAGTTCGCAAGGATCCGAATAGCGATGGCAGCGAAGCCGACATTGCCGCGCAACTTCGGCTCTTGGCGGCGATTCGTACGGACATGGATTCGGCCGCCGTGGCGGTGTCGCGCGTGGAATCGGTACGCGTGCAGCTGGCGGCGCTGCGCCGAGTGTCGCGTGACGCTGACGTGACGCGGGCGGTTGACGCGCTCGAGCAACGTCTCGTCGAAGTCGAGATGGCGCTCGTGGACCTGCGACAGACCGGTCAGGGGCAGGATGGTGTTCGCTTCGAGGCCAAACTGATTGGCAAACTCGGCTACCTCACCGGCGCCCTCGCCAGCAGCGACTTCCGTCCCACCGATCAGCAGGTGGAAGTGCAAGGCAAGTTGAATACGGAGCTGAAGGAACGACTGGCCGCGATCGACGCCGTCCTGGCCAACGACCTGGCGGCGCTCAACTCGCTGGTGCGAGCGCGGAACATTCCGTGGGTGCGGGGGGCGATTGTGCCGTAGTGGTCGGTGGATGGGGACGCTGGACTCGTCGCCTACGCCAGTGGCACCACACACGCTTGCGGTCTGCCCGCATCGCGTGGTAATTGGGGCACAAATCACTCCCTCCTGGAGGTGGCGTGCGCCCTGCTCAACTCGTGTTGCTCGTGGCATCGTATGTAGTCGCATCCGTGTTCGTGGCCCCAGCCGCCGACTCGCAATCGTCGCTCGCGCCGGTGAGCCCCAGTGGCCAGTCGGTGACGCCGGTGTTCGAAGGGTGGTACCGCAATGCCGATGGCACGTACAGTCTCTCCTTCGGTTATTTCAATCGCAACGCCGCCGAGCAGGTGGAGGTGGCGATTGGCGACAACAACTTCATCGCCCCGGGTGCGCCGAACCAGGGACAACCCACGTCGTTTTCGTCGCGGCGGCACTGGGGCGTGTTCGCCGTGGTTGTGCCCGCCGATTTCGGCTCCAAGTCCGTCGTGTGGACGCTGAAAAATCGGGGGCAGACCTTTGCGATCCCCGGCAGTCTCAAGCCAGACTGGGAAATCGATGCCATCCAAGGGGAAGCGAGTGCCGACAACACGCCGCCCGCGCTCCGCTTTTCGCCCACTGGTGCGGAGGGTCGCGGTCCGCATGGTGTGACCGCAGGTCCGTTGCGTGCGACCGTCGGCCAACCCATGCAGTTGACCGTCGAGGCCGTTGACGATGGGAAGACCAAGTCGCCAGTGGTACTCACGTGGTTTGCCCATCAGGGGCCGGGTGACGTCAGCTTCGGAACGGCCACCAATCGCCTGACGCCGACCGGGGGATCAGGCCGCACCACCGCCACGTTCGCGCGGGCCGGGGAATACGTGATCCGGGTCCGTGCCAACGACTTGAACGTGATGACCGCTGGACACGCGCAGTGTTGCTGGACGAATGGTTTCGTGAAAGTGGTGGTGACACCATGACGCTCACTCGTTTCCTCCCCTTGAGGAGTTCACTGATGCGCAACAACAACGCTGCCCGTCTGATCCCGCTCGCGTTGGCGCTGTGCGTTGTGCCAGGCCGTGGCGCGATTGCGCAGTCCAACAATCCGTTTGCGAGCCTGCGCACGGCGCCACAATCCCAAGCCAATGATCGCACGCACGCGGGGACGCGAAACGCGCTCGGTGCGTCGGCCAGCACACGCGCGGTCACCTACACCAAAGACGTCGCGCCGATTTTGCAACAGAAATGCCAGAGCTGTCATCAGCCCGGATCGATTGCGCCGATGTCGCTGCTGACCTACGAAGACGCCAAAAAATATTCGCGACGCATTCGCAGCAAAGTCGCCGACCGGTTGATGCCGCCGTGGCATATCGATCGCACCATCGGCATCCAGCAATTCAAGAACGATGGCGGCCTCTCCGATGAGCAGATCGCCACGATCGTCAGCTGGATCGACGCGGGCACGCCCATGGGCGACCCGAACGATATGCCACCCGCCATCACCTTCCCCGATCCCAATCGGTGGCAACTGGCCGACTCAATCGGCGCACCCGATCTGATCATCCGTTCGAAACCCTATACCCTCGCGGCGAAGACGCAGGACAAGTGGTTTCGGCCCGTGGTGGAAACAGGACTCACCGAGCCGCGCTGGGTGCGCGCGATCGAGGTGAAGCCGGTACGCGCGAACGATCGCAAGATTGTGCACCATGTCCTGGCGTACCTGATACAACCCGAGCAAGGCGTCACCGGGTTGGCGAGCACCGCGCATGATCATCAGTCGAATGCCGGACTGTTCATGGAGTGGGCCGTCGGGAAAACCGGCCAGATGTTTCCGGAAGATGCCGGCAAGTTGATGCTGCCGGGATCGCAGATACGATGGGAGGTGCACATGCACGCCATCGGCGAAGAGATCACGGATAGTCAGGTGGAAATGGCCGTCTATTTTTACCCCAAGGGCTTTGTCCCGCGGCATCGCACCGTGTTGCGGATGTTCGACATGTCGCGCGAGCGCGATCTTGACATTCCGCCCAACGAAAAAACGATCACGCAAAACTTTTACGTGCTGCAGGCACCGGCTCGACTGGAAAACTTCCAGCCGCATATGCACATGCGCGGCAAGGCGATGTCCCTGGAGGCGATCTACCCGGACGGACGCAAAGAAGTGCTCAGCGCCGTGAATAACTTTCAGTGGAACTGGCACATCAACTACGTCTACGCCGCCGACGCCGCCCCACTGCTCCCAAAGGGGACCACGCTGGCGTTCACGGCCTGGCATGACAACACCGCGTCCAACCCGACAAACCCGGACCCCTCGCAGTGGGTTGGCTGGGGGGATCGTACCGTCGATGAAATGGCGCACAACTGGATCGATGTGACGTACCTCGAGCAGGATGAGTTCAACACACTTGTTGCGGCGCGGAAAGCCAAAGCCGCCAAGAAGCCCGTTCCCTGACACGATGACCTTCGCCAGCGTTTCTCTCGTGCCGTGCCGTCGTCGCGTGCTCTCTCATAGTTCCGTGGCGTTCGCGCTGGGCGCGCTGTCGCTGGGCGCGCTGTCGCTGGCGTCGGTCGGCGTGGCACAACCAGCGCCCGGTCCGTTCACTACCGCAGGCGGCGAGTGGCCCAGTCATACGGGTGACACCCGCGGCACACGCTATTCGCCACTCGACCAGATCTCGGCGGCGAATTTCGGTTCGCTTGAAGTGGCCTGGCGCTTTAAGACCGATCAACTCGGTCCTCGTCCGGAGTACAAACTGGAAGGCACGCCACTCGTGGTGGGTGGTGTGTTGTACACAACCGCCGGTACGCGCCGCGCCGTGGTGGCGCTGGACGCGGCCACGGGCGAGATGTTGTGGATGCACAGTGAGAACGAGGGCGCGCGCGGTGCGGCGTCACCACGACCGCTGTCAGGGCGTGGCCTCGCCTACTGGAGCGATGGCAAGAGCGCGCGCATCCTGTACGTGACGCCGGGATACCGCCTCATCGCACTCGATGCGAAGACGGGCGCACGTATTCCGAGCTTCGGTGTGAACGGAGAGGTCGACCTGAAAAAAGAAGTGGACGACCCCATTCTTCCGGACCTCGAGACGGGAGAAATCGGCTATCAGGGAGCCCCGACCGTGGCACGCGATGTGGTCATCATCGGGGCCGCCTTTCGCGAAGGTGGTGCGCCCAAGTCGTATCGCAACAACAGGGGCGACATTCGCGGCTTTGATGTGCGCACAGGCAAACGCCTCTGGACCTTTCACACCATTCCGCGTAAAGGAGAGTTCGGGTACGACACGTGGTTGAATGGATCGGCCGAAAGCGCTGGCAACACCGGCGTCTGGACGCAGATCACGGCCGACGAAGAACTGGGTCTGGTGTATCTGCCTGTTGAGTCACCAACGGGTGACTACTACGGTGGGCATCGACCCGGGAACAATCTGTTTGGCGAAAGCCTTGTCTGCATCGATCTGCGCACCGGCAAGCGCAAGTGGCACTACCAGATCGTGCGTCATCCCATCTGGGACTTCGATCTGGCGGCGGCACCGATTCTGGCCGATATCACGGTGGATGGTGCGCTGATCAAGAGCGTCGCGCTGCCCACCAAACAAGGCATTCTGTACATGTTCGATCGGGTCACCGGGAAACCGGTGTGGCCGATGGAAGAACGCGAGGTCGAGAAGGGTGAGGTGCCGGGCGAGTGGTATGCGCCCACACAGCCGATCCCGGTCAAGCCACTCGCCTACGCGCGCAACGGCGTGACGCTCGATGATCTGATCGACTTCACCCCGGCGCTCAAGGAGGCCGGCATCGCGGCCGCCTCGAAGTTCAAGCTGGGCCCGATCTATACACCGCCCGTTCTCAGCCAAGCGGAAGGCCCGCTGGCCACCTTTACCAACGGCCCGACAAATGGCGGCAGCAACTGGCCGGGCGGATCCTACGATCCGGAAACGCACATCATCTACCTGTCGGCCACCAACGCGTCGCCGTCGGCGCTGGGGCTGGTGACACCGGCGAAAGGTGCGTCTGACATGGACTATGTGCGCGGCTTTGCGCCCGGTGCCGGTCGTGCCGGATTCACAGTGCAGGGGCTGCCGTTGCTCAAGCCACCGTATGGGACCATCTCTGCGATCAATCTCGACAACGGCGAGATCGTGTGGCAAACGCCGCATGGCGAGACACCGGACGCCGTGCGCAACCATGAGGCGCTCAAGGGCCTCGCCATAGCTCGCACCGGACAGGCAGGTTCGGTTGGCACGTTGGTGACGAAAACGCTCGTGATCGCTGGCGATCCGGAAGTCACCACCGTCGCACCGCGCCCGCGCGGGGCGGTGTTACGTGCGTACGACAAAATGAGCGGCAAGGAAGTGGGCGGTGTGCCGCTGCCGGCACCGCAGAGCGGATCGCCCATGACCTACGCGGTGAACGGCCGACAGTACCTCGTGGTCGCCGTGAGCGGCGGGCCGTACTCGGGCGAGTATATTGCGTTCCGGCTGCCGGCGCCGAGTACCCGGTGATGCGGAGTCGACGCGTGAACGCCGTGCTGGTGTTGGTGGTCGTCACGCTGTTGACGGCGTCGGCCGCGAGCGTGGATGCGATGATGTCGTGGTCGCGCGGGCCCCAGCATCAGCGGGAGCGGACCATCTGGGACAGTGTGTATTCGGCGGAGCAGGCCGAGCGCGGCGATTCGGCGTACAAACAATTGTGCGCGCGCTGTCACATGGAGAACCTGGCCGGCAGCGATGAAGCCGTGGAGCTCACAGGAAGCGCGTTTGTCGGCAGCTGGAGTGGCCAGTCGCTGGCCGATCTGCACGACCGCATTCGCACGTCCATGCCAACGGACACGCCGGGCGTCTACGGCCGTCAACAGATCGTGGACGTGATGGCGTACATGTTGCGCTACAACGGATTCCCCGCCGGGGCCGCACCGCTCACCCACGAAAGCGACGTGCTGCGCGAGATCCGATTCCTGGCGAGGCGACCGTAGGGTTCTGATCCCCACAAACGCTAGTCTTGTGAAACGTCGCGCGTGTTGTCGCCGGGATTCCGATCGATGAGCAGGTTGTACGGATCGATGCCGGCGCGCGCGGGTTTGGTTGGAACGATGAACTCGTAGTTGGCGGTCCCGGCACGCACTCGGACTCTACGAATCACCAGCGCCTCTCCAATACGCGCGCCGCGCTGGGCCTCGGCAAAAACGCCGACGTCGATCAGGTCATTCATCGCCACCTCCGTCTCCGCCCCAAGCGAGTCTGCGCGGAGCTTTCGCGCCGATGCCGTGACAACCACTTTGTATTGACCGTCGGCCATGCGCGTGCTTGAGACGCTGTCGGTCTTGACATCCCACAGCGTGTCACGCGTGTTGTGAACACCAGCTCATGTACACCGTCGTCGAAGTCGCGCAACACGGCCGAGCTGACCAACGCGCCGGTGATGACTTGTCCGACCGCCAGCACGATCGCGAACAACTGAGCCAGCGCGAACGGACTGTTCTTCATGACCTTGCCGAGTGCACCGCCGACAAGAATGGCATCGGTACTGGTGGCAAAAAATGCCAGCGCAAACACGATTGCGACATACAGTCAGGTCACTGGTCGGCGAAAGTGTCCGCGTAGCTCGAACAAAAACATCGCGCCAAACATCAGACAGCCGCCGGAGTAGTGGCGTCCGCGGCCGCGGCCAGGCGGTGGAAGTACACATCCTCGAGATCTGGTGCAACCTGCTCGAATCCATCGCCCGGATCTTCCTCGCTGTAGACATGCAGCACGCTTGCACCGGCGGCGAGCCGGGCACTGATCACCTGATGGCGGGCGCGAAACTCATCGGCCTGCGAACGCGGCACGGTGCGCCGCCAGATGCATCCGCGCACTTCGTCGAGAATGCGCGTGGGCGCACCCTGCAACACGACCTGACCTTTGTTGATGATGGCCATCTGCGAGCACAGCTCACGCACATCGTCCACGATGTGCGTGGAGAGGATCACCACCACATCGTCTCCGATGTCGGCCAGCAGATTCAGGAACCGGTTGCGTTCAGTGGGATCGAGCCCCGCCGTGGGCTCGTCGACAATCAGCAGCTTCGGACTGCCCGCCAAAGCGATGGCGATCCCGAGGCGTTGTTTCATGCCGCCGGAATAACCGCCAACAGTTTTCTTTCGCACGTCGTACAGATTGACCTGCTGCAGCAAGGCCGCGACCAGCTCGCGGCGTTCACCCGCATGTGTCACGCCCTTGAGCGTGGCAAAGTGATCGAGAATGGACTCGGCCGGCATGTTCGGATACAGTCCAAACTCCTGTGGCAGGTATCCCAGCACCTCGCGCAGCTGCTGCGGATGTTTCAGCACGTCAATATCGCGGAACCGAATGGAGCCGCTATCGGGCGTCTGCAGCGTGGCAATGGTTCGCATCAGCGTGGACTTGCCTGCGCCATTTGGGCCAAGCAAACCAAACATGCCCGGCGCAATCGTGAGCGTGACGTCGGAGAGGGCCCGTACGCCATTGGCATACGTCTTGGACAGTCCGTCGATTGCGAGGGTCATTGAGGCGCTGGGTAGTAGGGAATCCGTCCACGAGTCTTAATGACTGAGCCCCCCGTGCACGATTCGTCAAATTTCGCGCTTCGGAAAAGGAACTTGAGCGGGGGCGTACGCGTCGCCAGCAAAACCGGTTGCGCTCCTCCTTGCGAGCGATAGTGCTGACGAGCGTGATCGGGTACCCTGCACCAGCACCTGGCGCGAGCACGCACCTGCCGCTGCGGCGACGTTGCAGACGTCGAGGATCAACTGACTTGACCGATGCATCCGTCCTTCGCGAACGCGTCATCATCTCATACGGCAACCCTGATGCAACACACTGACATCCGCCGGATCTTCGGCGCCACGATAGCGACCGGCGGCCTGACCCTCACGGCCTGCGCGGGTGGCACCAACTCGCAGGGTGGTTCCATGGGTGGCATGATGGGAGGCAGCTATGGCGACGGCTGGATGGGAATACATAGCGGACT
>JBBRFQ010000094.1:0-13378 GCA_038224035.1 Gemmatimonadales bacterium
TCGCGAATGAGCAGTCGCGCGCGATCCGTTTCGCTCGAGACACCACGACTCGCCACCTGACCCGGGTTGACCGTGAGCAGTGTAGTACCCAGCGCGGTGATGCGATCATTGATGGCCCTCTGCGCACCACGCCCGATACCGTCCATCGCGATCACGGCGCTGACGCCGATCACGATGCCCAGCATGGTGAGCAAACTGCGCAACTTGTTGGCGCGGAGCGCACCCAGTGCCACGCGGAACACCTCAGCCCACATCATGGTTACTGCCCTCCTCGCGGTCTGCCACCACCACCGCCCGTAGGCGTTGCGCTTCCCGCGGCCGGCTGACGCGTCAGGCCCGGCACACCACCCATCTGCCCGAATCGCGCGTTGCGCTGTTCACGCGCCGCCTGCAGGGCTACCATGGCGAGTGAGGCCACCATTTCGCCTTCCTTCAGCCCGCTGATCACTTCGGAGAAGTCGTAGTCGGCGACGCCCAGACGCACCATGCGCGGTTCATACACACCGCTGTCGGACACCACGAACACCACTCCCTGCCGGGAAGAACCGCCGCCGCGTCGGGCGGCGCCCATGCCGCCCATCGCCGCACTGCGTGCACCGCCTGCCGCCGGTCGTCCTCCCGCCGGTCGGCCACCGGCCGGAGCGCCGCCCGTGGCCGCACCCTGGCCAGCCGGCGCACCGCCACGCGCTGAATCGCCACCGACAGCAACGGAACGGCCCCGTGCGGTATCCGCTGCGGCGGCCGTCGCTTCACCACGCGAACCACCACCACTGATGGCCGCCGCAAACACCGCGCTGTCGATGCCCAGCATCGTGGCCGTCGCGGCCGCATCCCGCATCGTGCGTACGGCGTCGTTCGGCACCGCGATCACGTTCAGCTTGCTCTCCACATTCACGGAGACTTCACCGTTCATGCCCGGAAGCAACAAACGCTCGTTGTTCGGCAGCGAAATGATCACCGGGAACATCGTCACGCTCTGCTGAATCACGGCCTGCGGTTCCACCTTCTCCACGGAGCCGCGGAACACACGGTCGGGGAACGCATCAACAACCACGCGGGCGTCCTGACCGGAGCTGATCTTGCCGATATCCGTTTCGTTCATGAACGCGCGCATCTGCACGCGCGACAGATCGGCCATCGTCACGATCGTGGATCCACCGCCCATCACACTGGTCGCCGACTGAATCACCTGACCGAGCGACACCGTCTTCGAGATCACCGTGCCCGCAACCGGCGCCGTCACGCGGGCTTCGTCCAACCGCTGCTGCGCAATGTTCACGCTCGTGCGCACGCGAATCACGTTGGCCTGCGCCTGCGTGTACGACAGATTGGCCTGCTCGTTTTCCTGCGCCGTGATGATGCGCGTCTTGTACAGCTCGTCGGAGCGATCGCGCTGTGACTTCGCGACATCCAGCGATGCTTCGGACGAGCGCAGGTCGGCCTGTGCCTGATCGAGCTGATTCCTGAGATCGCGCGTGTCGATCTGCACGATGAGGTCGCCGGGCTGCACATTCGTGCCGGTTTCCACTGGCATCTTCAGCACGAGCCCCGACGCCTGCGACTTCACCTCGACCACTTCGATGGGTTCGACGGTACCGGTGGCCTGCGCGTCCACGATGATGTCGCGACGTTCAACGGTCACACGATCCACCGGGGCCGTCTCCTTGACCTCTTTCTTGCACGCGCCAAGAACGAAAACCGCGCCAAGCGCGAGTGCGAATGATCCCTTCACGTAGCGGCGCTCCTGAAGCACGGGCCCGTCACCGGCCCTGAGAAATGTCGTAGTCAATGTCGTGGTCAATGTCGTGGTCATGGAAGATTCTGGCCGATCAACGCTTCGAGCTGCGCCTTGGCCACACGGGCGTCAAGGCGGGCCTGAATGAGCGCGATGCGCGCGGCGTTGAGCTGCGTTTGCGAGGTGAGCAGATCGAGCGCGGTGGACGCGCCGAGGGCGTAGCGCTGCTGCTGTACGCGCAGGTCTTCTTCGGCCGCCTCGATGGTGGAGAGCTGCACCTGCACGCGCGCGGCGGCGGTCTGCAACAGACGCAGTTGCTGCGTGAGCGTCTGCCGTGCCACCAACTGTGCATCGCGTGCGGCGGCTACGGCGTTGTCCACCGCGACGCCCACCGACACCTGCTGTGCCTCACGCGTGAATCCGTTGAAGAGCGGGAACGACAGATTAAAGTTGTAGGTCTGTCGCGTGGCCGCCTCGGCGCCAACGAGCACCAGACTGCCGCTGGCGAATTGGCGGCTGGCCTGATTCAGCCCGTAGTTGTACGTCATGGAGAGCGTGGGCAAATACTGCGTACGGGTGGCTCGCCGGCTGGCGCGCGCCGCCTGCAGGTTCGCCTCGGCGGCGGCGACCGCCGGTCCGCGCATCGCCATGCGCTCAAGATCCACCAGTTCGGGCAACGCGCTTTCATTCGGCAGCGCGGCGGTGTCAGCGGGTTCCGCGGTCACGGTGGCGTCGGAGCCAACCAGACGCGTGAGCGCGGCGTTGGCCACGCGCAGATCGTTCTCGGCGGTGAGGATCGCCAGCTTGGCGTTGCCCACCTGAATGATCGAGCGCAGTGAGTCCGACTTGGTCGCGGCGCCCGCACTGACGCGCGCGACGGCCGCCTCCAACTGCGCGTTTGCCTCCTCAAGCTGGGCGCGCGCCGCCGATTCCGATTCGCGCGCGGCCAGCACTGCGTAGTACTGCTGCTTCACCTGCAAGGCGATGTCGAATCGCGTGGCGAGCGATGACACATCCGCCGCCTCCAGCACCGCGTCGGTGCGCCGCAGCTCATGCAAACGGCGACCGCCGTCAAACAATTCCAGGCTCGTGCTCAGCCCGTTGGAATAATTCCACGGGTTACCGGTGAGCGGCACCAAGTTGCCCTGAAAAAACTGGGCACCCTGCGTGCGTCCGGTGGTCGCATTCATGTTGAGCGACGGCAAGAACGCACCGAAGGCGCTGCGGTGCTGTGCCGAGGCCGTGCGCAGCTCACCGCGCGCCTGAACGGCCGCTGGCAAATTGCGCTGCGCGGCCTCGACGGCCGCCTGCAGCGCAATCGGTCGCGCTTCGTCGGCTGCGCTCTGCGCGTGCAGCGGCTGACCATACTGAAAAGCTGCGACCACCGCGACCGCAGCCGCAGCGAAAAAAGTAGTCCGGGTTGTCACGCTTTTAGCGCTCCTTGGAAGCGGCTCGGGCGCTGTCGGTCTGGGCCGACATGCGATTGCGAAGTTGAATAAAGGCCCCGCGCTGTGTGCCATCGAGTCGCTGCTCGATGAGCGTGCGCGCGCTGTCACGGGCCGAATCCAGCGAGGGACGGATCGGCAGCATGAGCTCATTGTAGCGCGACTTGCGCCACGTGAGGATTGAATCGACGGCGGCGGTCTGCGCGTCAGACAAGCTCAGATCACGTTGCAGCTCACGTACCAACCCACTGTACGTGTACTCGCGTGAGGCCGTGCTCTTGTCCTTCTTGGTCGAACCGGTGGTACGGCCGGCCGCAAAGCCAAGCGAGCCACCGGTGATGAACGCGCCGAGCAAGAATGCCAGCGCCACGGATTTCGTTCGGGAAGTCGTCACGGGAGTGCCAGCGAGCTCAAGGCTCGGTGGTGAACATGAACCGATCGGCTGATCCTGTCGGAGCCGGTCGGGAAGTCGGGACGGAAAACGCGATCGTCATGTCTTCCGTTTCGCCAACGAACACGGTGTAGTATGCTGCGCCGGCTGCGAGCTGCCGAAGGTCGGTGTCGATCTTGTACTCCTTCCACAACGCCGCACCGGCCAGTGACAGCATCAACCCCGCCGCCACCAACCCCGCGCTGCGCCATTCGGCCAACACGCTCCACCATTCGCCCTGCACGTCCGCCTGCTTGAGGCGCGCCACAATGCGCCCCTCCAGTCCCGTCCAATAGCTCTCGTCGACGGGCGCGGAATACATCGCGCTCAACGCCGCCACCAATTCCGGATCGTCGATCGGGCTGCGATCCTCCGGCGCCCGCTTCGTCTTGATCTTCATGAGTCTCTCCGCAAGTTGCCCAGCATTTTGCGCAAGGCCGCGCGTGCATGATGCAAATCCGATCGCGCCGTGCCCTCGGGAATTCCGAGGGTCTGACCGATCTCTGAATGCTTGTATCCTTCCACGTCGTGCAAGACCAACACGGAACGCTGACGCTCCGGTAACTGCGACATCGCCTCACCCAGCCGACCGCGCAACTCCGCGCGCACCGCCGGATCGTGGAACGGTGAGGACACCGATTCCTGCAACTCATCCGCGTCGCGCACCTTCTTGCGGCGCGCAATGTCGAGCGCCGCATTCGCCACGATGCGATGCAGCCACGCACCGAATGCCTGCTCCGGGCGAAACCGCTCCATCGCCTTCCACGCGTGCAGGAATCCTTCCTGCACCGCGTCTTCAGCGTCGTCGTGCGTGAGCACGATGGAACGCGCCACCGCATACGCCCGCCGCTGGTGACGATGCACCAACCCCGCAAACGCCGTCTCACTGCCGCCCTGCGACGCAATGACCAGCTCCCGTTCCGCCAGCACGTCGGAGGACGTGGTGCCGACCAGACGCATGTCGTCCGGCGCACCGGGACGGATCGACCCGTCCGATGTCTCCCGATCAACCACGCGCGCTCCACCGCCGACAACGTCGGCGCCTGCTCGCGGCGCGCTGGCCGGAATCGGAAAGGGAAGAATTGCGGTAGTCACACGTTTTGGTGGAGTCATCCGAGTTACGCACCCCCAGCGGGCGGCGTTGAAGCGACCGCCGATCCGGAACCGTGCGCCAGCCGTCCGTCAAGCCCCAGCGAGCCCGAAGAGGCGCGCATCGCCGCCAACACGAACCCGATGTGCTCGTCAAGCTCAATCCCAAGCTCGGCCGCACCCTGCACGATGTCCTCACGGCTCACTCCACGCGCGAACGCCTTGTCCTTGAGTTTTTTCCGCACGCCGGCCACCTCAACTTCCGCCAGCGACTTGCCCGGCTTCACCAGGGCGCACGCCGTCAAGAGCCCGGTCAGCTCGTCGCACGCAAACAGTGTCTTCGCGAGCAGCGTTTCCCGAGGCACACCGGTGTAGTGGGCATGCCCGAGAATCGACTGGCACATCTCGTCGCTCACGCCCAGTGTGCGCAGATAGCGCACGCCCTCGGCGGGATGTTCCTCGCCGGCACGCTGGTCCGCGTTCGGGAAGCGCTCGTAGTCGAAATCGTGCAGCAAACCGGTCATGCCCCACTCTTCGACATCTTCGCCAAAGCGATGCGCGTACGCGCGCATGGCGACCTCAACCGCAAGCATATGCTTGCGCAGGGAATCGCTGGCGGTCCAGGACTCCACAAGCGTCATTGCGTCGGCGCGGGTTGACAGGGCCATAGTCATGGTTAGACGCCGCGCGTCTGACGGGGTTAAGGGTGCGGCGGCAACTGCCGCGCTGAAATTCCGTTCGCTACAAAAAAAACCGTTGACGGCAAACCCTCACCGTAAACGGTTTTTCCTGTCCCGCGGTGCCGCCCGGTCGCAAACAACCGTTCACGGCTGACGGTATACGGTTAACTGTATACCGTCAAATGACTTATACTCGCGTGCTCGCCTTCACCCGCAGCCTCACCCTCGTGCGCGTCGAACCGGCTGTTCGTCCAGAACACGAGCGCCACCACGACGGCGGCGATGAATAACGCGCCTCCGATCAATCCGGCGAATGCGGCACCCTTGTCGGAGCCGTGGGAGTGTGAGGCCTGACTCATGCGCGCGGGAGCTGAAGGTGGAGAGACATGTCGTTTATTCGCTGTCGGTGACGCGCACCGAGTTCATGACGTCGTTGGGACTGATCGTTTGGAACACCTCGATACCCTCGGTCACGAGACCGAACACCGTATGCACGCCGTTGAGGTGGCGCGTGTTCGCCTCGCTGAGCACCACGAAGAACTGGCTGCCGCCCGTATCGCGACCCGCGTGTGCCATGGACAGCGCGCCCAGCTTGTGCGTGTGGGGATTGCCGCTCGTTTCGCAGGGAATCTTGTACCCCGGGCCGCCCGTTCCCACGCGCCGATCACCCTCGGGCAGATCCCGCGAGAGCGGATCGCCACCCTGAATCACGAAATCGGGGATCACGCGGTGGAATTTGACGCCGTCGTAGAACTTGTCGTTCGACAGCTTCTCGAAGTTGGCAACGGTCTTCGGGGCTTCGGCCGGATAGAGTTCGGCGACAAAGGTCCCGCGATTGGTATCGAAAGTGGCCAGTTTGGTCACGGAATGCTCGGGTCAGGGTGAATCTGAATTATACCAACGGGGTGGCCGCTGGGGAACGAGTACCTGGCGGGGGCTCGCTCAACGCCGACGGACACACCTCGCGCACCACACACACGCCGCAGCGGGGTTTCCGGGCATCGCAGGTGCGCCGCCCGTGCCAGATCAGCAGGTGGCTGAGCAGCGTCCACTTTTCACGAGGGAACAGCGGTATCAGCGCCCGCTCGATGGCGATCGCATCGGCTTCACGCGTGAGCCCCAGCCGGCGGCTCAGCCGCTGCACATGCGTGTCCACGACGATGCCGTCGTTGATGTCGAAGGCGTTGCCCAGGATCACGTTGGCGGTTTTCCGCCCGACGCCGGCGAGCTGCACGAGTGCCTCGATCGTACGCGGCACCTCACCGTCGTGCCGGTCCAAGAGGGCACCGGCCATGGCAATCAGGTTTTTCGCCTTGGCGCGAAAAAAGCCGGTGGTGCGCACGATGTCTTCGACGTCGTCCGGCTTCGCCGCCGCCAGAGACGCGGCGTCCGGGTAGCGCGCAAACAGCGCCGGCGTCACCATGTTCACGCGCACATCGGTGCACTGCGCCGACAGAATCGTCGCACACAACAACTCAAAGGCATTGCGATGATCAAGTTCGCAGTGCGCATCGGGATACTCGGCGTCCAGCGCCGCGAGCACCACGGTGGCGATCTGCCGCTTCTCCACGAGCGTGCGTGGTGAACGCTGTACGAGCGGCGCTTTCTGCGACGGCTTCTGACCGCGTGTCTTGACGGTGGAGCGTTTTGCGGCCGGCGCCATCAACCCAGAGCGGCTCGCCGCGTGCGTTCGGTGCACAGCTCGAACGACGCGAGTACATCGGCCGGACGCTTGCCGTCGCGCCGCGCCCGCGCGAATGCGAGCACGGCGCGGGCGCTGCGAGTGTTCAGCACATGCTCCGCCGACAACCAGCCCTTGCGCGCAATGCCCACACCCAACGTGATATGGTCGAGTCCCTGCGGCGAATGTGCGTCGGGACCGATCGATACGAGCGTGCCATGATGACGCGCGACGCGACACAGTTTCCAGTCGATGTCGAGCCGGTGCGGATCGGCGTTCAGCTCAACCGCCACACCAACCGCGCCGGCCTTGGCAATGATTTCTCCCATATCGATGGCGTACGGCTCGCGCGTGAGCAGCAAGCGCCCCGTCGGGTGACCGAGCACCGTGAGATGCGGATCGTCGAGCGCCTTGAGCACAC
Organism: Gemmatimonadales bacterium; assembly: GCA_038224035.1. Lineage (GTDB taxonomy): Bacteria > Gemmatimonadota > Gemmatimonadetes > Gemmatimonadales > Gemmatimonadaceae > JAABRT01. The sequence goes on from JBBRFQ010000094.1 coordinate 7,482, forward strand.
GATCGGTCATCTGCCGTTCATTCAGGCCGTAGCGCGTGTGTACCGAGGCAATCACAAAGTCGAATCGATCGAGCACGGCCGCGTCGTAGTCCACACGACCGCACGGCAGAATATCCGCTTCGATGCCCTTGAGCACGCGAAAGTCGAGTCCACGCGACGCGTAGTCCGCGTTGAGCGCGTCGATTTCGTCGTGCTGCCGCAGAATCGCGTCACGTGACAGACCACCCGCGTACGTATTCGACTGCGAATGATCCGAGACACCGAGATAGCCCCAGCCGCGCGCGATGGCGGCGTCGGCCATCTCGGCGATGATGGAACCACCGTCCGAGTACTGCGAGTGACAGTGCAGGGCACCGGCCAGCATTGACTCCTGCACGAGTTCCGGCAGCGTGTGCATCGAGGCCGCACTGATTTCGTCAGTGCCTTCACGCAACTCCGGCGCGATGAAGTCGAGCCCGAGGTGTGCGTAGAGTTCCTCCTCACTGCGCACCGCGCAGAGCACACCCTGCGCATCGCGCAGCTCATCGCCCGCAATCGTGAAGCCGCGCGCATGCGCGTAGTCGATCACCGCGCGCACGTGGGCGTCGCTGCCCGTGGCCCGCCAGAGCGCGAGTGCAAACTGCTCAGGTCGCACACAGGACAGATCAACACGTGTGCCATTGTGATAGCGCAGTGACACGGTGCGACCGCCGCCACCGATCACTTCACGCACACCGTCACTGTGCGCCAGTGACACGGCCACCACCGACGGCGAACCGCGCACGGCCGCGACCAGATCAACATCGCGCACCACTTCGCACTGACGCCGAACCGAACCGGCAATGGCCACGTCGAGCACATCGGCGTGCGCCGCGAACTGGGCGCGGCGCGCCTCCGCTTCCGCCAGCCCGTGCGAAAAGAGCACAAAGGCCCCCGCTTCCCGCAGCGCCGCGATGCCGAGCGCGATCCGTTCGGCGGTTTTTTGTCCGAAGCGCGGAAGCGCGGCCAGTCGGCCATCGGCGGCCGCCTGCTCGAGCTCGTGCAGCGTTTCAATATGCAAGCCTTCGTGAATGAGCCGGATGCGTGTCGGGCCAAGGCCGGGCACGCGCAGCATCTCGAGCAGCCCTTCGGGCGTCTGCTCCTGCAGCGATTCCAGCAGCAGCGAGCCATTGCTCTCCACCAGTTCGCGCACCACGTCCTGCGCTTCCGGTGCGAGGTCTTCAAGGGCGCGATCGAGCGCCTCGAGCGCCACGGCCAGCTCACCCGCGCCCAGCGAGGCGACGGCCCGCGCCGCCGTTTGGAAACTGCGCACGCGAAACGGCGCATCGCCATGCAGTTCAATCAGCGTGGCGATCTGTGTGAGCACATGGGCCGCGGCGCGTGAGTCCATCCGGTCAATCTAGCGGTGCACCCGCAGGATGGGAGATTTAAAAGCCGCCATTACGGCCGCCGGATCGGGCCTTCAGGATCGCGCCTTCAGTTCACGGTAGGAGTTCACGGTTGACGGTGCACGGTGCGCATTGTCACCCGTTCACTGACGGTACGAGTCGACAGCCGCCGTCGCACGGAGCACACAGTCAACCGTCCACCGTTCACCCGTACCGTAAACTGAAAGCGCGATCTCCAACACCCGGTACCAAATCCATAAATGCCGTGAGCAGTAACCGTCAACCGTCAACCGCCAACCGTCAACCGCCAACGCTCAGGACTCCACCCCCGCCAACCGCTTAGCCTGCTTCACCAGCTCCACCAACTGACGCTCCGTCAGTTCCAGCTCCTGCGTGGCCGCATCCCCATCGAGCAGCCCGCTGCGCATGGAGACGCCCACCTGATTGAGATACCGGATTTTGTCGAGAATCTCACTCGTGAGCTGCCGCAAGCCGTGGTAGCGCCGCTTCTCCCCGTGCGCGCGACGAAAACGCTGCTGCAGCTCGTCTGGCCGTAACCGGCGCGCCAGCGTGATCACCTCGGCTTCCGTGCGCCCCGGCAGCACGCCACGATCGGGAATACCCTCCGACTCGGCGACCTCGTCGTCCGTGAACCACAAACGTCCCGTGAATTCAATGCCGTCGTGCGAGACATACACCGACACACGATAGCGACGGTTTTCGACGTCGAGTGTGGCCACGGCCGCGTGTGTCACTGCTCCGAAATGGTGCATCGCTAGGGTGCTGGGGAGACGAACGAGCGCCAGACCGACGCCCGTTCAATCGGCTGATGGACTACTGAGAAACGAATCAATCGCAGCGAACAGCGCGTCTGCTGCCTCCACGTACGGTACATGCCCACAATCGTCGAGCGCCACAAACTGCGCGTTCAGCGCCTCGGCGACGGCCTGAGCGGACGCCAGCGGAATCGGGTCCTGCATCCCATGCACGACGAGTGTCGGAATGTGTACGCCACGCAGTTTCTGGCCCAGATCGTAACGGCCGAGGCTGCTCCACACTGACTGTTGCACTTTCCCGGTTACCCGGAACGGCGTGAGGGCCGTGGCCCGGGCCGGGTCGGCAAAGTAGCCGGCCACGCTGAGTTCGAACGCCTGTTGACGGTAGGCCTCAGGGTCGCGAGTGCGCAAGTCGGACGCCGCCAGCGCGCGTCGTGCGCCGGCAATGGACTCATCAGCCTGCCGCGCGGCGAGCGCCTGTTCGAACTCGTCGCGCCACGCGCGGGTCATGGGTGCGGGCGACACGAGCACGAGACGGGATGGCACCGCGAACGACGGTTCGTCGACGCACGTGCTCGCGTAGAGCATCGCCAGCAGCGCGCCCCACGAGTAGCCCACGATCACCGGCGATGTCAGCCCGAGTTCATCAATAACAGCCGCGAGATCGTGCACCTGCGTTTCCCAGGTAATCGGCGTGGGATCATCGGTGCGCGACTGACCACCACCGCGCTGATCGTAGGTGATCACGCGATGCGACTTCGTGAGCGCGAGAAACTGCGGATACAGATAATCGTGATGCGCCCCGGGACCACCGTGCAACAGCAGCAGCGGCGGGGCATCAGGCGCACCGTCTTCGCGCAAAAACAGCGGTGTCGGTGTGTGATTGGTGAATCGAGTCGACATGCGAAATGATTGAACGTGATGCGTCTGACGCGTTGGCATGCGAATGCTAACCAGGCGATTGGCCGGGGCGGCCGGGCGACTAACAGAACGTCGCGGCAATACGGGCGGTGGCTGCGTGCGCGTCTACCGTATCGCTGAGCTTCCGCCCGTAGCCACCGGCGATCGTGATCGCCACCGGCAGCCCCACCGCCCGACACGTCTCCAGCACCATGGCATCTCGGCGCTCCAGTCCATCGTGCGTGAGGCGCAGCCGGCCGAGCGAGTCGCCTTCATGCGGATCAGCGCCCGCGAGATAGAACACCACATCGGCGCGTGCCTCGCGCAGCACACGCGGCAGTGCGTCGGCGAGCAACGTCAGATACGTGGTGTCATTCGTACCATCGTCGAGCTCCACATCGAGTGAGCCGGCGACTTTTGTGAACGGATAGTTGCGTCGCCCGTGCATGCTGAACGTGTACGTGTCTGCATCACCCTGAAAAATCGCGTGCGTGCCGTTCCCCTGGTGCACGTCAAGATCAATGATCGCCACGCGGCGAACCAGTCGATCGGCGCGCAGTTGCCCCGCGGCGACCGCCACATCGTTGAACACGCAAAATCCCTCCCCACGATCGGCAAACGCGTGATGCGTGCCACCGGCCAGATTCATGGCCACGCCGGCCGTGAGCGCGTGCTGCGCTGCGGCAATCGTGCCACCGACCGCGCGCAACGACCGCTCCACCAACTGTGGTGACCAGGGGAATCCGAGTCGCCGGACGGCGGCCGAGTCGAGTGTGCCCTCGGTGAGGCCTCGCACGTAGTCGGCAGTGTGCACGCGCGCGAGCTGTTCGGGTTGCGCACGCGCCGGATCGTGCACATGAGACGGCGATACGATGCCCTGCTGCAGCAACGTCTCGCGCAGCAGCGCGTACTTGGCGATCGGGAATCGATGCCCCTCGGGCAACGGAATCACATAGTGCGCCGAACTCCACACGTGCAGTGCCATGCTGTGTTCAGTCAGCGGGGGAGATGCTGCCGCGAGCCGCCGGCAGTAGTTTGTTCACCACTATGCGCATCATGTCATCGTCAGCGACACATGTCGAAGGATAGCGCCGCGACCAGCGCGCCGGAGGGGTCGTTCGAGCAGTCCCTCGTCTTGGCGCGCTCACTGGGTGCGCTCGTGTCGCTGCTGCGCGATGAGCGGGGAGGGCAGTCGGCCGTCGAACAGCGGGATCGTGTGCGCCGCACGTTGCGGGCCACCGTCGCGGCCGCTCGGCGCACCGCGCTCGAGCTGCGATTGAGCGAGGGCCAGCTGTATCTGGGCGGGCGTGTGTTGCCGCCCGACACGCCACTGCGCGATGCGTCGCTCGATGCCCTGGTGGAGGGGCTCGCCGCGCACGGCTCCGTCGTGCTCGATGTGCGTCGCACCGCCGCGCCCGGCGAACTGCTCGAACTCGCGCGCCTGCTCAGTGCCGCGCCGGGAGCCCGCGGTCCGACCGGCGCGTGGCGCTCGTGGTCCGTACGCATCACACCGGGATCGAGTACCGTCGTGCACGATGCCGTCGACGTGCCCGACACCGTGCGACACGATATCGGTCGGCTGGCCGGCTGTCGTGACGACGCCACCATGCGGGAGGTCGTGGACGCGCTGCTGCGACACGTCACCACGCCGCCGTGGGGCGATGTGCCCGCGGTGGTGGAAGCCGTTGCCCTCGGCCTGGTGGGTGACGCCCGCCGCCGCGGCACGCGAGGCGGACGGCTGGCGCTCGAGGGCGGTATCCGGCGGCTGCTGACCCCCGCCGCCGTCGCCGCCCTGGTCAAGCGATTGCCGCAGACGCACGCGCGTGATGAGCTGATGCCGGTGCTGGCACGGGCCGGTGATCTCTCGGTGCACACACTCGTGCAGCTGCTGCAGGACGCCGATACCATCGCCGATCGACGCCTGTGCTTCGATGCCATCGTCGCGCTCGACGCCGGCGAAGAGGCGCTACGTGAAGCGCTGCACGATCATCGCTGGTTCGTCGTGCGCAACGCCGCCGCGCTACTCGGCGAGATGGGCGTGGTCGAAGCCGACGTGCACCTCGTCCCGCTGCTCCAGCACGACGACGAACGGCTGCGCATTGCCGGCGCTCGGGCGCTGACACGACTGGGCACGGAGCGCGCGCTCACGGCGCTGCAAGGTCGGCTGATCGACGAGTTGCCCGAGTTGCGCCGTCTGGCCGCGGCGGCGCACGGTGCACGCAGTCAGGGCAAGCCGTCCACCGCGGCACTGCTCTCCGCGCTCGACGTTGAACCGGACGAAGATGTGAGGCTCGAAATCATCGCGGTGCTCGGCGTGCTCGGCAGTCCCGACGGTGTGCAACGATTGTTGCGACTGATCAAGAGCGATGCCGGCGACGCGGAACCGTGGCTGCGCGAAGCGGCGTACGCGGCGCTGGTCGTAGCGCGGGGAGAGGGAGTGCGGAAGCTGCTCGACTGAACCGGTGACGGCCACCGTTAACGGTTGACGGTGGTCCGGCATTTACTGGCATTGACGCGCGCCGTGGAGATCGCGCCTTCGGTTGACGGCACGGGTACACGGTGAACGGTGAACGGTTTGGGTTGTGCACTGGCAACCGTCGACGCGTACCGTCGGTGAACGGGTGACAATGCGCACCGTGCACCGTCAACCCTCACTGTAAACCGAAGGCGCGATCCGGACGGCCCGAGACAGCGTAAGTAATGGCGGCTTTAACGCTGCGTGAAGTCCGTACTCGCGGTGACCTGCCGGCATGTCTCGGCGATCAGGTCGGCGGCGCGATCGAGATCTTCGAGACTGACGAGTTCGTTCGGCGAGTGCATGTAGCGATTGGGCACGGACACGAGACCCGTGGCA
>JBBRFQ010000095.1:0-13159 GCA_038224035.1 Gemmatimonadales bacterium
GCCGACGAGCGCACGAAGGCGGTGTCGCTGCTCGATCGTGCGGCGCGCAAGGGCCTCATTCACGCCAATGCCGCTGCCCGTCAGAAGAGCAGCATCGCGCGGATCGGCAAGGTAGCAGCTACGGCATAAGTCGTCGCGCTCACGTAGACAAAGGGCCGGTGTCCGTCATGGACACCGGCCCTTTGTGGTATCGCGGGCGGGCGGTTCAGAATGCCGCGAGCTCTCCACCACAGCGCTCACAATACCACTCGGTGGGCAAGTTCATCGTCCCACACTCGGTGCAGCGCAGCGTTTTCTGCGCATCGCCTGTGCCGGGCGCTTTGGGCGCCGAGGGAGCGCTGGTGGACTGCGGATCGGTGACTGAGCGCAGGAACGCCAGTTCGTCGAAGGCCTCCGCTGGCGCCGAACTGCCCGCTGAAGCCTGCGGCGTCCGGGAGTCAGCCGCAGAACCCTTCGCGGTTGCACCCTCCGACGTCGCATTGCCGAACACATCCACGGACTCATGCGGCTCGGCGTGCTCCGGCGCCGCGTCAGGGACACCCGTTTGGCGAGCGCCCCAGAAGCTCGGCCTCTCAAAGCCCCCGCCCACACCGTTCGGCGCGTCCGACGGCTCGTCGGGAGTGAGTTCGATGCCGTCGACAGCTCCCGTTCCCGTTTCGGCCGACCCTGACGAGGGTTGCGTTGGCACCGAGGCGGGTGTCATCGCACCGAGCCAATCTGGAGTCGCCGACTCAGCGCCAACCGCGGGCGGTGCGGATGGCGTGGTGAAGCTCCCCCACTCATCGGTCTGCTCAGCGGCTGACTCAGCTGGGGCCGTTTCCTGCTCAGGAGCGACCACGAACTCGGGCTCGGGTGCAGACGCAGCGACAGGCTCGGCCTCCGGCTCCGCCAGCGCCTCCGGGCGCGCACTGTCGAGCAGCGATCGCACGTCATCGCGCTGCGCGTCGAGGTTCGCGCGCTCCGTCCCAAGCGTGGCGAGCGACTCCTCCACGCGAGTGCGGACCTCGTCCCACTTGGCATCATCGTACTCGCCGACGGCGTGGCGTAGCATCGCCTCGGCACGCTCGTCCTCCTCCCCCTGCGATCGCGCACCAAGCTCGGTGGCGCGCGCGTCGAGTTCGGCGAGATGCTGCTCGAGCCCGGGGACGTGTTCGTGCAGGGCGGTCATCACCTGGCCACGACGCGCGATGTAGTCGCCGTGCACCCGCGAATAGACGTGTTCCGGCGTGGCGGCGCGGCGCGCTTCCAGCGCCGCCAGCCATTCGTCGAAACGAAGGCGTTCAGCGACAAGCGCGCGGACTTCATCGATGGACACCGGGGATTGCTCGGTCATGCGTGAACTCCAGGTAAAAAACGACTCCTGCTGCCTTCCACAGCCGGATAGACGACGCAGACGTCACCATCGCGCCCTGCTTCATGTTACACGTCGCGACGGCACCTGTCACACCGTAACGAACTGTGCCGGGGGCGTGCTACGATTACTGCAACTTCGGTCTCTACCGGGCCCGCCGTGTGACGCGGCCCACGGAATCAGTCGGCGGAGTACACCACCCGGCCGCCCACCACAGTGATCCGGGCCTGGCCACGCAATTCCACGCCGCCGTAGGGCGTGTTGCGCCCCTTCGATTTGAACCGCTTGGGCTCGACGCTCCAGAGACGATCCGGATCAAACACGGTGACGTCGCCGAGGCTGCCCGGACGCAGCGTTCCACCCGGAAGCCCGAACACCTTGGCCGGCTTGCACGCCATGCTGTCAATCATCGCGGACAACGACAGCACGCCACGGTGCAGCAACCAGGTACAGTTCACGCCGAGGGCCGTTTCCAACCCGACAATACCATTGGGCGCATCGGCGAACTCGCGTTCTTTCTCGTCGTAATGATGCGGCGCGTGATCCGTGACCAACAGATCGATCGTGCCGTCGGCGAGTCCTTCCTGCAGCGCCTCGATGTCCTCCTGCGTACGCAGCGGGGGATTCATCTTGGCGTTGGTGTCGTACTGCCCAACGCGATCTTCGGTCAGAGAGATGTGATGCGAGCACACTTCCGCGGTCACGTTGATGCCGCGCTCCTTGCCCCAGCGAATGAGTTCGACCGATCCCTTCGTGCTCATGTGACACAGGTGAATGTGTCCGCCGGTGCGCTTGGCAAGCAGGATATCGCGAATCACGTAGATTTCTTCGGCTTCGTCTGGAATGCCCTTGAGGCCGAGTCGCGCGCTCACGGCGCCTTCGTTCATGGAACCCGCGTGCGCGAGGGTCATGTCCTCGCAGTGTTCAGCCACGGGGACACCGAACGTGCGCGCGTATTCGAGCGCCGTGCGCATGAGCTGCGCACTCTGCACCGGATAGCCGTCGTCGCTGAACGCAACGGCGCCGGCGCCCACCATCTCGCCCATTTCCGCGAGTGTTTCTCCCTTCGATCCCACCGAAATCGCGCCGTAGGGATAGACGCGCGCGAAACCCGCCGCGTCGCCCTGTCGCTTCACAAAACCGACGGTCGCCTGATTGTCGGTCGTGGGCCGCGTGTTGGGCATCGCACACACCGCGGTGAATCCACCGGCGGCGGCGGCGTGCGCGCCTGACTTGATGGTCTCGACATCTTCGCGGCCGGGTTCACGCATGTGTACGTGCACGTCGATCATGCCGGGCGACACCACCAGTCCGGCGCAGTCGATGACGTCGGCACCGTCGGGCGTACCGATCGAGACGCCGCACGCTTCCACCTTGCCATCGCGCAGCAGCACGTCACCGACGACATCCATGTTCTGCGACGGATCCACGATCCGTCCTCCCCGCAACAACAGATCACGTGACATCAGCGGGCGCCTCCCTTGGCGGCATCGGCCAGATCGGGCCGACCGCCAGCAAGCAGGTAGAGCACGGCCATGCGAACGGCAACGCCGTTGGTGACCTGATGCAGGATGACGGAGTGCGGCCCATCGGCCACATCTGAATCGATTTCCACGCCGCGGTTCATGGGGCCGGGGTGCAGGATGAGAAGATCATGTGACGCCCGATCGAGCCGCTCACTGGTGACACCAAACACACGGTTATATTCGCGCAGCGACGGAATGTATCCGGACTGCATGCGTTCGAGTTGCAGCCGCAGAATGTTGAGCGCTTCCGCCCACTCGATGGCGGCTTCAATGCGGTCGAACACGGTCACGCCAAGTTCTTCCACCGCGTTGGGTAGCAGCGAGCGTGGACCGCACACGGCAACTTCAGCGCCAAGCTTGCGCAAGCCATGAATGTTCGACCGCGCCACGCGCGAGTGCAGCACGTCACCGACAATGCAGACGCGGCGACCGGCGAGATCGCCGAACTTGTCGCGCAGCGTGAGGATGTCGAGCAGCGCTTGCGTGGGATGCTCATGGGTGCCGTCACCCGCGTTGATGACATTGCTGTCAATGCGTTCGGCGAGAAAGCGCGCCGCGCCCGATGCGGGATGTCGAATCACCACCATGTCGATGCGCATCGCTTCAAGATTGCGCGCCGTGTCGACCAGCGTTTCACCCTTCGACACGCTCGACCCTGACGACGCCACATTGACGGTGTCAGCCGACAGTCGCTTTTCGGCGAACTCGAACGACACACGCGTGCGCGTCGAGGCTTCAAAGAACAGATTGACGATCGTCATACCGCGCAGCGTCGGCACTTTTTTGATCTGCCGCTCGGAGACTTCCTTGAACGGGACCGCCGTGTCGAGAATCAGATTGATCTGCGCGGCGCTCAACTCATCGAGGCCGAGCAGGTCTTTGCCGAGTGGGCCGGTCATTCGTCGGGATGTCGCGGGGTGAAGGTCCGGCGCGATCACGCGGCGTCGCGGTCGGCGAGGATCACGGCATCGCGGTCATCCACTTCGGACAGCAGCACGTCCACGCGTTGGCCGGGCGGCACGTCGACGGTGCGTCCGACAATGTCGGCGTGAATCGGCAGCTCCCGGCCACCGCGATCAACAAGCACCACCAGCGCAATGCGCGCCGGCCGGCCGAAGTCGGCCAACTCGTCGAGCGCCGCGCGGATCGTGCGTCCGGTGTACAACACATCGTCAACGATCACCACGCGTTTGCCATCGAGAGAGAGTGGCAACTGCGTACGTCCAACGACCGGGCGCGGCCCGATCGTCTGCAGATCGTCACGATAAAGCGTGATGTCGAGCGCACCGCGCATAAGCTGCACATGCTCCTGCTTCTCGATCATCGTGACGATACGATCGGCGAGTTGCACACCGCGTCGCTCGATACCCACAATCACCAGATCGTCGGTGCCACCGTTGAGCTCGACGATCTCGTCGGCCATGCGACGCAGGGTACGGTCCATCGCACGCGCGTCGAGGAGTGTGGTCGGTTTGGTCATCCGCGCAATATATGCGTCAGCCACGATGTCGGACGCGAACGGTGACGGACGTGGACGGCCGCGTGGGTGCGTGGGGCGCGCGGGCGAAAAAAACGGGTCGCGTCCCCGGAGGAACGCGACCCGATCACCAGCCACCGCCGGCCCTGTGTCACCACTCGCGCGGCGAACTCGGCGTCTCCGGGGTCTCCAGCGCAGAGGAACCGCGCGGCGCGGTCCACGAGCTCGGGAACGGGGAAAGATGGCGTGCCGCGGTCCGGGCCGAACGCAGACGCGCCTTATCGATCACAGGCAGCGTACAGGTAGCCGCATACATCGCCAGATCCGAGGCCGCGTCGAGCGTGGCCTGGGCAAAACCGTGGCACCAGTCGGGACCGTACGGGTGCGTCGCCGCGCGCTCCTCCACGCCACGACCGAACGCCACGCACTTATCCGCGGCCTCACGGAGCGTACGGCTGCTGGCCAGATGCGCCACCACGACATGGTAGCCATCACGGCGACCCATATGGTAGCTCGGACTCTGTAGCGACTCGCCGGCGGTGGGCTCCACGACGCCGGCAGCCACACCGGTGAGCAGCACACAGAGCTGAGAGAAATGACTGCGAGATGCTTCGATTGGCGGGTCTTCAACGATTCGCGACATGATCCGATTCCTCAGAGGGGCCAGTCCGGGGTCCGCTACCATCATGCGGCGGGTACCCAGTGACACAATACTCAAGTGTCTTCATCTGTGCATCTGAGCAAGGGCCGTGCCGAACGGCGAGCCCAGCCATAACATGGGGAATCGGTGCTTCAGTCGTGGAAATCGCGGAAAAGTCGTCGCGTGGACTCTGCGGTTTGTGTGGCGTCCCCGCCTCAGCTCGCCACCTGTCTCACGGACGCAACGGTGTCAACCGGCGTAGAGATTCAGCTGTTCACCCACGAAGTCCGCCATGGCCATCGTCTCCTGCCAGTCGGGGTGTCGCAGCGTCACGTACCCATCGGAGAGCAGCGTCGCCTTCCAGTCGCGCCGAGGCTCGCCCACGGCAATCAGATCGACGGCCACGATCGCGTCGCCGCAGCGCTCCCGCACCCGGTCCATCCCTTCCACCCGCTGAATCCGACCCTGCCCGTGCGCGCGTTTGGTGATGCAGGCGCAATTGTACCGGCGTTCGATGTTCAGCGAGAAGGTGCCGTGCACCTCGGCCTCCGCCCAACCCGTGAACAGGTCCACGTCCGCGGCGAAGTTCATCAGGTCCACCGTGCGGGCGCCGGGCGGACGAGCCGCCACCTCACCGAACACGACTTCGCCGTCGGACTTCTTATACCACTCCATGTGCGTGAAGCCGGCGTCAAAGCCGAGCGCCTTGAGCACCTGCTCCCCCATGGCGCGGCCTCCAGCCACCCGCGGATCATCGACGTCCCGGTAGCTGAGCGTCTGTGGGCTCACCCACTCGAGGGTGCGCGCAATCAAAGGACGGGGCCTGTAGTAGCCGACATGGAAATACATGATCTCGCCGCCGGCGCAGATCGTGTCGTAAGTGAACTCCTCACCATCGATGAACTCTTCGACACTCACCTCTTCGATATGCCCGAGCTGCGTCAGCGCCTTCTCGAGTTCTGCCGCACTGTCGCAGCGGAAGGTGTCCTGGGAGCCCGCGCCGGCGATGGGCTTCACGATGCACGGAAAGCCAACCCGTTCAGCGCCCGCGATCACCTCCTTTGCCGTACGCGCCGCGACATGCATCGGCACGCGCACACCGGCCGCGCTGAGTGCCTGCTTCATGAGTTCCTTGTTGCGAAAGCGCTGCGCCTGCTCCGGTGACAGTCCGGGCGCGCCGAGCGCCGTCCGGATCGCGGCGGCCAACTCCACGCCGGGCTCCCACAGGCAGCACACCCGGTCGATCGTCACACCACGCGTCCACTCGCGGATCGCATGGATCGCCGCGTCGGTGTCCGTAAACAGCGACGGTACCGAGAGGTAGTGCGACAGATGTTGACGGGCGAGTTCCGGTAACTCGCCCACACCACCCGGCGCGACGCCCCAGACGGTGGCGCCAACTTCGGAGAGGCCGCGGGTGAAATGCGGCATCTCGCCCGGGAAGCCGGGCATAATCATGATGACGTTGTGTGTCATGAAGCGCGTGCGGGTGCAGGAAGACGTCAGCCGAGGCGGACGCGAAGAGTGGAAACAAGTCGACGCAGGGCGCGTTCGACAACTTCTGTTTCAGTGTGTCGCAGAATAATGAAACCTTCGCCTTCGTAGCTGCCAGAAGGCGTCTGCCCGATCGTGGGAAGCCGATAGTCCGTCACGAGCGCGCCCATCTCTCTCGCGATGACGTCGAGTCCGTCGAGCGCCGTCACGCGACCACGTCCCTGACCGCGCAGATACGCCGCGCCAACGGCGTACTTGCGCTCGGGCACCTCGAATCGACCGAAGAGCTGCACCTCAACCCACGCGCGCACAAAATCAATGTCGTGCGCGCGGGAAATCAGCGTGGTGATTTGTGCGCCCGGGGGTCGAGCGGCGATCTCAGAGATGGCCACGCTGCCGTCAGCGCGACGAAACCATTCGCAGTGCGACACACCGGTGTCCATGCCGAGTACGGCCAGCGCGCGCGCCCCGATGTCGCGAATGTCATCGTATTTCGCATCATCAATTTCGCGCGGCAGAATGACACACCATTGCACCCACGGCTGCTCGATCACCTGCAGAGGAGTGGGATCGTAATGCGTGAGTGAATGCCACACGGCGTGGCCGTGGATCGACACGGTTTCGAGCGAATGCTCGCGGCCGTTCAGAAACTCCTCCAGCAACAGCGGCTGATCGGCTTGCGGGGGATTCGACGCGAGCCATTCGCCCAGTGCCGCACCGCTGGCCAGGCGTTCCGTGTTCCGCGCACCGGCGCCCGCCGGCGGCTTGGCAACCAGCGGGAAACCGACTTCACGCGCAAAGCCCCACGCATCCTCGGCATTGGTGACGAGGCAGTGACGCGCGCACGGTACGCCCGCAGCCCGCAGCGTCGCTTTCATGAGCGCTTTGTCACGGAACCGGCGCGCCGCGTCTGGGCGCATACCGATAATATTAAAATGCTCACGCACCTCGGCGAGCGGCACTTGCAGCTGTTCAAACGCACCGAACAGTTTGTCGACCGATCCAACGCGATTGAGCAGCTCACGAACGGCCCACGTCAGCTGGGGCACGTCGGTCACGTCATGCACTTGCCAGTGACCAACGAGTCGACTGGCCAGCCGCTCCGGCAGCTCGTCGAGCGGTTGCTGCGCCACCACGGCCAGCTGCACGCCCGGCAAGGCGACGGCCGCCTCCATCATCTGCGTGGCGGCCGGTGAGAACACGGGACAGGCGAATACGGCAGTCAGCACACAAACTCGGCGAGACGGTGAGGGCGATATCCTGCAGGCGAACGGCCCTGCTGTCAACCGTACAGCTCCGTCGGCGCGTTGTCTATCCTCCGGCGCGCCCCGATTCGTGGGTGATCACGGCGCCATGCACACCCACGACACCGCGGTGATGCTCCGCTCCGCACGAGCGTCTCCCGCGCGCACAACGATAGTCACCGACGCGGATCCATCGGACTCATTGCGCGTGGTGCAGGGGGATAGTTTCGTGGCCCGGAACTCGCCCTCGGCGTTCGTCTGCGCGCTACCGAGATCGAGATCCGCCGCCGCGCCGGGCGGCCTGGTCGCGGTCAGTAAAACCGCGGCACTCGCCGGCCAGCCGCGACCACGGATACTCAACTTCGCGCCCTGCATCGTACGTTCCGCCTCGACCGTCACATCAGGCTTGGCCTGGGAGGCGCCGCTCGCGGCGATCAGCACACCGGCACAGAGAAAAAAGACGCCCAGCGCCACAGCGCCAAGCAGGGCAAATCGCCAGCCCACGGGGCGGCTGGACGAGCGGGAAGCGGGAGGCACGTATTCACTCCTGCGGAGAACATCCGCGTTCGAGACGGCGCTGCAGTGCGCGTCTCCTACACTTGTATATCTCGCTGACTCGCGGTCTCAGCGCAATTGGCCCTGCAGAAAACACAACCCCCGCAACGATCACACCGATCGTTGCGGGGGAAGCGGATGAGGCGAGATTCGAACTCGCGAGACGCTTGCGCGCCCACACGCTTTCCAGGCGTGCGCCTTAAACCACTCGGCCACCCATCCGGGTACCATCCCGAATGTATTCGCGTAACGGACGACGGACAGGGTGAGATTCGAACTCACGATACCCTTGCGGGTACGCCGGTTTTCGAGACCGGTGCCTTCAACCACTCAGCCACCTGTCCAACAGTTGCCACCGACCTACAGCCTGACAACTTAATCAGGCCGGACAGCTACCGACAAGCCTGCTCGGTGGCCTCAGCAAGTTCAGTGACCGCGGCGTAACACTGCCGTCGGCCGCTCCCAAGTCGGCGATTAGCGTCAGGTATCGTGCTGCTGCTCCGCGTGATAGCTTGGCAGATCCCCTCGTAGTCGCGCCTTCGGGTGCACTGTGTGACGCTGATGTCACCCCTCCCCTCCTCCTCTTCCGCATGACCACCTCTCCCAGTCGCGTGGCGCGCGGCGCCGCAGGCCTGTGCCTGCTCAGCCTGCTGCCATTCTCTTCTGCCCTCGCGGCGCAGGCTACTGGCTTCATGGCCACCGTGGACAGCGCCGTTGGTTCCGTGAACGCCGTCATTAGCGCGGTGTTCTTCTTCGATCTGATGTTCTGGGACTCGACACACAAACTGCCGCTCGTTGTGGTGTGGCTCGTCGTGGCGTCCGTGTTTCTTACGGTTCGCATGGGCTTCATCAACGTCCGCGCGTTCAAGCACGCGATTCAGGTGACGAGCGGAAAGTTCACCGACCCGAATGCGGTCGGCGACGTGTCGCACTTTCAGGCACTCACCACGGCACTGTCCGCAACCGTCGGACTGGGCAACATCGCCGGCGTTGCCATCGCGGTGAGCATGGGCGGGCCGGGCGCCACCTTCTGGATGATTTGCGCCGGCCTGATCGGCATGACGGCGAAGTTCACCGAGTGCACGCTTGGCCAGCAGTATCGCGCGATCGGACCCGACGGCAACGTGCTCGGCGGACCCATGCAGTACCTGTCGAAGGGGCTCGCCGAGATGGGCATGCCCAAGTTCGGCAAAGGCCTCGCCGTGTTTTTCTCGATTCTCGCCATCGGCGGTTCCCTGGGCGGCGGCAACAGCTTCCAAGTCAACCAGTCAATGAACGCGCTGCAGGAGACGGTGCCGATTCTGGCGGAGTATCCGTGGGTGTACGGCCTGATCATGATGACGATGGTTGGCGTCGTGATCCTCGGCGGCATCAAGCGCATCGCGTCGGTGGCCGACAAAATCGTGCCGCTGATGGCCGTGGTGTACGTGCTGGCGGCACTGACCGTGCTGGGTATGAACGCCGGACAGATTCCGGCGGCATTTGGTGCGATCATTTCGGGTGCATTCAATGCCGATGCGATGTACGGCGGTTTCATCGGCGTGCTCATCATCGGCTTCCAGCGCGCGGCCTTTTCCAATGAAGCCGGCGCCGGATCGGCCGCCATCGCGCACTCGGCGGCCCGAACCGATTACCCGGTACGCGAAGGCATTGTCGCCCTGCTCGAGCCGTTCATTGACACCGTGGTGGTGTGCACCATGACCGCGCTCGTCATCGTTATCACCGGCGCGTACAACAATCCGGAATACGCGAGCCTGGTGACCGGCAATCAGGGCGCGGCACTCACGTCGCGCGCCATGGGTCAGGAGATTGCATTCTTCCCCTACGTGCTCTCGGCGGCGGTGTTCCTGTTCGCGTACTCCACCATGATCTCGTGGTCGTACTATGGCGAGCGGTGCTGGGTGTGGATGTTCGGCCCCAAGTCGTCGCTGTCGTACCGCCTGCTCTTTCTGGTGTTCGTATTTCTCGGCTCGATCATCACCGCCACCAACGTGCTCGACTTCGGTGACTTGATGATTCTGGGTATGGCGTTCCCAAACCTGGTGGGCGTGTATCTGTTGCACGGGAAAGTGCGACGCGAACTCACCGAGTATTGGGACAAGTACAAATCGGGACAGCTCAAGACGTACAAGTGAATCAGACGCGCGCCGGACCGCACCTCGCGGTTCGGCGCGCTTATCATTGGCGCGGAGTCAGCCGGCGCTACGGCGTATGATGTCCGCCCGCGCGCGCTTTGGCGAAGAACGTTTGCAGCAGTGCAACGGACGCGGCAGGCTCGATGCCGCCGAGCACCTGGGGACGATGGTTCAGGCGGGAATGGCGCAGCAGGTCACCCACCGAGCCGGCCATGCCGGCCTTCTCATCCCACGCGGCGAACACCACTCGCCCGATGCGCGCGAGCACGAGCGCGCCCGCGCACATGGCGCACGGTTCCAACGTGACATACAGCGTACACTCACCCAGTCGTGCCGTGCCGAGCACCCGTGCGGTTTCACGAAGCGCCAGTACTTCGGCGTGCGCGGTCGCATCGCCGTCGCGCTGCATGCGATTCTGCGTACGGACGACTATCGCACCACGACAGACCACAATCGCGCCAACGGGTACTTCACCGGCGAGGGCAGCGGCTTCGGCTTCGCGCGTGGCCTCGACCAGAAAGGCACGATCATCCGGCGTGGCAATCATGTCCAGTGCGCACTGGCCACGAAGGGCGCGGTCACGGGTGCCATGCGTACTCGTTGGCGAACAGCACCAACAGCGATTCGACCAACGCCGACGCGAACGCCGCGCGGCTGGCCTCGGTGTCGCGTACACCCGTGAAATGACACTCGATCTGCACCGCATCGGTTGTGCTGGTGGATCGTGAACCGTGTCGTGCCGTGTTGAATCCACCATTAAAGTACTCCTCCGCCACGAGCGGAGCTGGCGCCGCTGGTGACGGCACCGCGGAAAAACCGCGCGCTTCGAGCAACGCGCCGAGACTGGTCGCGCCACGCAACCGTTCGGCCGGCGTGCGCGCACTGCGTCCGTTCTGCAGCAGGTGAGCGACGCTGCTGGAAGCCAACGCGCCGGAGGACGTCAGCGCCGCGTCCGTGAGTCGCAGCTGCGTGGCCGTGAGCAGGTACCCGAGCTCAAGTCGTGGGATCGCGTGGGCGTGGCCGTGCAGATCGATCACAAGCCCCCGCTGCCAGCGACGGCCAACGTCCGCCTTCGCCGTATCGACTGCGGCGTGCAGCCATTCCCAAGGTCCGCGCAGTAGCGCGACATTCCCCCCCGAGGCCTCGACCAGATCACGATTGGCGTCGAACTTGCGCCGATGGAGCAGGTTCACCACCAAATGCGGACGCCGACCCGTGCGGGCCACGAACGTATCAACGATCACGCGCGCGAGTAATTGCGTGTTGGTGTCGTTCGCCGTCACGCAGCCCGCACAGCTGCGATCCGGGAGCTCGCCGGGGGTCAGCAATCCGCCGTGCGGTGCGATGATCACGAGCGGCGCATCGCCGGCGGTGTATTGCACCCATTCGCGCGCGTCGAGATACGACGTGCCCGCGATGAACGGGCCGACGGGCCCTGCAGCCGCGGGCGGCGGTGTCGGTGCTGGTGTTGGTATGGGGGTGGTTGGAGCCGACGCGTCACCGGCACACGCGGTGAGCACAAGACCGATCGACGCACAGCTCAGTGCGCGCCGGATCAAACGAGGATTGGTGATCTTTGTCATGTCATGACGATACGTCTTTGTCAGGCACGCCGACAGCCTCGCTGCATGCCGTCCCCTTACCCGGGACGTTGACGTGTGACACAGGCGCAGCGAACTGAGCGTGACAGGCGCGTGGCGGCGTGAGCGTTTGTGATGCGAGTCACTGGAATGTGCTATCGCACACGAGAACGCACCCGCGTCGGTCCCTTTGTCCGATGTCGGGGTATGACCTTCTTCACCGATTATGGAGCACAACCAACCAATCAACGAGTGTATGTATGCTTATGACCATCGTCATCATCCTCATTGTTCTCTGGGCGCTTGGACTCGTCACCGCCTATACGATGGGTGGCCTGATCCACGTACTGCTCGTCATTGCCATCATCATTGTGCTTGTACGCGTGATTCAGGGACGTAGGCCGCTTTGATCCCTGCACTTCAACGAGACTCGATATGAACTCCAACAAGATCATCGCGCTTGTGCTCATCGTCGGTGGCGCTCTCGCCCTGGCATACGGTGGGTTCAGCTATACGAAGAGCACGAGCGAGGCCGATCTCGGGCCGATCTCGATCGAAGTCAAAGACAAGGAACAGGTCAACATCCCGATGTGGGCCGGCATCGCCGCCATCGTCATCGGCGGTGTCCTTCTCATCGCTCCAGGAAAACGCACATGATTCGTCAACAGCTATCACGGATGGCCCTTGTGGCGATCGGATTCTCCGTCGTGGGTTGCGCGAGTAGCAAGCAGGGAGGCGCCGCGATCGGCGCCGGTGTCGGCGCGGGCATTGGTGGTATCATCGGGAACCAGACCGGCTCGACCGCCCGCGGCGCAATCATCGGCGCGGTGGTCGGCGGTGCGGCGGGTGCCATCATCGGTCACCAAATGGATCAGCAAGCAAAAGAAATTCAGCTGGCGATTCCCGGGGCGACGGTTGAGCGCGTCGGCGAGGGCATTCAGGTGACATTTGCCAGCGGCTTGTTGTACGATTTTGATTCAGATCAGGTGCGTCCGGACGCTGCGTCGAACTTGCGTAATCTTGCCGCAAGCCTCAAGAAGTATCCGGAGACGGATGTGCTGATCGTCGGGCATACCGATGCGGTCGGTGCAGATGATTACAACAGCCGACTCTCGGAGCAGCGCGCAACCGCCGCGTCGCGTTTCCTGGGCACGGAA